>BJGB01000041.1 GCA_014190215.1 Actinomycetes bacterium | reverse complement strand
TCCAAGCGAGCCATCTGCCCGATGAGATCAAAATTTTCGTCGTTCAAAATCGCCGCCGTGATCAAAAAAGACATCTCATCGAGCGCAAGAGCTCCACCCTGGCTCACCATTTCACGGAATCTTGCAATCGCCCATTGCGATCCACCCCGTGACGACTCCATAAGCAAAGGGTAATCGCACTACTGTCAAAAGCATGCATATCGGAGACCACGCCGCCACTACACCCGACAAACTCGCTTTAGTCATTCCTGGGTCTGGTTATACGCAGACCTTTGCCCAGCTAAACGACGCGGCGAACCGCCTTTCCCATCTGTTGCGCTCGGTTGGGCTACAACCTGGAGACCATGTAGCCCTATGCATGGAAAACCATGACCGCTATCTCGAAGTCCTCTGGGGTTGCCATTTTGCAGGAGTGATTTACACCGCGACTTCTTCACGACTTACAAGCACTGAGTTGACGTACATCTTGAATGACTGTGGTGCCAAGGCCTTTATCACATCAAAATATAAAGCCGATCAGGCGGCCGAAATCTTGCTTGGAACACCTGGAGTTTCATTGCGCTTGATGCTTGATGGGTCAATTCCTGGATATGAGAGTTACGAAGAAGCCGTCTCTCAGCAATCAAGTGAGGGGCTCCCAAACCGCATCGCAGGTATTGACATGCTCTATTCCTCTGGTACCACTGGCATGCCCAAAGGAGTAAGCAAGCCATTCGAGAACTTGCCCCTTGACGGCACACCAACGGCTATTGCACCGACAATGGGAATGCTCTTTGGCGTCACCAAAGACAGTGTTTATCTCTCTCCCGCTCCGATGTATCACGCCGCACCGTTGCGTTTCACCATGAGTGCCCAGGCGCTCGGCTGCACCGCCGTCGTCATGTCTCAGTTTGATCCCGAGCAGTTCCTAGCGGCTATTGAAGACAATCAGGTCACACATACTCAGGTCGTCCCGACCATGTTTGTTCGCTTACTCAAAACCGATATCGCCGTGCGCAGCAAGTACGATGTTTCAAGTCTGCAAGCGGTCATTCACGCTGCAGCCCCATGTCCGATACCAGTAAAAAAGCAAATGATTGAGTGGTTCGGTCCAATTATTCATGAGTACTACGCCGGCACCGAAGGCAATGGTTTCGTCTACTGCGACAGCACGATGTGGTTGGCTCATGAGGGAACTGTCGGAGTCGGTATTGGTTGCACATTGCACATCTGTGGTGAGGATGGACAGGACTTGCCACACTTCGAAAGTGGAACCATTTTTTTTGAAGGCGGAGGTACTTTTGAATACCACAATGACGCCGAGAAGACGAAAAATTCACGCCATCCAAAAGGTTGGAGCACTTTGGGCGATGTTGGTTACTTAGACGATGATTCGTTTTTGTACCTCACTGACCGCAAGGCGTACATGATCATTTCCGGTGGAGTCAATATCTATCCGCAAGAAGCTGAGAATGCTTTAGTCACTCATCCCAAGATCATTGATGTCGCTGTCTTTGGTGTACCCAACGAGGACTTTGGCGAAGAAGTCAAAGCGGTTGTTCAACCAGTCACTATGCCCAGCACTCCAGAAGAGGCGAAGGCTTTAGAAAAAGAACTAATTGCTTACTGTCGTTCACAATTGGCAGATATCAAATGCCCACGAAGCGTTGACTTTCGTCTTGAACTACCGCGTCATCCCACTGGCAAGTTGTACAAGCGCCTACTCAAAGATGAGTACTGGAAGGACGCCGGGCGCTCCATTTAGGGCCTCTGCATTTTGAGATATGCATCTCGCTCATAACCATCCGTACCTCGAACCTCACCTTTCTCATCAATTCATCGCTTTCGCTCATCGTGGCGGAACCGATTCCCTTCCCGAAAATACTCTGGCGAGTTTTCGTCATGCCGTCAGTCTCGGATACGACTATCTGGAGACCGATGTACAACTGACAGCAGATGGCGTACTTGTGGCCTTCCATGACAACGATCTTCTGCGTACCTGCGGTCGCCACATGCGTATCAGTGATGTCAGTTGGCAAGAGGTTTCTCAGATGCGAGTCGACGGCAAGGAACCAATTCCCCTACTCGCAGAATTGCTGGAAGAGTTTCCCGAAACCAAATTCAACATTGATGCCAAAAGCAACGCTTGCGTCAACCCCCTGATCGCAGTGCTCAAAGACACTCATTCCCTCCCCCGAGTCTGTATCGGATCTTTCAGCCATCAACGAATCAAAAATATCCGCAACAGTTTTGGAAGTGATGTCTGCACCGGCGCAAGTCCGCGCGAGGTTGCCCTGTGGGTGATGGGTTTGCCGCCGAAGGAACCTTCATGCTTTCAGGTGCCAGTTCGTCAGGGTCCACTGACGGTCGTCAATGAACGCACCCTCGCTCGGGCAACCAAGAACGGCCAACCTGTGCATGTCTGGACGATCGACGATGTCGCCACCATGGAGGAGTTGATCAGCCTTGGCGTCCAAGGCATTATGACCGACCAATCACTGGTTCTTCGAGAAGTGCTGCAGAAACACAATTTGTGGAGATAGTCGCCCATTGCCCGAATCGATCTGCTGCTGTTGAGGGCAAATAGTTCGGCAGATGAAACAATCGTTGCCACTCAAACTAAGGTTTAGGTCATGCCCCTTACCGCTGACAAGATGTCAGATTCAGCATTGAGAATGGCGAATATTTCGTTGACCTTTGCGGACGGCACTCAGGCCTTGGAGAATCTCAATCTGAACATTCAATCCGGCGAATTCGTCTCCATTGTCGGACCCTCGGGTTGCGGCAAGAGCACGCTTTTACGACTCGCATCTGGGCTGCTGGCTCAGACACAAGGGCTCTGCGACGTAGATCGCACAAGCCTTGGCTATGTGTTCCAGGACCCGACATTGTTGCCTTGGCGCACGGTGCGACGAAATGTTGAGTTAAACGCCGAGCTTGCTGGGATGGACAAGCCTTCCAGGCAAAAAGCAGCCGATACGGCAATTGATCTTGTCAACCTCACGGGATACGAAGACAAGTACCCGAAACAACTTTCTGGCGGAATGAAAATGCGCTGTTCGCTGGCCCGAGCCTTAGTTCTGCAACCAAACCTTTTCCTTTTCGATGAGCCCTTCGCCGCCCTCGATGAGATCACTCGCGAACACCTCAACGATGAGTTATTACATCTTTTTCAGAATCAACACTTTGCTTCATTATTTATTACCCACAGCATCCAAGAAGCGGTCTTTTTATCAACTCGAGTACTCGTGATGTCGGCGCGACCCGGACGCATTATCGCTGAACACGCAGTTGACTTCCCATACCCGCGCCATCCGGACATTCGTTATCAAAGTGATTTTGCTGAGATCTGTGGAAAAATCAGCGCTGATCTGAAGGTCGCTCATTCATGAGCAGAATTCGCCGACCATCACTACGGTTCAGCACCTTGCTCCCGATGGCGACTTTCGCCAGTTTCATCGCGCTGTGGTATCTCTACGCCACATTCAATTACGACAATCCCGTGCAACGGCGTAATGCTTTGCCCTACCCCCACGAAATTGTCACCGATGGTTTCATGCCGGTCACCGACAAAGTCAATGGACTGCGACCAATTCTTGGATATATGTGGCCAACAGTCAAAGTCACGATCTTGGGACTGTCCATCGCGATACTTCTCGGAATAGCACTGGCCGTGCTGATGAACCTTTCCAGAAGCGTTGAACGAGCCCTATTCCCATACGCCGTTGTCCTGCAGACGGTTCCCATTCTGGCGATCACTCCCCTTCTCACCCAGTTGTTTGGCGAGGAACTGGGCGTGCGTCTCGTCGTCACAGTTCTGATCGCTATCTTTCCCGTGATCACTAACACTTTGTTCGGTCTTCAATCAACCGACCAGATGCATCACGACCTCTTCACTCTCAATCACGTCTCTCGTCGCACTCGACTCTGGCGCCTTGAACTTCCCAGCGCATTACCCTCATTGATGACAGGCATACGCATCGCCTCGGGCAGTGCGGTCATTGGTTCAGTCGTCGCAGATTTCTTTTTTGTTAAAGGGGAAAAGGGAATCGGGTATTACATCCGCACCCGACAACAAAAATCAATCGAACGACCAGAGATGTTCGCAGGTACGATCACGGCTTCGATCTTCGGAGTCTTGATGTTTCTCCTTGTCGGGTGGGTCACAACCCGCGCCATCAGGGATTGGCATGATAAGGATTAGCCGACTTTCATGCATCCCGCTAAAGTCTGCTGTAACCAAAGGAGAATCATGTCCCCCCGACGTGTCACCGCATTAGTTTCAATCTTCAGCCTCACCTCAATCTTTGCGGCATGTAGTTCGGATGCAAGTGAGAAGGCAGACCCCGCTACGGGAGTCTGCCCCGCCAAATTGACAATTCAGACAGATTGGTTTCCAGAACTTGAACACGGTGGCACCTACCAGTTGATCGGACCCTCTGGCACCGCTGACAAGAACAGTGTCTCCTACTCGGGTCCGGTGCAGCAGCAATACGCAGTTGGTGGTTTACAAGAAGTAGAAATTCTCACAAAAAACTTTGATAAGCAGAACAGTTCTGTGCTCGTTGATGGGCAAGCGGATATGGCTTACATCGGAATTGCTGACCTGATCAAAGACTCTGCCGCTCTTCCGCTGATTGCTATCGCCAAGACTCTTGATCAAGATCCCCAAATGCTGATGTGGGATCCAACTCAGTACGCCATCAAGACTCCAACTGACATTGCTGCCAGTGGTGCCTCCTTCGTGCACTTTCCAGGCCTGTCCTATATTGACTTCATGATCGACAAGGGTTATCTGATGCCAGAGCAAAGCGACCCTAGCTACAACGGTTCCGACGCCACTTGGGTGAGCAAAGGTGGCTCCATTTTGCAACAAGGATTTGCCACCAACGAAATCTACAAATACGAAAATGACATTCCCTGGAAGGACGGAGGGCCAGCAGATGTTTCATTTTTTACCGTCTCTGAACTTGGCTTTGATAACTATCCAGCAACAATCACGATGCTCAAGAGCCGAGCCCAAGAACTTGATGCTTGCCTAAAGTTGCTAGTTCCAAAAATGCAGCAAGCATGGGTGGACTTCTATAACAATCCGACTCCCATCACCGACAGGATGATTGAGATCAACGAAGAGTACGACGGCTTTTGGAGCCTCAGCGCAGAACTTAATTCGGCTGGCCTGCAGTTATTAGACGAAAAAAATATTGGGGCAAATAGCCCAGATGGAACGTATTGCTCTTTCGATGAGACGAAGGTTCAAGATCTCTACGATATTTTGCAACCGATATATGCATCTCAAGGTGTGGAGATTACCGACGATGTTGCGTCGGTCTACACCAACGAATACTGCCAAGGTGCACCCGGGCGCTGAAGTTTCATATTCAGTAGAAGCAAACGCTCCCAAAGATTTTTACTCAGGCGTCGCGCACATGACCTTCGCGGACGATAAATGGATCTTTATCGCTCCACGGGAAATTAATCCACAGATCTGTTTTCTTCCACGCGTAATCTGCTTGAACGACAGAGTGTGACTTTTCATAGAGAACTGCTGTGCGCACTTCACCGACTTTACCTTCACAGAATTTCTGTACGCTACGCAGTGTGTGACCAGTATCGGCCACGTCGTCAGCAATCAGAATCTTGGCATCACCAAGGTCCACGAAGTCGGGAGCGGGTGGAAGAATACGGGGAACCTCTAGTCGCTCGTCAACACCCGTATAAAACTCCACATTCATGGTGTACACATTTTTGACAGCTAGCGAATATCCCAGCGCTCCCCCAATTAAGAGCCCGCCCCTAGCGATCGAGAGAATCATGTCGGGGTCGTAACCGTCTTCGGCAACCATTTGTGCCAACGCTCGCGAAGCCTCTCCGAAAATCTCCCAAGTCATAATTTCACGTTGGTTTGACACGACGGCCTTTCAGAGTGCTGTGGGTCCATTGACCCCTCGTGAACAAATGTAGACGCTCGGCCCTTACTAAGCCCTATTAGTCAGCGACTGCAGAAAACCTTCGCTCACTCTGGGACGATGATTTTTTTGAGGTCTTTGCTAGGAACTGGCACTCTGGGGTCCATCTCCTGCAACGTCTTCAAGATGATTTTTGCTACAGCTAAATCTCGAACCCATTTCACGTCAGCAGGGATGACATACCACGGGGCATGAGGGCGCGAGGTCTCCCGCAGTACATCCTCATAGGCCGCCTCATACTTTGGCCAGATCTCTCGGTCGGAAAGATCGCTGGGATCATGCTTCCAACTCCGCTCCGGATTATCGAT
This sequence comes from Actinomycetes bacterium, assembly GCA_014190215.1. GTDB lineage: Bacteria > Actinomycetota > Acidimicrobiia > Acidimicrobiales > Ilumatobacteraceae > Casp-actino8. Next base: position 7,383 of record BJGB01000041.1, on the reverse strand, counting down.
CCGCTTTTGCAGCCTTTGCCGCTGAATGTCATGCGAGACATGCAAATAAAATTTGAGGACTCGCGTTCCCTCGTCAACCAGCATCTGCTCAAAATCGCGAATATGTCGATAACGCTTCTTCCACACTTCCTCGCCGACAAGGTTTTTGACCCGCGGTACCAGAATGTCTTCGTAATGGCTACGGTTCCAGACGCCAACCTCACCCCGAGCAGGACAAGCGTCATGGCAACGCCATAAATAATCGTGCTGTTTTTCAATGCCAGCTGGCACTTTAAAACTTGTCACCCGCACTCCGGCAGGGTTCATACCGGTCATCACATGTCGAACCAAGCCATCTTTACCGGAGGCATCTCGACCTTGAAGAACTATCAACAGACTCTGCTTGGCCTCGGCCATTAATCGATGCTGCTCAAAAGCCATCTCTCCGACCACTTTTTCCAACTCGCCTTTTTGAGAGCTTTTATCCCATCCCAGGTCATCGTCAGTCGCGATAGCGCTCAACTTCAGCGGCTTTGTCGCCGAGACACGAAATTTCGCCATCATGCTAGTGCTCATACATCTCCCCTAAAACCGTCAAACAACTCGCCGTTTACTGTAGAGGTTCAAACGGGCAATGACGACAACCGCTCTCGCAGCAGTAACCCCTGTCGCTCAAGAACACCGCGGTGAATACGCTGTATCCGCTCGTTGGATCGCGATAACACGGTCGATTCTGAGAAACTGCTTCATCGTGCATTGCGGAGATGGCAAGGAAATTGGGATTATTGGTGTTGAAGCGATGAGGTAAAGCCCTCGTCAATCCGTCAAGTCTTCGCCGATGTGCCTTGGACATAACTGCAGTTTCGTGTATCCCTCGCCGAAAAAGCAATTGTGAGTTGTCAATCGGTCGAGCAAGTCAAATATGGCAACTCGCTAGCTCCAAACTTCACAGATCCGCAGGGTCGTGCTAGCCTGACAAGTGACGGGCGTCTCAAAAGAGATTTCCATGACGAATAAGGGGGAATTTATGCAGATAACAAAAACACGGCGTTATCGCGCTGCAATAGCAGTAGGCCTAACTTTTGCTTTCCTTGCCGCTTCATGCGGTAGCGATAGCGAAGGGACCGAAGCGCCCACCACCGAAGCGCCCACAAGCGAAGCACCCACCACCGAAGCACCTGGGACTCCCGTTGCCGGCGGAACACTTCGTTACGGAGTTGAAGCCGAAACTGACGGCTTGAATCCAACCAGTTCAGCATTCGCTGTCTCCGCCTACGTCATGGGAAATGCTGTCTTTGATACTTTGACCGCTCTTGCCGCTGACGGCTCAGCAGTTCCAAACTTGGCAGCATCGCTCACGCCTTCAGAAGACCTCAAGGACTGGACTCTCGTCTTGCGTCCTGGCATTAAGTTCCACGACGGCACCGATCTCAATTCGGCAGCTGTTAAAGCCAACTTTGACGCCGCCTATGCAGCTCCTCTTGTAGGACTTGCGGTTCGCCCGTTTTACCCAACTGAAAACGCTGTCGAGATCGTTGACGATCTGACTCTGATTTATCACCTCTTGGATGCCAACTTGCAGTTCCCACACGCACTGCGCTCACAGTTGGGCATGGTTGCCTCACCCACATGGTTGGCAGCGGCACTCGAAGACCCAACTTTGAATCAGGCACCAGTAGGAACTGGTCCTTTCAAGTATGAGAGCCGAACCCAGGACTCAGTCACACGCTTCGTTCGTAACGAAGACTGGTGGGGTGGAGAAGTTTGGCTTGACGCAATTGAAATCATTCCTGTGGTTGATCCCGCAACGCGCCTAGAGCTTCTCCAGAACGGCGAACTTGATGCCATGCACACCACTGAGACCGAGTCATTAGCCGCACTTCGTGCCGATGAGTCCATCTTCAACATCATTGATGACAATGGTGAAGAGAGTTTCCTGATGATCAACTCAGCGAATGCACCTTTTGACGATATTCGTGTTCGCAAAGCAATCACCCTCGCCACGCCACGTTTGGAATACAACACATTATTCGGCAATGGCGAAGCTCGCTTGGCTGATCAGAGATTCACGCCAGAGAGTCCATATTACGATGAGACAATCAAGCAAGAAGCTGACGATCCAGAAGCAGCGTTGGCACTTGTTGCCGAATACTGCGCCGACGGCCTTTTGACAGCAGATGGCTCGCCAACCTGCACCGATGGCAAAGTCAATATGGAATGGCAGTACACCGGTCCATCCGTTGTTGGACAACGCATCACGGACCTCTTCAACGCAAGTTGGGCTGCAGCTGGTTTCAACGTGACGAACGACGAGCTTGCTCAGGATGATCACATTCAACAAGCTGCCCTCGGCCAATACAATGTGATCGGTTGGCGCCAATTTGGTGCTTACCAACCGTCTAATGACAATGTTTGGTTGCTATGCCGCACAGTTGGTGGCATTTCATTGAACTGGCCACGCTATTGCGACGAAAGTCGAGACACGTTGTTGCTTGCAGCTCAAGTAGCACCGACTATCGAAGAAGAGGTAAGCATCCAAAAGCAAATCAGCCAGAATCTACATGATGCTTACACATACATCTTCTTGCAGCACACAGTTTGGGCTAACTCGTTTACAAGTGCCGTCAACGGTACATGTGATGTCAAGACCCCTGAAGGTGTTGCGTTGGCTTGTGCCATCAACGGTACGACAGCATTTACCTCAACTTGGATGAGCTGAGACAAATAGTTAAAATGAACTTCGTGACAAATGTTAGAAAGTTATGAAGTTTTGGATGCAGCGGGTCGCCATGGCGATTTTGTTGCTCTTGTCGGTGAGTGCTCTCACCTTCGGGGCAATGAATGTGCTTGGCGACCCGCTCTTCAATATCTTGGGTCCGCTTGCGGGAGATGTCAATAATCCCAAGAGTGCTGCATTGATCGAAGAGGTCAAAGCTAAATACGATTTGGATAAGCCACTGCCTGTTCGCTACGTGAAATGGTTGGGCGATTTTGCGACCGGCGACATGGGAGTCCAATTCAGCACAGACGGACAACCACCCGTTTCGGGATTAATCAAAGAGCGCATTCCACGCACCATCACCTTGCTCATCATGGCTCAACTTCTGGCAGTGATGATTTCCATTCCGTGGGCAGCGATCACTGCAGCACGCGCTGGTAAGCGCTCAGACAAGATTTCAACGATGAATAGTTTCTTTCTTTTAGCCATGCCAAACTTTGCACTAGCAATTCTTCTGAAATACATTTTTTCGTTGAAACTTGGCTGGTTCCCGCTCACTTATAAGGCGATAGATCCCTACTTCGAGCGACTGCGACAGATCTTCCTGGCTGCCGTCACGATCGCCCTCCCAGCGGCTGCCGTCTATCAACGCCTTTTGCGAACCGACCTGATTACGACGTTGCAACAAGACTTTATTTTGATGGCGCGCGCTAAAGGTCTCTCACGATCTCGCGTGATATTTCGTCATGCCATTCGTCCATCCATGTTCTCATTCATCACTGTCGTGGGGCTCAATACCGGTGGGCTGATTGGAGGCTCAATAGTAGTGGAGACGGTTTTCAGAATTCCGGGGATCGGCTCAAGCCTTGTTGAATCGGTTCTACGCGAAGACTTCCCAGTGGTTTTGGCAATAGTGATACTGATCGCCTTGGCCTTCGTGATCATCAACGTGCTCGTTGATATTCTTTACTCAATCATTGATCCGAGGGTACGACGATGAGCGAAGAAACCATTATTGTGTCTGACTCACCAGACGCTGAGATCAATGCCGCAATACAGAAAAAAATCGGATGGGGATTTTGGCTCGCCATCAGTTGGGTAATTTTAATTACCCTGCTAGCCATCTTGGCCCCCTATCTACACCTCAAAGATCCCCGGGGATACTTCATTGACATAGATGGAAACGGTCGACCGCCGTATGGCCCGTCTTTTGAACATTGGTTCGGCACCGATAAAGATGCCCGCGATATCTTTGCGCGCACGTTGCACGGAGCCCGTATTTCTCTCATCGTAGGATTTAGCGCGATTTCATTCGGCTTTCTCGTCGGGGGAACTCTTGGCATCATTGCCGGTTATTTCCGTGGTTGGCTGGACAAAATCATTTCCTTCACTTTCATAGTTCTCCTCTCTTTCCCATCCCTCGTGCTAGCCATCATGCTCACAGCACTCCTGAATCGTTCCTTGTTCACCATCTCCATGATTCTCGGCATCCTCTCCATCGCCCCAGTGGGACGTTTGGCACGAGCCAGCACATTGCAATTCTCCGATCGCGAATTCGTCCTTGCCGCACGCCAAATTGGTGCCTCGGACTCCAGGATTATCTTGCGTGAATTATTACCGAATGTCGTGATACCAATGAGCGCCTTGGCGCTTTTAGGCATGGCCGTGGCGATCGTCGCCGAAGGGGGTTTGGCTTTCTTAGGACTCTCAGTTTCGCAAGGAATAACTTGGGGATCGCTGATCCAAATTGGTTCTGATAGTGCTACGACCCTTGAAAATGCGCCATGGATAGCGTTCTTTCCCATTCTCTTGCTCTTCTTGACAGTACTGTCTCTCAATTTCGCTGGTGACCGACTTCGTTCACACCTTGACGTCAAGGAGTCATCGCTGTGAACGATTCTGACCCACGCACAACTACTCCGTTACTTGAAGTCAGTGACCTCAAAACCTACTTCCGTACAGAACGTGGCACGGTCAAGGCAGTTGATGGCGTCTCATTTTCGTTGCAACGAGGTCAATCGCTCGGCATTGTCGGTGAATCTGGTTCAGGGAAAACGGTTCTTTCACGATCGATTATGGGTCTCCTCGGGCGGACCAACCTGATCCGTGAAGGTTCAATCAAATTCAATGGACAAGAACTCATGGGACTCTCTGTAAAAGAGATGCGGTCAATCTGGGGTCAAGAAATGTCGATGATTTTTCAAGATCCGATGACTTCGTTAAACCCAGTCATGAAAATTGGTCGCCAGATTGCCGAACCATTGATGCTGCACCTTGGGATGAATAAATCTGAAGCACGATTGACAGCTGAGAAGTTGCTCACTGATGTGCGAATCCCCGAACCTCAGCGTCGACTCAATCAGTATCCACATGAACTATCCGGCGGAATGCGTCAGCGAGTCATGATCGCTATTGCCTTGGCATGTGGCCCCACCTTGCTCTTTGCTGATGAACCAACGACAGCCCTAGACGTGACAGTTCAAGCAGAGATATTGCATCTCATCAACGAACAGCGCGTTGATCGAAATATGTCTCTCATTTTAGTCACCCACAACATCGGCGTTGTGGCGGGAAACACTGATGTCATTGCCGTGATGTACGGCGGAAAAATCGTGGAGAAAGCCCCGACCAAAACACTTTTTTCCTCCTACAAGATGCCCTACACGGAAGCACTGATGCGCAGCATTCCGAAACTGCGACAGGCTTCTCACACACGGTTAGCGACGATCCCGGGTCGACCTCCAGATATGGTGAACCCACCTTTAGGATGCAATTTTGCGCCTCGTTGCGCTTATGCACGGCCTAAATGCTTGGTTGAAGAACCAGGACTCACGGTTACAGAAAATCCTGAGCATGTTTACGCCTGCTTTTACCCAGTCGGATCACCCGAATACCACGAGCGAAAGCTTGAGTTATCCCAGCGCTCAGATTTGTTATCAACAGGAGGTCAGAACTGATGGCTGGTACTGGCAAAGCCCATTTGCGCAACTCCCCCGATGTTCTATTGAGTGTTAACGACCTCGTGGTTGAATTTCCTGTTGCAAGAACTGGACTCAAAGTCAATGCAGTGAGCGGCATTTCATTTGATGTGATCAAAGGAGAAACGCTCGGTATCGTGGGCGAATCTGGCTGCGGTAAAAGTACTACCGGTCGCGCCATCATGCAGTTGCCAGCACCCACCAGTGGATCCATCGATTTCAATGGTCAAGAACTGACCACACTCTCCAAAGACGAGATGCGCGACGCGCGGACCAAAATACAGATGATCTTTCAGGATCCAATTTCATCGCTGAACCCGCGACGAAAAGTACGCGACATCGTTTTAGAACCACTTCTCGTCTGGAAGCGTGGGACCCAAGAAGAGCGAGACATTTTGGTGAACAGGATACTCGAAGATGTCGGCATTGATCCTCAGCGAGCCGCCGAGAGTTACCCCCATCAATTTTCTGGCGGGCAATGCCAAAGGATTTCAATCGCTCGCTCGCTCGTACTTGATCCACAGATGATTATCTGTGATGAACCCGTTTCGGCTCTTGATGTCAGCGTGCAGGCTCAAGTCATCAACTTATTGGAAAACTTAAAGGCCAAATATGGTCTCACTTTGATCTTCATCGCCCATGATCTCGCCGTAGTCAAGAGCATTAGCGATCGAGTACTCGTGATGTATCTAGGCAAAATGTGTGAACTTGCCTCGAGTGACGATTTGTATGCCCGACCTAGTCACCCGTACACGAATATCTTGGTCGATTCAATCCCTGAGCCAGACCCTGAGGTCATTTATGCACCGACCGCCGTGATGGGTGAACCGCCTTCACCTATCAATCCTCCCGCTGGTTGCCGTTTCAATCCCCGTTGCCCAAATGTCCAGGACCGTTGCCGTGTTGAAGAGCCCGAGATGCGCGAAATCGCTCCTGCCCACTTTGTTGCGTGTCACAACCCATTGACCTACTGAACGACGCAGAAACAATTATTCATTGGTGTAGTTAGGCGCACGCTTTTCTAGAAAGGCGAGCATTGACTCACGCGCATCTTGAGTATGACTGGAAAGAATTTGCTGACGGTTTTCAAGATCAATCGCAGACTGCATTGCCGGAATCTCTAGCGCAGTCCACATTGCCTCTTTTGTGAGAGCCACTCCAAACGGCGTATTCAACATCACCCGTTGCGCAGCCGTGATGGCTGCGTTTTCGAGGTCGGCGTCTTGCACAAGATCAACAACCAAACCAATGCGGTAAGCCTCCTGCGCATCAATCACACGTCCGGTCAGCATCATTTCTTGAGAACGAGCGACACCCACGATCCGTGGCAAGAGCCAAGAGGTGCCAATGTCGCAGCCTGAAAAACCCACTCGAATGAATGCCACATTAAATTTCGCTGATTCACAGGCAATACGAATATCGCTCCCCAGCACAAGGGCTAAGCCCCCACCTGCAGCAGGTCCGTTCACAGCAGCAATGATTGGCTGCGGGATGGCGCGCATATGTGAAATCAAACTGGCAATATGTTTTTGAACAGCGAATGAGCGTTGCGTCGCACCGAGATGCTCTGTGTGAGGCGCCGAGCCGTAGCCACTCAGATCAAGTCCTGCACAAAAACCTCGTCCAGACCCTGTCAAAATGACAACTCGGCATTCAGGATCGACCGCAACGTGATCTAAAGCCTGATGCAGCCCTTGCACAAGTTCA
>BJGB01000040.1 GCA_014190215.1 Actinomycetes bacterium | reverse complement strand
GCGAAAGACAATCATCAGTAGTAAAAATGAGAGCAAGAGAACTGCTCCGACGAAGCGAAAGATTCTCTCGGCGAAATAATCGCTGAGGTCGACGCCGATCGCCGTGAAGCCACCGACATTGATCACCAGACCCGAATCGCCGATCGCCGTCGGTAGGACATCGTCGCGTAGTCGATGAACGAGCAGAGATGTGCCCTCGGCTTGCGGCGATTCACGTTGAATGACTTTCCAAACGACCAAGTTGTTTGGAGCGCTAAATGGTGGTGCCGCAAAAACGACATCGGGGTCAGCCTGCACCGCTTGAGTAATCGCTTGTAGATCATCTTGGGTGATTGTCTCGTCAACTTGCGCGACGAGTTGCAGTGGTCCATTGAAGCCAGGCCCGAAACCATCAGCTAAGAGATCGTACGCCCGTCGTGCTGTTTGCCATTCGGCGCGGTTGCCATTGTCGCTCAATGCCAAACGCATGCTCAACAGTGGAATGGTCAGAGTGAGAAGTATGACAAGACCACTAATGAAAGAAGTCCACGGACGCTTTTGCACAAAGCGACTCCAGCGATACCAAAACTGTTGGCGCAGTGGTTTTGCTTGGCGGTGTCGAATTGGTGTGCGCCATGAAGGAACAAAAATACTCAGCACCATGATCACTACGGCAATCAATAGACCGAGGGGAAGCAGGACCAAAGTGTCAAAAAAGATGACTCCGAAAAGCGAGAGGAAGGAAAAGATAATCAGCGATGCCATCGCTGCACGAGTCGTGACATCGATGCGATGACCGACGAAACTCAGTAAGGCCGGCAACAAAGTAAGCGACGCTATAACCATGATGCCGACAGTGGCCGATCCACCGATGGCTAATCCGTAGACGAAACTCATGCCCATCATGTACATGCCCAATAGCGAAATCATCACCGTAATACCTGCGAACAGCACAGCACGTCCGGCGGTATCGGCAGCGTTCACCGTGGCATCTTGTGGTGATAAACCTGCACGTAGTCCTTCGCGGAAACGCGTGACGATAAATAACGCGTAGTCAATGCCGACACCAATGCCGATCATTGCCCCGATCTGAACGACAAAATCTGGCATCTCCATCACATGACTCAAGATCGTGATTGCCGCGACTCCCGTACCAAGTCCGACGAGCGCAGTCCCGATAGGTAGTCCCATGGCAAGGACCGAGCCGAATGCCAAAACTAAAATGATGATCGCCGCCAGAAGTCCGACGATTTCACTTTCAGGAAGTTCAAAGGAGACGAAAGGATCTCCGCCGTATTCAACAATGACTCCATCGGGCAATGCGCCCGACTCGGTGAGGGAGTTGCCGACGGCAAGGATCGCCTGGCCGACTTTGTCTTGGTCATCTTTTGATTCGCCATCGGGAAGTCCGACCACGGCATAGGCAACGGTTCCGTCTTGGCTGATCAGCGTCGAATCCTCAAATGGGTTACTGACGCTTAGTCCGTCAATTGTGGATTGCACCTCACTCAAAAAATTGGTGATTGCTATTTGAGTTGTGGAGTCTTCAAAGCCAGTGGGACTGGAGAAAACGATCTGAGCGTCGGTCACTGGATCGGCATTGGGATATGCATCGACGAGTAGGTCAAGAGCTCGCAGGCTTTGCGAATCAGGAATGGAAAAGCGAGTTTCAAAGGCGCCACCGCCAAGGGCCCCATTGGCCACAAAAGTGCCTCCGGTCAGCGCTATAAGCCAGATGATGACGGTGAGCCAATGGTGCGTGAAGCACCAGCGGGCGAGGCGAGACAACATTTTGATGAATCCTTTGGCACGGGTTCGGGGGGAAGTGCGCCAAGGCAAGGCTACGGTCTCAGATGTGAACGACCCTCGTATCGCCCTTGGTTGGAATGTCACATGGGATGTGACTTGGTCCAATCTTTGTCGCGACCGTACTGTGGACCTACAAGGAACGGGCCTTCCGGGTCGGGTGGCGCGGCTGGATAGGGGTTGGAGCACGGTTTGGTATGGTCCACCGTCTACTGGCGTTGAACCCATACGTGTGCGCAATATTGGCGCCGAGGTTGCTGTTGGTGACTGGGTCGTGGTCTCCGCCGATGGTGAGAAAGTTGAAATGGTCTTACCTCGCCACAGTGCATTTATGCGCCGTGCCAGTTTTGAGGGACAACGCGCCGAGGCTCATACCATCGCCGCAAATATTGATGTTGTGTTTTTGTTGCATGCTTTGGTTTCGCCGCCGAACCAGCGTCGCCTTGAACGAGAATTAGTTTTGGCTTTCGATAGCGGAGCCACACCAGTATTGATATTGACCAAACTCGACTTAATGGAAAGTGCAGAGGCAGTTGATCACTGTGTGAACACTCTTGAAGCGGTGGCACCTGGTGTGGATATCCATGTCGTGAGTGGAATCCGTGGGGATGGTCTTGACGCCTTACTGCAATATGCAAGCGGCTACCGAACTGTTGCGCTGCTCGGTGCGAGCGGTGTCGGCAAGAGCACGATTGTGAATACTTTGGTGGGCGGTCAAGTTCAGAGCACTGCAGCAGTGCGTGAGGGTGATCAGCGCGGGCGCCACACAACAACGGCTGTGCAATTAGTGGCGCTACCTTCCGAGCCTGTCGGCGAGGCGGGTTGGTTGATTGACACACCGGGTGTGCGTGCGGTGAGCTTGTGGTCAAGTGGTACCGGAATCGAACGTGCCTTCGCTGATATTTTCGCCTTGTCAGAGAAGTGTCGTTTTCGTGATTGTAAGCACGAGGAAGAACCAGGTTGTGCAGTCTCTGCAGCGGTCACTCATGGAACTTTAGATCCGCGGCGCTTGGACAGCATGAAGCGTTTGGTTGCTGAAGAGGCTTCACTAGAAGAAGAACAAAAAGCTCGACTCAAAGTTGAAGATCGTCGTGGCTTTCGCAAACGCAAACCTTAAGGTCCGCCTTGTCTTACTTGGTGATGTCGGATACCGAAGTTGCGATGGGGATAATGAGATCTAATTTCGTGCGGCGCAAATAACTGCAAATATTTTGGCTGGTACAGACAATATGCAGCGAAGTATTTTTGGCTCGCAAGCGGGCAGCGAAGCCGAGTAGAAGTCCCAAAGCAGGATCATCAAGAACGGTGATTCCATCAAGATCAAGAACGATCTGCTGATGATCCTCGGTCGTCGCTTGTGTCAGCACATCACTCAATTTGGGCAAAGTTGAGAGGTCAAGTTCACCGCTAAAACTGATGACAGCAATGTCACCTATGAGATCAGTACGTGCGGATAACTGCATGCCATCAACCTAGCGGGGGTTCAAGGAGCATCGAAAAATGCGAACTGATATCAAGGTCACTGATGAAGCGCCCAATAATGGGTAAGTCGGTGACAAGGTGTTGAGTCACGGTGACGGTGACCCACCTTGCGTCGGTTGTGGTTTGAACCGAGATGTCGGACGGCGTTTTGCCGTCACTCGCACCCCCTAAAGAGCGCAGGGCCACAGATTCGGCGGTCTGAGATGGCTGGGCCGAGACCGCCGCTGCGCGCACGCCGTTACGGGCGGCGTTGACCACCTGAACATGAGCGAGAACGATGACCAATACCTGCATGAGCAACAGCAGAGAGATCACGACGAGAGGTAGAACCAGGGCAAACTCCACCGTGGCCTGCCCCTCGTCGTCTCTTTGAGTTGTTTGTTTACGGCAATTTTGAGATGACATTGCTGATCACCTGATCGAATAAACGACCGATTTTGCCTGCCCCGCCCCCGCCAGTCGCCCAAGCCACTGCCAAAAGAGCGATGAGTGCAGCTGCCAGCATCACCAACGCGTATTCGGAGGTGGCCTGACCGGAATCCCGTGGACTCGTCGTGACGTGGGGCGTCGTGACATATATATAGATGCGTAAGAAAGCGTTATTCATAAAAGTCTCCGTGTGAGTAGTGGTGGTGAGGCAGTTAGATCGAAAGACGTAGCTGCGAAACGGTCCCGGCAATGGTCGGAACGATGATCAGGACAATGAATGATGGAAGGGTGCAGATCACCAAGGGGAGGCTGAGCCGAATCGGCAATTGTCGAGCAGAAATTTCCGCGGCGCGGCGCCGACTGAGGCGCGCGTCATTGCCCAATTGAAAGATCAAACTCTCCATGGGGATACCTAGGCGATCTCCTGCTGCCAAGACTTCGCATAGGGGTCGCGCAGCAGGCCCGATGCGTTGGGGGAGTTCTCGTAGGGCATCTGTGAAACGTAGGCCGAGTGCCATTTTCTCGGTGACTGCGAGAAACACTGACCGCATCACTTGGGGTGCGTGCAAACTGAGGAAATGAATTCCTTGCACTGGGCTATAGCCGGCACGCAGAGCAGCCATCAAGAGGTCCACGCATTGCGGCCAAGCGTCCATCATTTCAGTTTCACGCCGTTGACGAAGGCGCGCTTTGGTGCGTCGCCAGAAGAGAAATAATCCAACGAGAGCGGCAATAAAAATCACGAGTTAATCAACTTCTTTGTCCATATTCGGCCGACAAGGTTGAGTCCAATGCCGAGAGCGAGACATATCCAGCCCAATGGTGTGGCCAACATTGTGTTTCGAATTGCGGGACTATCACTCACAATCCATGCGGCACATACAACAGGCAACCATGTAATCAAGCGCGTTGATGCCATAGCTGTTGATGCCTGAGCTTGGCGATCTTGGCGCGCATAGGAGCGGTCGAGCAAGGTGTCAATGAGTGCATCAATGTGATGCGCGGCATCACCACCAACTTCGCTGGCAAGGGAAATGACATGAAGAACGACAGATAGATCACCTGATGTGTTTTGCTTTTCATCGGCCTCTATCAAGTAGTTGCATGCTTGGTTGAGGGATTGTCCATTATTCATGGCGGCCGCTAAGCGAATCAGAAGATCACATGGTTCGGTGATGCTCGCCTGATGCAGCGATGAGGCAAGAGATTGACCTGAGCGCAATGAACGAGTCATTGCTGAAAGAGAATCAATGATGTTTTCGTTACCGACTGAGGTGGCTTGTGTGAGCCGACGCTTGATGCGTTGTCGTTGTGTGAATCGAGAAGAGAAATCGGAGATAGTCATATCAGTGGTGGAGGTAATCCACACGCGTTGTTGAGGCATCAAGATCACCATTGAGATGAGCGACTTCGGCGATCACTCTTGCACCATGACGTTGACGTTTCATATGAATCACGAAACCGATTGCTGAAGAAACCATATGTCGCGCGTCCAGAAGGGTCCACCCTGGGGCAGCCTGCATCGTTAATAAGTCGAGGCGGTGCAGTCCGTCGATTGCCGAATTGGCGTGCAGTGTGGCCAAGCATTTGGAATGTCCCGTGTTCATTGCCTGAACAAGGGTCAGGGCTTCAATGCCGCGTACCTCACCGACGACCAGGCGGTCGGGGCGCAAACGTAACGCAGTACGTAACAGATCGTCCATTGTGATTTGACCGCGTCCCTCCGCCGTGGCTGAACGGGTTTCTAGGCGCACCATGTGAGGATGCTGAACAGTGAGTTCGTGTGTGTCTTCAAGGACAACAAAACGTTCAATGTCGTGGGGGATGGACATCATGGCGGCAAGTAAAGATGTCTTACCCGAACCAGTGGCACCGGTGATCAAAATATTTTCCATACTGTTGAGAACAGTGTGCATGACCTCTGTCAAGTGCGTTTCGTGCTCAGGTGGCACGAAATCGCATATTGAAAAAGCAACCTTGCGAAATAGGCGAAAGGCCACGCATGTACCGTGCACCGCTATCGGATGAATGACGGCGCACACACGCGTTCCATCGGGTAGCCGTGCGTCCACTATCGGCGATAAACGATCCAGTCGACGCCCCAATGGTGTGAGAATTCTTTCGAGGGCGGTTTCAATTTGTCCTGGTAAAAGGTCGGCCCCGCGTTCAAGGTTCCCGCAGCGTTCAATCCAGACTTCGGTGTTGTTGTTCACCAAGATGTCAGTTACTGATTGATCGCCGAAATAGCGAGTGATCTCGTCGGGTAGCAAACGTGTGTTCATGGGCGCATGATCAGATTGAAACGCGATGGGTCAGTAACGGGGAGAGGGCTGCACTCAAGGCAGGTGGAATGCGTGAGTGCAATAGGCCCGAGTCGACACGTCGTGCGATTTCAGGATCTACAGAGATCTCAGCGATAACTTCCGTTTTCAAAACCGACTGCACATCTCGTCGGGTGAGTACTCGGTCTCCACCAGTGATCAAGATCACGCCAGTCGTTGAGCGATTTTGCTCAACGGCTTTTCGCAGCGCAAGATAGCACGGGCGAATGATGAGGTATTGCGCCTCAGCAACTTCCCATAATGTTTTGGAAACTGGCGATATGCCGACATCAACGACAATGTTGATTGCTTGATCATGAATTTGGCGCAAAGCGCGACAGAGATAATTCCAGTCTCCTGAATTGTGATCAGGGAGCACTTCGCTTCCACGCGCTGCGACAGATAAATTTCTGCCGCATTTCATCAGCAGGTCGCCGAACTCAAGTTGCATCTTGTTGGACATCCATTCGCTGATTCCTTGCTCAGGTGTTGTCAGGCCCAAGAGTGCTGGTTGATCGCCAGCGAGATCGACAAGGATTGTTGGGGTAGTGAGTGCGCTAACTGCGGCTAATGCGGCAGCCACGACGGATGTCCCCGAACCACCTTTGCAGGACCAGCAAATCGTGAACATGGCTTCCCCCATCGAAAGTTTGAAATGAAAGGGGAAGTTCGGCGACTTGAAATTCAAGCATCACAATGTGGTGCAACATGATGTGGGAGTACCGCCACCGAAGGCGGTGACAGGTGGCTGAGATGAATCAGGCTGATTGGAGTTTTTTGACCGCAGCGGCGACCAAAGCAACCAAGGCAACGAGCATGAGGAGCTTCTTCATGAACCCAAGGATACAGCGCAGAACCGAGGCGGCTACCCTGAAGGATGGAGGTGTCCGGGTACCTGGTGGGCTCCGCCGCCTTCAAAGCGGTTGGGACGAGTGAACCTCGTCCGGCGGGTTCGATTCCCGTCCACCTCCGCCAATCAATTCGTTGTCGTTCAAGTCGGCTCAAGCCGTTCTAGGTAGGAAACCACTCGTTTTGCGCTCAGAAACCTACCTAAGACGTGGAAGCTACCGAGAAGGCGCTGGGCCAAAGACGCGTGCTAGACGGCGAGAAGGTCGCGGGCGCCAGTGTCGCTCGACGGGTGGCGCAATTTACTCATAGCGCGCGCCTCAATCTGACGGATGCGCTCACGCGTGAGGTTGAAAGCTTCGCCAACTTCTTCAAGTGTGCGTGACTCGCCACCATTGAGACCGAAGCGCAACTTCAGAATTTCGCGTTCACGCTCATCAAGTGGCGCCAGCAAGCGACGAATCTCTTCTGGCAATAGTGATGTTGCAGCACTCTCAAAAGGACTTTCTGCGGCGCGGTCTTCAACAACATCGCCCAATTCGGCATCGCCATCCTCACGCAACGGCTCGCTGAGCGACAAAGGTTCTGCAGCGAAACGCAAAGCTTCAGTGACTTTGTCTTCGGGCATTTCTACTTCGGCTGCAAGTTCACGCAATGTTGGCTGGCGGCCGAACTTCAACTCCAAGCGGGAGCGAGCCTTTTGCAAACGTGCAAGTGTGTCTCCAGCATGGACTGGGAGACGAATGGTGCGACCAGTATTGGCAATACCACGAGTGATTGCTTGGCGGATCCACCAAGTGGCGTAGGTCGAGAATTTGAAGCCTTTGCGCCAGTCAAATTTTTCAACGGCGTGCATTAAGCCCAAGTTGCCCTCTTGGATGAGGTCCAATAGTGGAAGCCCTGAAGCCTGATATTTCTTGGCGATTGAGACAACGAGACGCAGGTTGGATTGCACGAAGGATCGCTCGGCGTTCTCGCCATCTTTGACCAAGTTGCGGAGTTCACGCTTTTTGGCTGGAGTCAGTGCCTTGGTATCAAGAGTTTCAGATTCTTCTTTGGCCGCTTTACCAGCCTCAATCTGTTTCGCAAGACGAACTTCATCGTCCTTGGTAAGCAGTTGGTACTGTCCGATATCTGACAGATAAAGACGGACTAGATCCTCTTCATCACGATCTACGCGATCCTTGGCCACCTGAGAACCCCACTTCTTTCGGATTGATGTTTTGGGAAAACCGAACAGTTTCCTGTGCAGTTCACCAACAATTTCAAGACTGCCACATCTCAAAATCCATTGATGTTGGGAACGATACCGACCACAAGGCATTCCTCAACCAGGTAAACAAAGTTCTCTGAAAATCTGTTGAAATAACTTCGCTGGGTCAACTGAGTAAGGTGTAAAAGTAGGCAAATCAAGTGATTTTGGGGTAAAAATAACTGAACGACAAAGGAGTAATTCGATGGCAAATCCGCTACTCAATGAAAAGCGTCTGGAACAAGCAGCAAAAGCCAACGGTTCAGGTTGGGCCGCTCCGGACCCGACGACGCGTGCCGGTATATCGGATGGGCCCGTGACTCCATGGGTCGGTGCAGGCCGCACGATGACCGTGTCTGGAACAGCGAGCGCCACGGCGGTGCTATTCGTGTTGTTGTTAGCCGCGGCCACAGTGGGCTGGCTGGGCGTGGACGCACCACAAGGCGAGGTCTACAAGTTTCCGAGTTACGCCATTGGTGGTTTATTAGTCGGTTTCGGTTTGGCGATTTTGTTGATGTTCAAACCTCATCTCGCAAAGTTTCTTGCTCCGGTCTACGCCATTGCTGAGGGATTATTTGTTGGTGCGATCAGCAAGGCCTATGAGACGTATTACGACGGCATCGTCATACAGGCGGCCGGAGCGACTATTGCTGTGTTCGCCGTGATGTTGGCGATGTACAGCCTGCGGATTATCAAAGTGACCGATCGTTTTCGTCGCATCGTCATTGGGGCGACGATGGGAGTAGCACTTTTTTACGGTGTTTCAATGTTGATGAGTTTGTTCGGGGCCACACCACCGTTTATTAGTTCGGCAAGTGGTTTCGGCATTGGCTTTAGTTTCTTGGTCGCCGGTCTCGCAGCGTTTAACTTGGCTCTTGATTTTGATTTCATTGAACGGGGCGCCAAACAAGGTATGCCCGAGTCAACCGAATGGTTCGCCGCTTTCGGTCTGATGGTGACCGTCGTCTGGCTGTATCTCGAAATCTTGCGACTGCTTTCCAAACTGCGTCAGCGCTAGAGAATCTTTTTACAGAGTCTGTAAGAAACCCATCAACGCAGCATTGAATTCGTCAGGCATTTCTTGTTGCGTCCAATGTCCGGCTCCTGGGATGATGACGCTGCCTCTGTAGTTAGGCGTTAGCCCGTTTACGGCATCAAGGGTGTCAAGTCGTGGGGCGATGACGGCGTCTTTGTCGCCACCGATAAAAAACGTCGGCATTGAAATGCGCTCAATAGGAATATCTTTGAGCACTTCATAGTTTGCATCCAAGTTTCGATACCAACTCACGGGACCGAAAAATCCACTGTTGGTGAATTGTTTAACATAGTGATCAAGATCGTCCTGCGTGAGCCATGTTGGCAAATGCGCTGGAACATCTTTGAACATGTCGAGGAATCCGCTGCCCTGCATCGGTGGTAGTTCGCTGAAGTCAGTGGGACCCGGTTTATACATGGCGCCTGACGCAGCCCACATGAATTGGTGCATCGTATTGCGAATATCGGCTTCAAGTTCTAACTCGGCTGGACCAACCTCCTGAAAATACAACATGTAGAAAAAACGATCGGTGAACATCATCTTGAAAAGTTCAGTCGGCTTCATCGGCCACGGTGTGAAAGGCACGCTGACTCCACAGATCGCGTTGACCCGACTTGGGTGCAAGCGTCCCGCTTCCCACACCACGAGAGCGCCCCAATCATGTCCGACGAAAGTTGCATCGTCGTGACCAGTGGCGTCCAATAAGCCCACGAGATCTCCCGTGAGATTTTCAATGCCATAGTCGGTCACGTTTTTCGGTGATGAAGAAAATCCGTAGCCCCGCTGATCGGGGGCAAGAACATGAAAACCAGCATCGGCGAGAAAGCCCATTTGGTGTCGCCAAGAATAAGCAGACTCTGGGAAACCATGGCTGAGAATGACACATGGACCTTTGGGGTCACCAGATTCGGTGACTTGCAGGTTGACGCCGTTAGTAGCGATGACGCGATGGGTAATCTCGTGACTCATATGGTCAGTATTGCCTAAGTCCTCGCTCGGATTAGCCCCGAGGTGACCGAGAAATTCAGGTTGGATTGCGGCGCGCTAATGGACTGCCTTCAAGAAGTGAATCGGGCAAGGGTTGACCCGTGACTTCATCGGTCCAATAGGTGCCAGCGTCAAGGCGATTGAGAGCAGTTTCGACGTCGGCTAAATCTTTTTCGATGGCGTCAAGGTCAATCGTTGGTGATTGTTCGTTAATCGGATCGTTTGCGGACATGGGCTTAGAGTAGTCGCAAGATAGTGTTGTCACCTATGCCTACAACTTTCCCCCCTTTTGATGGTTCCGCCCCTAAGAGTCAGAAGTTTGCTTCTGAACCCGAGATGGGGATTGACCCAACGAAGCGTTACACCGCCACTATGGAAACTTCGATGGGGACCATGGTGATTGCTTTGGATGCCTTGAAGGCTCCACGAACAGTGAATAGCTTCGTGTTTTTGGCTCTCAACCACTATTACGACGGCATTATTTTCCACCGCATCATTAAGGGTTTTGTTTGCCAGGGTGGAGACCCGACTGGCACCGGTCGGGGTGGACCTGGCTACCAGTACGCCGACGAATTGCCTAAGGCTGGTCAATATCAAATCGGTTCATTGGCGATGGCCAACGCAGGACCGAACACCAATGGTTCACAGTTCTTCTTGATCAGTGGCCCAAGTGGTGTTGGGTTGCCGCCGGCTTACGCGTTGTTCGGTCAGGTTGTCAAAGGACTTGAGATCGTTGAAGCGATGCAGAATGTGCCGACTGGCGCCGGAGATCGACCCACCACCGATGTTGTCATCAACTCGGTGACCATCACCGTCGCTGACTGATCGTTGGTTGATGTCGCCTCGAGTGACTCAACTCAGCAAGGCGCAAGCGCGTCGCATTGCTCTGCGGGCGCAAGGGTTCGCTCAGCCTCGACCAACTGGTCGAGTAGATAGTCGTCATCTACGTCAGGTGATTGATCACATCGGTTTGATTCAGATTGACTCGGTCAATGTTTTGGTACGAAGTCAAGAACTTCCACTATTTTCGCGTTTGGGTAGTCACCGTCGTGACTTGATTTCTTCGGCCACAAAGAATGGTGAACTTTTTGAGTATTGGGGTCATGAAGCCGCTCATGTGCCGACTCGTGATCATCGCTTATGGCGTTGGAAAATGGAGCAGTCGCTTCAAGGACCATGGCGTTCCGCAGAGAATCTTGTCAAGAAGAAGGGCACATTCATTGAGGAGATTTTTTCTCGGGTTGTAACCGATGGACCAATTGCAGCTGGAGATCTTTCTGTTCGTACAACGAAAAAAGCATCCTGGTGGGACTGGGACGACTCAAAGAACGCGCTGGAATATTTGTTTATGTGTGGGCGAGTGACGGCGACTCGCAGGGCAAGTGATTTCGCTCGTTTGTATGACCTCCCAGAACGGGTGATCCCAGCGCAATATCTCAACACACCAACACCGACAGCGGTCGATGCTCAGCGAGAGTTGATTGCGCTTGCGGGTCGATCTCTCGGTGTAGGAACTGCAAAAGATCTCGCAGATTATTATCGACTGAAAAATATTGTCGCCAAACCGCGGATCGATGAACTCGTCGAAAAGGGACTCTTATTACCGACCTCTATTGAAGGTTCAAAAGAGACTTGGTATTTGCATGTTGACGCTAAGACACCCCGTGCTATTGAGGCTCAGGCACTGCTCTCTATGTTTGATCCGATTGTATGGAATCGACCACGCGCCGAAAAACTTTTTGACTTTCGCTATCGCATTGAGATTTATACGCCAGCAGAAAAGCGGGTCTATGGCTATTACGTTCTTCCGTTTTTGTTGGGCGATGAATTAGTCGCTCGCGTGGATTTAAAGGCAGATCGCCACAACGCCACATTGTTGGTGCCTGGAATATTCGCTGAGGAAAATGTTGACAAGAAAACCACTGCCAATGCTTTGGCTGAAGAACTACGCCTGATGGCAAGTTGGTTAGGCCTTGAAAAGATTGTTGTAGGCAAGTTGGGCGACTTATCCGCAGCGGTACGTCAATCACTGAAGAAATAAATAAGTTTTAGATTCAGGAAGGCAAATCGGGGGCGAGAGCCCAGCGCAAAGTTTTCGTCAATGTATTCGCCGCTGGACGCACGATGGCACGTTCACTTAATGGAAGCCACGGAAGGCGCAGGGGTAAGCGCGCCCAAATCGGCAACAAGGAAACAGCGGCAGCACCCAAGAGTTGGTATGCCGGACGAACCAATACAGGTAGTGGTGGAGTGATCAGTAGATACTTCGCTGCATCAAGAGCGGCATCGGAAGTTCTTAGTTCACTTCGGTATGAGGAGATTTCTTCTTTGAGTTCTGCGACCGAGCGGGGTGGGTCAATGACACCGAGAGCCGAGGCAATGCGTGACATATCAAGGACATAGCCATCGCGCTGTTCGTCAGAGAGCTCAACTTCACCGAACTTTTTGTGTGCCGCAAGAAACGAATCAACTTCGGCGATATGCACCCACTTGAGAAGATGGGGATCATTGGCACTGTACGGACGGCCATCGTCAGCGGTACCGACGACGCGTACATGGACTCGTTTGACTAAATCAATAGCGCGTTGTGATTCTGACTCTGGACCAAAAGTTGTGGCTGCCAAAAAGTCGGCCGTGCGTTGCAGGCGTCCCCATGGATCGGCTTTGAAGTCGCTATGTGAGGCCACGCCCGCCATAGCAAGAGGATGCAGAGATTGAAATAACAGGGCCCGTAGTCCGCCGATAAACATGCAGGAATCGGCATGGATGATTCTGATCGGCCGATCTTCACTAAACCACCTCTCGCCAGGAGCCTCGAATAATTGTTGGGCGCGATTATCAGCGTTGGGACCGACAACGCGGGAGCGCACGGCATCGGCAACGAGGCGGCGGGCAGGTTCAAACCGATCTGACATACTCAAAGCGTGCCACGCTTCGTGAGGTGATGCCCATACGGGCTGGCTACGCTCGTCACATGTCCGATGTCAACTCGCCCACCCCCATGGTCGAACCTGCGTCATCCTCAAATTCCAACAAAATGCCGCCTTGGACCTGGAAGGCGATCATTGTTTTCTGGCTGGGGTTTTTGGGAACGCTGGTATTGCGGTATTCCTATGAACGACTCTCATCTTTGTTGATTCTGCTGTTGGTTGCCTTGTTTTTATCCTTGGCGATCGAACCTGGGACAACCCGTTTGGCTAAGCGTGGCTGGAAACGCGGACGAGCCACCGTGGTGATTCTTCTCGCAGTCATGGCCGGGGTTCTTATTTTTGTGGCCGCCATCGGCACCTTAGTGGCCACGCAAGTCGCAGATTTGGCTCAAAACTCAGAGCGCTATGTCGGGCGAACTGTGAGTTTCGTGAATGACAACTTTGGCGCAAATATCAACGCTGCAAAAGTGAACAACAGTATTCAAGATCCTGATGGACCTGTCCAAGAATTTATTCGAGGCCAACAGGGCGAGGCTTTGCAATTGTCGGTGACGGCACTTGGTCTATTGCTTCAAGGTTTCTCTGTCATGCTTTTCACCTTTTATTTGGTGGCTGACGGTCCGCGTATGCGCCGCTCAATCTGCAGCCGTTTGGCCCCAGATAAACAGCGCCGAGTTTTGGACACATGGGAATTGGCGATTGCAAAAACTGGTGGCTATATCTACAGTCGAGTTTTGTTGGCGGCATTTTCTGCATTTGTGCATTGGATCGCGTTTCAATCTTTGGGCACCGCCGCCCCTGTGGCGATGGCGCTCTGGGTCGGACTGATCTCGCAATTTATTCCCGTTGTCGGAACCTATATCGCTGGTGTTCTACCAGTGTTGATTACGTTCATTGACTCACCGGTCAAGGCACTAGTGATCATCATGGTGATCATTTTGTATCAGCAAGTCGAGAACTTTTTGATTTCACCGCGCATTACGGCGCGCACGATGGAGATTCACCCAGCGATTTCTTTTGGTTCTGCCATTGCGGGTGCTGCTTTACTCGGTCCAGTTGGGGCAATTCTTGGACTTCCTGTTGCGGCAATGGCGGTCGCTCTAGCGAGCACTCACGGTCAGCGTCACGAGTTGATCGAAGATGATCTCG
>BJGB01000039.1 GCA_014190215.1 Actinomycetes bacterium | reverse complement strand
GACACCTTGTGCCACACGTCGAATCAATTCGGCAATGGCACCCTGGCGATTCTGTGCTCCGAGGGCGTGCGCATTTCTTGCGACTGTCACGAGGAGTTGGCGATTCCCACGCAATTCTTCGATCTTGGCGATCAATGATTCCGCCACCTCGCCCTCTTTCAGTGCGATCGCTGCTCCACTATCAGTGAGCCATGCCGCATTTGCAGTTTGGTGATCATCGGCGGCGCCAGCCCATGGAATTAAAATTGAAGGCGTACCAGTCGCTGCTACATCGGCGATCGTTCCCGCCCCTGCGCGACCGATAAGAAGGTCAACACTTGCGTACATATCTTCCATGTGCTCCTCGTAAGCAATCACTTGATATTGCACGCCTCGTGTTTGACCAGAACTGATTGGATTTTCGAAATCATCAAAGAAGCGCGGTCCAACAACATGTCGAACGGCCAAATCATCATCATCTGCAAATCTTTGCACGAATTGTTGTGTTATTTCATTCAGCATTCCCGAACCCTGAGAACCTCCGATGACACCGATAAAAAACCGCTTCTCATCAATCCCAAGGCGCTGGCGTGCCGCTATACGGTCTTGTTCTCGGTCAACGGAGCGCACCACCCGCCGCACTGGCGCGCCAGTCATCACAGCACGCGGGAGTCTCGAATCAGGGAAAGCCACAGCAGTCTTTTGGGCGAAACGCGCCGTCAGACTGCTTGACCTCCCTGGTGTTCGGTCATAACTCACGACAACAATAGGAATGCCCAACTTTTTGGCAGCCAAGACTGCCGGCAAACTGGCATACCCACCAACGCTGACAACAACCTTGGGCGTCATGGATTGCAGAAGTCGAATTGCTTGATGGCGTGCCCTCAGCATCCGTGGCACAAAGAGAAAATTGCTCTTCCATGCGGCGAGAGAAAAACTTCTCTGCAATCCAGTCACTTGGAAAAACTTGTAGCCCATTCCCGTTGCCGGAATCAAACGCGTTTCTATTCCTCGCTGGCTGCCGGTGTAAAAAATTTCACTGATCTCATTCCCAGAATCAACGAGCGCTTCAGCGATAGCGATCGCTGGCAAAACATGACCAGAGGTGCCACCACCGCCGATAACGACGAAACAGGTCATCTCGGACTGCGGGCTACGTTCATCAAAAGTCCACAAGCCACCATTGAAACAATAAGTGATGTCCCACCAAAAGAGATGAATGGCAAGGTCAGTCCTGTCACCGGCAGGAGACCAACCACCCCACCTACGTTGATCACTAACTGCAGCAGGAACCAAGAGGCGATACCGCCAGCGAGTAACAGACCGAAACGGTATCGACATGAAAGAGCCACCTGAAGACCGAAATAGATCAGGAAGGAGAAGAGGGTAATGAGTCCAACGACTCCCAGCAAGCCCATTTCTTCTGCGAGAACGGCGAAGATGAAGTCACTGTGGGACAAAGGCACATAGCCCCACTTACCCGACCCTGTACCGATGCCAGTACCTGTTAAACCACCGTTTGAAAGGCTGATCCAGGACTGGTAAACCTGATAACTCTTGTCGTCGCGGGTTCCATAGATGTCCAGAAAGGAAGTAAAACGCTGAAGTTTGTCCGGGCTACTGCGAATAAACAAAAACGCCAAAGGTGTTGCTACGGCGGCTAGACCCACCATCGGCCGCAAGGGAGCGCCGGCCAAGAAAAGAACCGACGCGGCTATCCCAATCATCACGACGCAAGAGCCGATATCGCTTTGGACCAAAGCCAATCCAGCCCCTAGACCCACGATCATTAAAAACGGGCGCATGGTACGACGAAGGTTTCCCATTTCGGCCTCACGTCGTGACAAAAGGTCAGCGCCATAAATAATGATGAACAGTTTCATGAGTTCAGATGGCTGGAATGTTTGATGGCCGATCTGCAACCACGCCCGAGCACCGTTAACTTTGGTGCCGATACCAGGTAGTAATGCCAACCCCATCAGACCTAAGCCGAAAAATGGCAAAATTGACGCAAAGGTCAGAGAC
Organism: Actinomycetes bacterium; assembly: GCA_014190215.1. GTDB lineage: Bacteria > Actinomycetota > Acidimicrobiia > Acidimicrobiales > Ilumatobacteraceae > Casp-actino8. Next base: position 12,681 of record BJGB01000039.1, on the reverse strand, counting down.
GAAAACCTCTTGGTGTGCTTTTGAAACCAGGTGAGTGGAAAAGTAATCGCTGTCCCCATCCCCGCTATACCCACGACAGTGAAGAACAGCTGGCGGGAGAAGTACCCCCACGGTGTTCCTTCTTTATTGAATGAATAAATTGACGATGCAGATAAAACCATCACCAAACCAAATGCGACGAGTATAAAAGTGATCGCAGCAATCATGTAAAAGCCCAAAGGTTTCGGTCCGCTACCTATTTTCTCGCGATAACGCGAACGAGGTTTAGCGCCCTGAGTACGTGCTGATTGGGCTCGTTCAAAGGCCGCCCGTCGTCGATCCGACATTTCTTTGGGCTTTCGAGATTGGCGTTGAATTGCAACTGTCATGATGTCACTCCATTGCTTTGAGTTAGTGGAACATTTGATTCAAGTGCTTCTTTGAGACAGCGAACAAAATCATCACCGCGCTCGGCGTACCCGCCGTACCAATCCAAACTCGTACATCCTGGAGACAGCAACACCGTGTCACCCGCAGTCGCCAAAGAGAGTGCTGCTGATACTGCCGCATTCATTGAATCAGCAAAAACAACGGGACATACACCGTGGAAAGCCTGGGCGATGAGGTCCGCTGATTCACCGATTGCCACGACACTCTTCATGCGCTTGGGTTCACGCGCCATCGCCGAAAGGTCAAGCCCCTTATTGCGTCCACCGGCAATTAAAACGACCGAATCAAATCCACGCAAAGCGGTTAACGCAGCGTGTGGAGTCGTAGCTTTTGAATCATCAAACCAAGACACTCCCCGTGCTTGTGCGACGAACTCAATGCGATGATGAGGGGCGATAAAGGTCTGCAGAACAGCTCTCATGGCAGAGAGTTCACCCAATCCAGTTTCGTGACATAGCGCAGATGCAACCAGTGCATTGGAAATATCATGCGGCAACGAGCGATGCATAGCAGCAGTATCAGTGATCTCGCCGAAAGGTCCATAGAGTTTTCCATCACGACAGAAGTAGTCGCCGTCTCCAGACTGCTCAGCGACAACTATCTGACGGGCCTGCACAGAGCGCAAATGGCGCATCACCGTCGTGTCGCCAGCGAAACCGATCGCAGTGTCCGTTGTGCTCAGATTTCTCCACAGACGAGCCTTCGCAGCCTCATAGGTCTCCATGGACATGTGCCAATCAAGATGATCGGGAGCCAGGTTCAACCATGCTGAAGCCTGCGAACGAAATGATTCCACGAAGGCCAAACGAAAACTTGTGGCCTCAACGACGAAGGTATCAACATCCATATCCAAGGCCTCAACCATGGGAATCTCCGTATTGCCACAGGCAATAGGTCGACGACCTGACGCTGCCAACATGGCTTGCGTTAACAACACGGTTGATGTTTTGCCATCTGTTCCGGTCACCGTCACGATCGGGCGAGCACCGCCACTGCGTCCCGATTCCCATTCGTAAGCAAGGTCTAATTCGGTCTTTATTTCTTTGCCTTGGCGCAACGACTCAATAATCACGCGATGATGTTCGGCAATGCCAGGAGCTGGCGCCACAAACGCACTATCCGCAATGAGTTTTTTCAAGAGATCATCGTCGGGCAACTCAATCGCTTCAACGTCAATATCTGCTAGAGCTCGCCGTTGCGTTTCATTCAGGTGATCATCAACGGCGATGAAATCAATCCCACGTTGTATCAGGGCACGGATAGTCGCCATGCCGGCAATCCCGACTCCATAGACAAGTACTTGGTCGCTCATCGCAACGCATCACTTATTCGCGTGAAGTCGCCGATGAATAGTGCTAGAGACGCCGCAACACAGACTCCACCGATAATCCAGAACCTAATAATGACCGTCGTCTCAGGCCAACCAATCAACTCGAAATGATGGTGAATCGGAGTCATGCGAAAGAAACGCCGAGTTCGCCCAGAGGCTTTAAAAACAGCCATTTGAATCGCCACCGAACCGGCTTCAATGACATTGACACCGCAGATCAATGGGAGCAAGAAATGTGTATTGGTTGCCACGGCCAACAATCCCAAAGCGGCGCCGATGCCGAGGGCTCCAACATCGCCCATAAATATTTTTGCAGGAGCAGCGTTCCACCACAGGAAGCCACCACATGCTCCAGCAAAAGCAGCAGACAAAACAGCCAAGTCCAACGGGTTTACGGTGCCGTGGTTCAACACGCCGTAAATCTCTGGATTTCTGAAAGACCAATAACCGATGACTGTAAATGCCAAAAACCCGAACAGCGCCGACCCTCCAGCCAAACCATCAAGCCCATCAGTCACATTGACAGCGTTGGTCGTGCCCCACATCATGAGCGCTGTCCATAAAACCCACAGCCACCATGGGATGCTCCATCCGGGCCAGTCAAAGCGTGTCAAGGAAATAGTTTCCGAAATATCAACCACCGCAACCAAGAGCCAGGTGATCAGACACGCTAGGCCAAAGGTAATGTAGCCCTTCTTCTTCCAAAAAATTCCGCGATTATGCCCCTGATTGACCTTGATGACATCGTCAATCAACCCCATCCCCGCCATAGCCAAGATGCCAGCCCAAATAATCAGAGCCTGATTAGAAAAAGCTAATCCATCACGAATGTGAGCAATAATCCAACCGAACATCGCTGAACCAACGATGGCTAAACCTCCCATCGTTGGAGTGCCGGCTTTACTTTGATGATGGTCGGGTCCGTGATCCTCTTTACCGAGAATGGGCTGACCCTTTCCACGATTTCTGAAGAAGCCAATGAGAAATCGACTCCCAAGAAGCGAAGAGATTAAAGCGGTGATCGCCGCAATCATCACCGCAATCATCCGACACCCCTCAAAATCTCTGTCACAACTAGCCGATCATCAAATGGTAGAACCTCTGCGCCGATTGTTTGCGTCGTCTCGTGACCCTTGCCGGCGATAACGACCACATCCGCAGGCTCGGCCATCCGCAGCAATCTTCGAATGGCAAGTTTTCGATCAACCTCAGTGGCAACAAGTCGGTGTCGCAAATGTTCCGGAATACCAGCGACTACGGAGGCGATAATGGCCTCTGGGTTCTCGCTCCGAGGATTATCCGAAGTCACCACAACGTGATCAGCGAGAGACACGGCGATCTCGCCCATCATCGGACGTTTCATCTTGTCACGGTCACCGCCACATCCAAAAACAACGAGGACCCGGCCCCCCGGAGTCGATTCGCGCACTGAACGCAGCACTTGAGCCAAACCATCGGGTGTATGAGCGAAATCAACCAGCACAACGAAATCTTGTCCAGCCTCGACTTTTTCAAATCTGCCACTAATCGGGGGTAACTCGCGTAGACCTTGAATGATCGCTTGAGGAGCAACACCCATCTCACTGGCCGTCGTTGCGGCTGCAATGGAGTTCATGACATTGACTGTTCCCCCAATTGCAACCACAATTCGATGTTCTCGCCATGTGTAACTATGTTCAACCGCCGAAACTTCCAAGTCATGGATATCTTGCATCGAAAACGGAATCGTCGAAATGTCTGTTTGCTCAATGATTTTTTGTCCGAAAGGATCATCGGCATTGACAATTCCGGTTCCGCTGAACTCACTGTTAAACAAACGCAATTTCGCTAGGAAATACTCTTCTTGCGTACCATGGAAATCCAAATGATCAATTCCAAGATTAGTGAATACCGTTTGCGAGAAATGCGTGCCATTGACTCTTCCGAGAGCCAGGGCATGAGATGAAACCTCCATCGCTATGGCTCGCACACCAACGTCCAACATATCGGCAAACATCTTTTGTAAATCTGCTGCTTCAGGGGTCGTGAAGGCTCCCGAAAGGGTTCCAAGAATTTCTGTCTTGACCTGATCTGAACGCAGAATTGAAGCCAACAGATGGGCCGTCGTTGTCTTACCGTTTGTCCCCGTAATTCCGACGACGGAAAGTTGTTGCGAGGGGTCACCATAAACCTTGGCGGCAACAGCCCCCACGCAGGAGCGCACATCTTTGACAATGATTTGTGCAACGGCAGAATCAATTTCTGGCAAGAAGTGATCAACCAGCAGTGCGTTGGCGCCGCGTGCAACGGCATCACCCGCAAAACTATGCCCGTCATAGCGATCGCCAGGCACACAACAAAACAGCGATCCTTTATCTGCTTGTCGTGAATCGTGAGTAATGGAAGTCACTTCAATATCGCGCAGAGCCGCAGTGACCAGAAGGTCCGATGCCGCAAACATCTCTGCTATCTTGCCGACCTTCATCTTTGTCGGCGTCATTTCGTGACCCGACATCCGTTGTCACCAATCGTCGGATCAATTGATCGTTCGTGAATTGCCATTGTCGCTAGTTTTGCAAATGCTGGTGCTGCAGCCGTTCCACCGAATCGGTCGCGGCTTGAAGGATCTGGTTCGTCGATAGAGACTAAAATTGTGACCTGAGGATCAGCGGCTGGAAGAAAACCGACGAAGGTCGCAAAGTATGAGCGCAGGCCGCTGTCGCTGATGTAGGTCCCATTGGCCTGAAGTTTGCGACTTGTTCCCGTCTTACCAGCAACCGCAATGCCATCAACTTGGGCGCGCACTCCCGTTCCTTCACAGACGACTCCCGCTAGCAAATCGGTCATTGTTGACGCCGTAGCTTCTGAAATGACGCGATGCGTTTGACCGCTTGGTGTTTCCCACAATGAGCCCTTTTCGTCAATCGTGGATTTCACAAACTTTGGCGAAACATACACGCCGCGGTTTGCAACGACATTCACTGCGGTAGCAAGTTGTAACGATGTACTGGAAAAACCATAGCCATAAGAGACTGTGGCATTCTCCGAGCCGCGCCAATTCTTGGCTTCCTTTAAGAAACCAGCACTTTCTCCAGGGAACTCAAGACCCGTCTGATGTCCGAACCCAAACTCCGACAAGTAGTCGCGTAATTTGGGCGAACCAACTTCGCTCGCTGCCATAAGAGTCCCGATATTTGATGAATGGACGATGATGTCACGCAGGGACATCGGCTCCAGTTCATGCGGGTATGCATCATAAATCGTCTTTTCAAATTCCGTCTTTGGGTCGAAGATGTAAACCCCAGGAACTTCGTAGACGCGCTCAGGACTACTGACACCAGTGTCGATGGTGGCGGCGATGCTGAAAACCTTGGCCACTGAGCCTGGCTCATAGGATTCAACGGCAGCCAGGTTGGCGCTGGTGACTTCGGCGATTCCATTGCTTTCGCGGCGTACGCTGGCGATCGCTAAGACCTCGCCGGTTTTCGTGTCGAGAATGACGGCGTTGCCACCCTTGGCATTGAGTTCATTCACTCGGGCAAGCAGTAACTCCTCGGTTTGGAACTGCATCGAACGGTCAATGGTGAGTACCAAGTCAGTCCCTGGTCGTGCTTGCTCAACGATGCGACTCGTGCCTGGCAGGCTCCTGCCCTTGAGCAATTCACGAATCATTGATCCATCGTGGCCGCTGAGCACTTTGTCATATTGCAGTTCGAGTCCAGTTGAACCGACTCCGAAGGGATCGGTACGACCAATGATGTTCGTTGCGAGTCCGCCTGCGACTTGAATCCGCTGGGGCTCGGAGATGCCGTTGACGCCTGCCAGATTCAAAGACAAAATGGCGTCTGCCACATCCTGATTGACAAATCGTTGCACGTACACAAAGGAAGTTGCCTTCTTCGCTAATTTATTTGCCAATTCCATTTCAGCTGAAGCATCAAACCCAAGCATCTGCCCGAGTAGATGCGCTGTCGCAGCAGGATCGGTGACGGCGCGTGGATCAGCATAGAGAGATAAGGCCGGGAGCGTGACGGCCATCTCGTTTCCATCTCGATCGAATATTGTCCCGCGAGCCGCCTGAATTTTTGTCGTTGATTCTCGTTGAGCAACACCATCAGCTTGCAGTCCACTTCCATGGGCCACTTGAATGTATGCACTCTTACCCATCAACGAAACCAACAGTGCGAGTGCAACTCCGGCCATCCAACGAAAGCGACGACGAGTTGAACCAACATTCCAGATCCGATCATGATGCTGACTACTCGAGTCTGACTTCTTGTCGGCCACCCGACGGCGGGAACTCTCTTTTTGACGTGCTGCTGAAGTTGATCGTTGGGTAGACGCTTTTGCATCCTTTTTGGAAGCAGGCTTTTTGGAAGCAGGCTTAGCCGATGCTCGGCTTTGAGCAGAACGCGAAGACTGAACTTTGGTTCTCGTACGAGTTGGGGCTGGCCGCCGAGTCGTCACGGGCGATCCCCAACTGTGGCTTTCACGGCACCATAGTTTTCAAATGGGTCATGAGAAATCGCCAGGATTTTCGGATCTACTCCGCCAGTGGACACAAGAACAAGAGCCATTGTCATGGGATCCACGGCAGTGAAGTCAGTCCCTTGACCAGGCACCATTCCCATCGCCGTGGCCTCAGCTACTAATCGCTCGGGGTTACGCAAACTTGAGCGTTCAAGGCGCAATGCGTCATAGCGCTGGCGCTCAATCGAAATCTGCGACTCCACTTTGTCGATCCCTAATTGCCTTTCAGCAATTCGTGTCTGAAAGATTACGACGACAAGCATGAAGGCGATAACAAGACCAGCCAGCAAAGTTCCTACAACGACGATACGGCGCATCTTTGTTGTCACGCCAGGTAGCGAAGTAACCCGCCTGAGTCGGGGAGTTTTGGCATCTTGACGTTGTTTTGCCGTACGAGTCGTGACCTTTTTGGGCGAGACGCGCTGCGCCGGCTTGACTGCAGGCGAACGCTTCTGTGGAACACTGAGCGCGCGAGCCATTAGATGACCTCAACGACCCGTAAACGCGCCGATGTACTGCGCGGATTCATGTTCTGCTCATCGGCCGATGGTTTGGCGGCAGAGCGCACCAAACGCACGGTGCTCACGGCACCGCAACCACAGGGTAAATGAACTGGGCATTCACAACCACCTGTGGCATGTTGTCGAAACCGTGATTTGACGATGCGATCCTCACCAGAGTGATACGACAAAACTGCAACTCGCCCACCACTTTGTGTCCGTCGAATCGCCGAGTCCAAGGCATCAGGAAGGATCTCGAGTTCTTTATTGAGAGCAATCCTCAGTGCTTGAAAAGTGCGCTTGGCAGGGTGTCCGCCACGCCGGCGAGCAGGTGCTGGTATTGACGAGGCCACAATGTCGGCTAACTCAGTAGTTGTTTGAATCGGCCGGGCCGCAATGATCGCTCGAGCGATGCGCCCAGCAAAGCGTTCGTCGGCGTAATCGCGAAGGATTCGCGCCAACTCTTGCTCTGTGGCGGTATTGACGATGTCAGATACGGTCATGACTTCAGTCGTGTCCATGCGCATATCCAACATGGCCTCTTGACGGTAGGAAAAACCTCGGTCACCAGCGTCAAGTTGATGCGAAGAGACCCCAAGATCAAATAAGGCTCCCGAAAGTTCGGCGATTCCCGCCTGATTCATCGCTGTCTCCAAATCATCAAAGCGACAATGTTGCGTCACAACTCGTCCAGTAAAAGTTGCCAAGCGCTCGTGCGACACAGATAGCGCAACTGGATCGCGATCAAGACCCAAAACCTTGAGCCCACTGTGGGCAGTTAAAAGAGCAGTTGCGTGGCCTGCTCCCCCCAGAGTGGCATCAAGCACAAAACCATCTGGAACATGAGCGAAAATCTCTGTGATCTCGCGGAGCATGACTGGTTGGTGCTCAAAAATCGGTAGGGATGCGTCGATCATTCTTCATCGCCACCGATGGCCTGTTGCCCAGCGTTGAGCATGCGCTCGAAACGTGCTGGCTCCCAGATTTCAACCGAGTCAAAGGCTCCCGACACCACAACCTTGGCACCAACGCTCAGACCGGCGTACTGACGCAAATTCTCATCAATGGTGATTCGACCTTGCGCATCAACTTGAACCTCAATCATGTTCACAGCCAATGCACGCAATTCGGCGCGTGTTCGCTCACCTTTTTTCACTGCGGCGGTCATTTCTTCAGCACGCAACTTTGACTCGGCGTCGGTCACCACTCCAATGCACTTGTCATCGCCGAGCAAGAGATAGCAGCGAGGTTCAAGTCGGTTCCGAAAGGTCGCCGGAAGAGCAACGCGACCTTTGGGGTCGAGCTGTCGCTCAAAACGTCCGACAAAACCGTCCAATTTGCTGCCTCTCGCTGTGCTTCAGATATCTGACGGGGTGGTTTCTGCCTCCACCTCGTCCCTATTTCCTCCACTCTGTACCCCACAGACCCCCTTTGTCAACCATATTTCCCCTATTCGCGCCACTTTTTCCATTTTTTTTTGACTCTCAGGTCGAAATTGCCACTTTTTGCGGATTTTCGGTGATTCTTTGAGAAATTCGGAAATGTCCTCAAGGTTCCTCCCCAAACCTGCCGATACCTCTGCGTGCCAATAACCAACATCTGCTCTCAGAACAGCGCCCCTCGGCGCCCAGTTCGACAGATCTGGTTTTTTAGCGCGGCGATGCTCGTCTCGGCTTTGGTTTTCACTCCCGTCGCCAATGCTCAGTCCGTTCAGTCCTCCCAGACGAGCCAAAACTCTCAAGGCTCACTCTCGCTTCAATCCAGTTTGAAATTTGGTGCGAGAGGATCAGCGGTTGTCGCTCTTCAACAAGCGCTGATCAACAGCGGCGTGGCAGTCGCTGGTGGTGCTGATGGCATTTTCGGCAAAGTGACACGCACAGCTCTGGAAACTTTCCAATCCAACAACGAATTGATCCCCGATGGACAACTCAATTCGACAACTGCTTATTTACTAGGACTTGGACCAATCCCAACGTTGCCGCAGCGCGGACAACGCGGCAGCGCAGTCACCCAACTCCAGCAGGCACTGATTAATTCATCAATTTCTGTCAAGGGCGGCGCAGACGGGATTTTTGGCGGCGCAACAGCGGCGGCAGTTACAGCATTCCAAACGTCCCATGGCGTCAAGGTCACCGGTGTCGTGGACCTCACGACCGCAATCGCTCTCGGCCTAGTTCCAGGAAGCCAACCCCTCAGTGCGCAACCTACGACAACCACGACGGTTGCACCGACGACGACAACGACTACAACGACTACAACGACTACAACGACGATTGCCCCGATCGTTGCTGTATTCGCCGCAGTGGGTCAAACAGGTGAAAACGTCAAGACTCTCCAGAAAGCGTTACTCACCTCTGGAGTCGCTCTCCGAGGAGGGGCTGATGGCAAGTTTGGACCTGGCACAACAGCGGCAATCAAGGAATTTCAGACTGCATTACGAATTGCCTCGACGGGCATCGTTGATCAACTCACTGCTCAACTTCTCGGACTTGTGGCGGGACCCGCTTTCCCGAAATTAGGCGACTCTGGTTCATCTGTGGCAACGATGCAGACACTCCTGATCAATGCCGCGATCACAGTTCCTGGTGGCGCCGACGGGAAGTTTGGACCTGCCACACAAAAAGCGATTGCCGAATATCAAAGAACTCAGGGTTTTGCTACGACAGGAATCGTGGATCTCCTGACCGCCCTCGCTCTCGGAGTTATTCCAGGACGGATTCTCACGAGCGTCCCATCGACCAGCACATCAGTGCCTGCAACGACAACTCCACCTGCGCTACCTGCCATGCAAGTGATTGTCTTTCCAGTTCTTGGGCCGTGCTGGTTCGGTGACACATGGCAAGCACCCCGCTCTGGTGGTCGGCAGCATGAAGGCGTTGACATCATCGCCAAATCTGGCACACCACTTTACGCTGCCAACAACGGAAGAATTTCGCGCCAATCTTTTGACCGTGTTGGATCCTTGGGGGGCAACGCAATCACCCTGACGGCGGCTGATGGAACGTACTTCTACTATGCCCACCTCTCCACCTTCGCCGATGGCATCGCTGTCGGATCCGAAGTCGTGGCCGGACAAGTCATTGGATATGTCGGCAATACCGGTAGCAGTTCAACACCCCACTTACACTTCGAATATCACCCCTACGGTGGGGCCGCTGTCAACCCGTATCCCCCAGTCAAAGCCATTGACGGATGCAAGATCACGACTCCCCCAACGACCATTCCTCCGACGACAACTATTGCCCCTTGATAGTGAGCTTTTCTTTTAGTGCATCAAATAGTGTTTGCCCCACGAGATGAGCATCAAGGGAAATATCGCTACCACATTGGAAAATGTCCTCAAGATTCGGTTTGGGCGCATTGAGTAGAGTCAAGAAAATCTCTGGTCTCCATGCAAGTGATACAACTATTTGAAAGCGCACCCACTCGCGAGTTCTGCGCTGACTGATGCCGACGACCTTGCGCCCATCGTTCGTAAAGACTTCTCCTGGACCCCGGCCCGCAAAACAAATAAGCGTTGACCAGTCTGTTTTCTCCATCGCTGTTTCATGAAGAATTAGATCAGTCACGCCAAGATCAATCAGAACTCGTTGGAACAACTTCCCTAGCCACAACGGAGCCTGACCAATATCGCTGACTGACAGTTCGTGTGTCGCAGGCAGCACAACATCAATCCACACTGTTGTCTCGCTTGAGAGCAGTACTGCCCCGCCGCCACTGCGACGCTTCACAATTTCAATGCCACGTTTGAGACATTCCGTTGAATTGACCACGGAGCGGTCTTGCGTTGATCCCAAGACCAACGCCGAGTGTGTCGGCGTGAACCACCAGATGTGTGGATGAGGATCAGTCGGCAATGGTCGAGCGTGAAAATCTACTGCCGAGCCAACGACAATCTCGGTCACAATGCCAGTCATAACTGCGCCAGATATGGCTTCCAAAGATCAGGCACACTTCCCGCAGCAACGGTCACCCACGCTAATTCCTTTGGAATCAGCGGTGTTTTCGCCAATTTCATTCCGGCCTCATCGGGAGTCCGATCTCGCTTACCAAGATTGCATTTGCGACAGGCGGCAACCACATTTTCCCAAATATGCAGACCCCCTCGCGAACGCGGCATGACATGATCAAGTGAATCGGCGATTCCAGCGCAGTACTGACAGCGATTGTCATCGCGTGCGAAAACAGCGCGTCGCGATAACGAGGTACGACGGTGGTACGGCACCTTGACGACATAGCGCAGACGAATGACCGAGGGGTTTGGCAAAGACAAGCGCTCTGAACGAAGAAAACTTTCATCGTGTTCAATGAGGTCAGCCTTATCGCCCAAAACGAGACAAATAGCGCGACGCGAGGACACCACACTCAACGGCTCATAAGTTGCGTTTAGAACGAGGGCACTTTGCATCAGTGATTAACGGCCTTGCGCGCAATGAAACAAGAAAAAATTCACGATTGCGCATCCCATTCGCGCACCCAACGCAAGTACCGCAGGACATCGGGCAAGTTTGCCTGCGGCGAGTGACCGCCGTATTGCGTCTCAAGACGAAACTTCAGGTAGTCCTTTCGAGGAATTGGCAAATACGGCCAATGAGCCCACCACCTCTGTGGAATCATCCGAGTACCGACGCTAAGAGCTATGAGCCAATAATGCGGGCGCAGCAAGAGTCCGAGAATGATCATCATCATGCTCTGCGTGCGGCGAAAAATAGCCATACCTAGCGCGGTTCTTTTGGAAGTCCAAGCACCATTTCACCAATGATATTCGACTGAACTTGTGAGGATCCTGCGTAAATAGTTCCTGCCCGAGCATTGAGAAATGCACCAGTCCAACTGGCGCTTGAGTTCGGAGCACTGCGATCATCGGGTTGGAAAGCATTTAATGGTTGGCGTCCCTCGGGACACATCGCCGCGGCGCCAAGAATTTCTAGAGATATCTCGGTCACTGCCTGATGATATTCACACCAGTAACGCTTAAAGATTCCACCATCTGGACCCGGATGACCACCCTTTAAAAATTTAGTCAGCGTTCGCAAGCCGAGATAACGCATGATTTGCACCTGCGAATAGGCCCATGCCAACTTTTGGCGCATACGTGGATCTTGGTCGACTCCGTATTCTTTGGCCAACAACAATAAACGATCCAGTTCAGCCTGGAAACGAACCGGCACAGTAGCTGCACCTTCACCACGTTCGTATCCCAACAATGTCATCGCTACTGCCCATCCATTATTCAGTCCACCGATGACATTTTCTTTCGGGCACACCGCATCGGTATAGAAAACCTCATTAAATTCGCTATCACCGTTGATCATTTTGATGGGGCGAACTTCAATTCCTGGCTGACGCATATCGACGAGAAGAAAAGAGATTCCCTTATGCTTCGGACTGTCTGGGTCGGTGCGTGCCAAAGTAAAAATGTGATCAGCTAAATGTCCCGCTGATGTCCAAATCTTTTGACCATTGAGGATCCACTGGTCCCCGTCAAGAGTGGCCCGAAGCCCCAAACTTCCCAAGTCGCTTCCTGCATTGGGTTCGCTATAACCCTGGCACCAGATATCTTCGTTGGACAAAATCCGCGGCAGGTAATACTCTTTTTGCTCATCGGTGCCCCAGGCCAGCAGAGTGTTACCGAGCATCGTGATACCAAAAGCGTCGTTACTTCCACCTGTTGGCACACCGGCCTTGGCGAATTCCTCTGCCAAAATCACCTGCTCAAGTGCCGACATTCCGCCGCCGCCATACATCGCTGGCCAACCGGGGGCTAAATATCGCTGTTGATAGAGAATCTTGCGCCACTCGATGACCCACGCTTGGGCTTCATCGGCGGGCAAGGTGCCAATGCCCTGCCATTCATCGGACAGATTGGCCTTCAAAAATGATTTTACCTGGTCTCGAAAAACCTCTACTTCG
>BJGB01000038.1 GCA_014190215.1 Actinomycetes bacterium | reverse complement strand
GTTCGGAGAATGTCGAGGTCAGGCCACGGGCGTTCTGGGTTGACGTGATCAGCGGTGACAGGCGAAACCCCGCCCCAGTCGTCAATGCCGGCATCAAGCAGCGGAGCGAAGTCGTCGCTGAGGTTTGGCGGGGCTTGTAGATGAATATCGGGTGGCAAAATGATGCGCGCCACGGCAATAGACCACAGGAATTCATCGGTCGGGCAGGCGTCTTCGTGTTGCATGCCGGTGCGGGGTTTAGGTAAGAAGTTTTGCACGATCACTTCTTGCACATGCCCGCGCCCATTGACCATGTGTGCTTGGTGTGAATCACGAATCGCAACGAGGGCAGCAATGCGATCGGCGCGTGTTTCGCCGATGCCGACCAAAATCCCAGTCGTAAACGGAATATGCAATTCTCCAGCAAAGTTGAGCGTTGCCAAACGGCGGTCTGGGTCTTTGTCGGGGGCGCCACGATGACAGGCCAAATCATGGCGCAATGTTTCCACCATCATTCCCTGGCTCGGCGAGAAGGGTCGCAAACTCGCAAGTTCTTCTTTGCTCAATGCTCCAGCGTTGGCGTGGGGGAGTAGTCCAGTTTCTTCAAGTACTAACTTGCACATTGCGACGAGGTATTCAGTCGTTGACGCGTAGCCATGCTCGGTGAGCCAATCACGCGCAACTTGATATTTTTCTTCGGGAGCTTCGCCCAAAGTAAAAAGCGCTTCGTGGCACCCGTTGCGTGCTCCCTGCTTGGCTATTTTTAGCACTTGTATGGGCGACAAAAACGGGCTTTCCAGACGTGCTGGTGGCTGAGCGAAAGTGCAATAGCCACAACTATCGCGACACAACATGGTCAAGGGAATAAAGACCTTCGGAGAGAACGTGATGCGTGTGCCGTGGCGTTGATCTCGTATCTCCCGTGCGCGGGCCATCAGTTGGTCAAGCGGGGTATCAATCAAATCACGCAGATCAGTCGGCAGATCGCTGGGTTGGGTGATGGTGTTTCGGGGATCACCGAAATCACCAAGTTGGACATCAATGCGCTGGCGCGTCATAACTAAGACCCTTCTGGGAGCTAAGAACTACTCAGTTTTTGCCAGCGCACAACGGAGATGATGCGGATGCGAGAGAGCCCCATGATCTCGGTACTTGTCGTGCAGAGATGAGCCTAGTCGGGGCTACGAGCTTTTGAAGCCCTCAAGGATATTTTGTGTCGCCACGCCCACACGATGCCCAGTACGAGCGATAAAACCTAACTGAACTCCCGAGGCAGGGTCGCGCAGGGTAAAGAACTGCTCGTGCCCATGGTCATCGGTGACGACGTCGGTGACGATCGGCGAGAGCGCAGAACTCGTGCTATTTAATGTGGCATGGGTGTAACTAGCGTTCAGCACTTCAATGGCGATGTGGTGGATTCCACTGCCGTGATGGGCAATGTGGGCGGCCACTTGGGGTCCCGCTTCGGGCCCAACTAAAACAAGGGTGACCCCACCAGCGGCAATAACAGCGATGCCGGGGTGGCTATTGGATGGATGTTCAAGATGGAATCCGAGGTTCTGGGTGAAGGTGTCAACTGCTGTGGACAAATTCTCCACGGCGATCACTACATGGTCGACGCGAGTGGAGACTGTGTCGATCGCAGATCTTGTTCCTTCAGGTGAAGCGCTTTTCTCAGGGGCGGCATCAGTGCGGCGACCAGCAATTTCGATGCGGTGAGTTTCAGCGAGGACGACGCGCATAATGTCCTCCGCAAAGTCTGGGTCAACTGACCTATTTATGGCGTATTGACGACGACTGGTGACAACTTCGCGCACTCGATCGGGTTGAATAATCGGAGTATCGCTATGTTCCTTGATGCGTGCTACCTCATGGCAGGCTTCAAGACGCTGAGCAAGAATGTCAAGTAGTTGACGATCAAGTTCATCGATGCGCTGACGCAGAGCCGCTAAGGCCGGCGAGGGCTCATTTGTTGATCCGGGGGAGTCGGGCGTGGACATCACCCTTCACGGTAGTGCCTCGGACCTGACTGAAGTCTGTTGTTTCGCTCATGAGGTCTCTGAGACTCTGGCGTGAAGCACCTTGTGGGCTCACTATGCGCGTAACTGCGACCGACCCAGTGTGGGTCATTCTTCGACGGATCTCATCATCTGCTCGATGACCTTATTGAAGACTGCTAGGTCTCGGGGATCCACGCGACCCATCACGTCTGTTGAGTGAGAGGCAGCGAAACTGATGCCCAAATCGGCAACCTTGCGACCTTTGGCGGTGAGTCGAGCGAGAGAGATCCTGCGATCATTAGGGTCGCTGAGGCGATCGATGTGGCCCATTTTCTCTAACCGAGTGAGCCGATTGGTGAGTCCACTCGGGGAAATCATGGCGAAACCAGCAATCTCGGTCGGCATTAAGACCCCACTCTTGCCGTGTCGCCGTAAGGTCGCCAGGACATCAAATTCGCCGAGAGTGAGACCTAGTTCAAGCATCCGCAGGTTGATTGACTGGAAGGTCTTGTTCACGAGCAGATTGAGCTTGAGGGCAGTTGACATGGCAGTGAAATCAAGGTCCGGTCGTTCCGCTGTCCAAGTCCTGATGGTGTCTTTAACGAGTTCTGACATGTCCATAACTTCACCCTAACAGATCATTTGACATCAAATAGTTTGATGCCGTAGTATTTCGTTGTGACTTTTATTCTTGGAAATATCAACGACCGTTCCGTCTTGGTTCTGGACGATTTTTACTTTGATGTGCAAACCTTAAGCAACGGGGCTTTGTCAAGTGACCCAATGGATGCTTTGGCAAACTGCGACCTTCTGCACCGACTCTCTGGTCTCCTAAAAGATGCGACACCGACGGGACGAATAGCTGCTGAAACAATTGGCGCTGCAGTTCCTCGGCCGAAAAATTGTTTTGCCATCGGACTGAACTACAAGAGTCATGCCGAGGAATCAAAAATGCAACTCCCCACTAACCCTTTGGTATTTACAAAGTTTCCGTCCTGCCTGGTCGGTCCACATTCAGATATTGAGATGCGATCTGATGGTGTTGACTACGAAGTTGAACTGGTGGTCGTGATCGGAGTTGGCGGCAAGGACATTGAGAAAGACAATGCGTGGAACCATGCTGCTGGTGTCACGATCGGCCAAGATATTTCTGATCGGATTGTGCAGTTCGCTGCCCAACCTCCGCACTTTGACTTAGGAAAATCCTTCGACACGTTTGGACCAATCGGGCCATTCGTCTACTCAACTGACCATTTCTCTGATCTCAATGATTTTCAGCTAGTCACTGAAATAAATGGTGAAACTCGCCAGAATGACAGCACAAAAAACCTGATTTTTGATGTTGAGACGCTGATTGCATATCTGTCGCAAGTGACCACACTGACTCCGGGGGACATCATCTTCACTGGCACACCAGATGGTGTTGGCGCAGCGACCGGAAACTTCCTCAAAGATGGAGACGTGATAACAACAACAATCTCAGGTCTCGGCACAATGGTCAATCATTGCCGCCGTGTCAGCGACTATGCGAAAGGGGCATAAACATGGCGCTCAATGGATTATTGGATGTTCAAATATCGGTGCCGAACCCGCAAGAACTTTTTGAGTTCTGGTTGCGGCACGGAATGAATGCAACGGCCGATGGTGTCCTTGGCACACCCGATCGACCAGTACAAATGAATCTCGCAGAGGCGCCGTATCGCCACCTTTCTTCAATGCATCTCAGTTGTGAGAATGAATCGGACATTGCGGCGATCGCAAAGCGCCTGACAGATGCTGGAGTCACAGCCACTTTCGATAGCACAACATTGCGATGTATCGACCCAATCTTTGGCCACGCGCTTGTCATTGATGTTGGTTCACCGCATCCGCTCACGCCGACACAGTCCAGAGCATTCAATGGTCCTGGCCAACAAAATCGCATTGATACCCGTGCGGACGCCGTGTTACACACTGAAACTCCCGTTGTGCGCCGGATCGGTCACGTTGTTCTCGGTACACCCCATCTTGTTGAAGCAACAGACTTTTACTTAAATGTTCTGGGGTACCGCGTCTCTGATCAAATCATGAAAGGTTTTGCGACCTTTATGCGCGTTGAGTCGGATCACCACAACTTGATGATTCAACCTGGCCCCACCTCATACCTCAATCATTACGCAGTTGAAGTTGACGACATTGATGCCGTGGGATTAGCGGGAACATCCGCATTGAAAGACGAAAGAGTTTCCAGCATTATCGGCGTTGGTCGTCACAATCTTGGGGCGAATGTGTTTTGGTACTTACGCGATCCTTCGGGCAATATGTTTGAATTTTTCTCTGATATGGATCAGATCATTGATGAAAAAGGTTGGGACCGCGATCATTGCCGTCTTGATTGGGAAGGTGAAGATGGACCGGCTGGTTTTTCGGTATGGGGTCCAAAAGATCCGCCAGAAGAGTTCTTCGCACCATCTGATATCCCAGCAATTGTGGCTGGTCGCCAAGCAAGCGGACTGAAGTAACACGGCGATGGATCTGGGAATAAAAGGTCGTTGGGCTATCTTGTCTGGCTCAAGTCGTGGGCTCGGGTGGGCGTGTGCGCAAAGCATTGCTCGCGAAGGAGTCAACGTTGTCATCAATGGTCGCACAAGTGCAGATGTTGATGAAGCAGTCGCACAACTCACATCTCTTTATCGCGTTGAGGCGCGTGGAGTTGTGGGTGATTCGGCGACGGCGAGCGTGCAAGATGAACTCATGTCTGCATGTCCTGAGCCAGACATTATTTTGTTGAATGGCCAAGGACCATCTCCTAAAGCCTTTCTTGACATCGAAAGCGAAGACTGGGATAGTGCTGTGCGTCAAGGGCTGACTGGGCCGTTAGCACTTCTGCAACGTGTTGTCCCTGGCATGAGAGATCGCGGTTTCGGTCGTATCGTGGCGGTGAGTTCTGCGATGGTGAAATCACCCAACTCGCTGATGAGTCTGTCGCACGGTACCCGTCTTGGGCTGACTGGTGTGCTCAAGGGTCTGTCTAAGGATCTTGCCAAATACAACGTCACCGTTAACCAACTTTTGCCGGAGAGATTTGACACTGCTCGTCAAGAACAAATGGCTCATGTGGCAATGAAGATTTTAGGCGTCACCTACGAAGAAGCCCGAGCCCAACAAATTGCCTCAATCAAAGCAGGACGACTTGGTCGCCCCGAGGAATTTGGTGATGCTTTTGCATTTCTGTGTGCGGCTCAAGCGGGATATATCAGTGGTCAAAATCTGCAACTTGATGGTGGCAGTTACGAAGGAGTGTTCTAATGACAACGATGACAACACGGGTTGCACAACCTGCGGCTCGATCAATTGAACAATTAGTTGATGAAATTTCTGCCCTGCATTCACAATTTGACGCCACTGCAGCAGAGTCCGAAGAACTGGGCGATGCTCCACAAGCGTTAGTAGATCTCATGCGGCAGATACGCGTGCCGATGATTAAGGCGCCACTTGAAGTCGGTGGCGATCGCCTGTTGTTGGCCGATCAATGTCGCTATTTCACGGCCTTGAGTTATTCAAATCCGACGGCAGCATGGACTGGATTTAACCATGCCGGTGCGGCAGCTGCTGCGGGG
Organism: Actinomycetes bacterium; assembly: GCA_014190215.1. GTDB lineage: Bacteria > Actinomycetota > Acidimicrobiia > Acidimicrobiales > Ilumatobacteraceae > Casp-actino8. The sequence goes on along the minus strand of BJGB01000038.1, from coordinate 9,207 downwards.
TCACGTCTCAGCGATGAGGGGATTGACTTGCTGTTTGGTTCTGACCCGTCGCCGTTCCTGGCTGCTGTGGCCATGCCAACTGGCACCTTCATTCGTGTTGACGGCGGGGTGTTGATGAATGGCACATGGAATTATGCGAGTGGAGTTCGTCATGCCGACTGGGCAATGTTGACTGCAATTGAAGCTGTCGCGCAACCCACCGTCACTCTCGCAGTCATTCGTACAGCAGACGCGACGGTGCATGGTGACTGGAATGTGATGGCGCTCAAGGGAACCGGGAGTGTGTCAATCACTGCGAAAGACGTTTTTGTTCCGACAGCGTTGACGGTTGACCCGATGGAGCCAGCAAAACGTGGTGGGGCAATGTATGGCTTGAATTACCCAGTTTTTGTAGCTGGCGAGAATCTTGGTTTTACCTTTGGTGTGTGCAATCGATTCATCGATGAACTTGTTGTCTATGCGCGCGGCAAATCGCGAGGTTTTGACGGGCGGCTTGCAGATCGCGGTGCCTTTCAATATGAACTCGGGAAGAGTTCACAACAACTACAGGCCGTTCAAGCTCACGCACTCGCAACTCTTGCAACGGTTGACGATGCCATGGAAAATGGTAATGAATTCACCCCTAGAGATGAAACAGCAGTTGCTGCCATGACTGCGTATTGCACAGAGACTGCAGTCTCTGCAATTTCGCGATTGATGAGTTTTGCTGGTGCTGGCGCATTGTTTAACTCAAGCCCGTTGCAACGGTGCTTCAGAGATGCACAAGGCTCCGCACAACACCTCGTGGCGTCGAATCAATCGCTTGACCGTTATGGAGCAGTTTTACTCGAGGCTGATGCGTAATTCCAAACCCCAGCATTGATGGGGAAGTTGTTGGGGGTCAGTAAATGTTTGGAACGCAAAACGCCATTTTGCGGAACGCATCACTCCCGTTCTTCCTGGTTAGAGATTTGCAGAAGGCTCAGGTGGTGGTTCTAGTGATGCGAAGCCTTTAATCAATGATTGTTCGACGTGGTGTCCAGACGAGGTAGTTCCAGATCCAGTCAGCAAAAATACTGGTTCTGTTGCGACCGCCTGATAGATATGCGAGATGCAGAGCAAGCCAGGTCAGCCAAGCGAGTGAGCCTTGGAACCGCAACCATGAACGCATTTCAACAACAGCTTTTCGACGACCAATAGTCGCCATTTGGCCCTTATCACGATATTTGAAAACTTCAAGAGGTCTACTTGACTCGCGTCGGCGAATCTGGCGCGCGACATGCTTTCCCTGCTGAATTGCCACCGGCGCAACCATCGGAAGTGGACGCCCGTCATTATCGGGGTAACTCGCAACATCTCCAACAATCCAAATTGAGTCGTTGATTTGCAAATGTGAATTAACTTTAATTCGATTTCCACGATCTGTTTCCCCAAGAAATTTCCAATGTGCGGGCGCGACAACTCCTGCCGCCCAAATTCGGGTGCCAGCCATGATCTCGCTACCGTCTCCAAGTCGCAGCGATCGGGGCGTCGCCTCAACAACGGTGGCGTCAACTTGAACGTGCACGCCCATTTTGGTGAGTGTTTTGAACGCGTATTTGCTTGAGTGCGGATGGAAGGTTGGCAATAATCGAGGGCCCGCTTCAAGAAGTGTCACGGTTGCTTTTGGTGCGATGTGTTCAAACTCACGATGAATTTCATGCTGTAGTTCCTTCACTGCTCCAGCAAGTTCGACACCAGTTGGGCCACCTCCAACGATGACAACGTTCAGACTTTCTAGAGGTAATAATCCATCTTCGACACTCTCGTATGTACTCAACAACGAATGTCGAATCTCACGGGCATCCCCGACCGACTTCATTTGAAGTGCGTTTTCTGCGACGCCTGGTATTCCAAATGTCGTGCCTTCTGAGCCAACTGCAAGAATCAAATCATCGTATGCAATCGTTTTGCCATTTGACAGCGTAATTTCTTTTCTAGTTGCGTCAATATTGGTAACCTCAGCACGCACAAATTGCACATCTTGGTACGCCGTGCGAATGGGAAATGCAATGTCATCTTCTGGTAGCGATGCTGTGGCAACTTGATAGAGAAGCGGTGAGAATAGTTGATAAGGATTGCGGTCAATGAGGGTCACCGAGTATGCGTCTGACCTACGTAATTTTTTAGCGCAGGCTAAGCCACCAAAGCCAGCGCCGATAACAACTGCATGCTTCTTCGTTATTCGTCCCCCAAGATCAATAACCATTGTCCAAATCTACGACTTTTGGCCCACTGAGGGTGTTTTGAGTGTTCAAAATTCTCTTAAATACTTAATCTTTAGTGAAGTTGAATGATTTACACAGTGCAGACCTGTGTTGGGCTCCTAATTTCTGATGCTGGGGCTTCTGGTCGGCCAAAAACTAGGTACGGTTGTATTTCGTCAGCATCACTACGATTTCAGCACCATAAAGGCACCTAACCTTCAGATATTCCCTCAGACAACCTTGATGTGGCAATTGGTCGCACACGGACTTCATGCTCAAGTGATATCGGCGAACGCTTTACTGCAGAAGCCGGGCGATTCGCTCGCCTGTGATCCTCGTATAAAAGTTGCTGGTTAAGCAAAGACTGGAGTTTTGGGTGAAAAACTTCGTTGAAAGGTCGTTCATTTCTTCGGGTGTGTGCTAAGACGGTAACGGATTGACATTACGTTGATTCATATTTGAAAGAGGTTAATCATGTTGAGAAAATTAAAGTCTTTGGGTTACAGCGCAAATTTGTCTTATGCACTCGGGTTCTTGTCAGTTATTGGCAGCATCGTTATTTGGTTCACACAAGGTGGAACAGAATCAGGCTTAGAGGGTGCAGCCGGTGAGCGATTCGGCATCTTTATTGGGCTTTGGGCTCCAACTTTCATGGCCATTGGCAATGGCATTGACAACTTAAAAGACTGAAAGTGGTTGAAGCTCGCTATATGCGAGCAAGACTCAAGGCGAAGACCGTGGCGGTGACTGCCAGAACAATAACTGGGGCAACAAAACGTTTTGCTTTTTCCATAACTTCAGGGTACACCTCTCCCCGATGGTGGAGGGAGGTGTGACCTGAAGAGTGAGAAATGATTTCCTGAAAATGTCAAAAGTGGTTCTGTTAGATTTCAGTAGATGTTGCAGATATCGCTACAAAAGTTAGAAGATGTCAAAACGATTATCGAGCGAGATTTTCAAAGCCTTTACTCAGGAACATTGGGGATAAGTTCGGTAAATGGTGGTCAAACGGCTGCTAACCATGCTCTAATAAATTTGGACATCGCTGGGTACGCCAACATGCGTAGTCAAGTCCTCCCAAAATCAAGTCGTGGCGCCTCAGGATTGTCGCCTTATATTCGCCACAACATTTTGACTCTGAGTGAAGTCTTTCAAGCCGTTAGCAAGGCGCCGCACAAAGATCGTGAAAAGTTTCAGGACGAACTTTTGTGGCAAGAATATGCGAGGCATTTATATGCCCGAATGGGCGTGCAGTTATTTGAGAATCTTCGCTTTGAAGCCAACAAAGACCAAGATGGCGATGGCTGGAATCGCGAAATGCGTTGTATTGATGAAGTTGTCTCTGAATTAGAAACAGATGGATGGCTAGTAAATCAAACCCGAATGTGGTTGGCCTCTCAATGGACGGTGCGTGACGAGAAGGGTTGGCTTTTTGGGCAAGAACGAATGTACCAACAACTTCTTGATGGGTCGCGAGCTGCAAACCTTCTGGGTTGGCAATGGACAGTTGGTGCCGGAACTGGCAAACCTTACGGATTTTCAAAGTGGCAAGTTGACAAACGCGCTCCGGGGCTATGTGCAAAATGTTCACTTGTTGGAAATTGTCCAGTAGCCGAGTTTCCTGAAGAGACCACACTTGCTCACAGCGCAAACAATGATCGACTTGACGTGGACCTTGATCTTGCTGCAACTCGAGGCCCGGTCACACCGGTGTTGAATAAGAATGCAGAGTATGTGTTGTTGACGATTGACTCACTAGGGGATGCAGACCCTGCGATGGTTGCTCATCGCGAGCTCCCCGTTGTATTTGTCTTTAATGAGCCAGCGTTACGAAAACTTCAACTGAGTTCACATCGCATCGCGTTCTATCTTCAGACACTTCAAGATCTGTCTGCACGGAGAGACCTTCGTGTATATCTTGGAGATCCATATCAATTTGCAACAGACCACGCAGTGGCCGTGACGTTCGCACCAGTTCCTTCATTTAAGAAATTTAGAGACCTGGCAGAGGTCTATCCGTTCCCATGGTTGAGAATGCCCCATGCAGGATCGGTGAAGAGTTTCTCTTCGTGGCGAAAAAACCTTGCTAAAAATCAGTAACTCCGGGCAGATACTCGAGTTTGGTGCATTTTTTCTACTCCGAGCGCACCATGGTAGCCCTCAGAGAGATGACGTGAGGTGTGGCGTCGAATCAATCACTTGACCGTTATGGAGCGGTTTTACTCGCTGACAAGTAGCGGTTAACTGCGCAGCGGTGCCATTTGCGCTGGGTCGAGATATTCGTCCAGTTTGGTGATCAGTCCGTCATCGTTCAGGGTCACGACCATACATGAATGGGCACACAATTGACCCCCAGGTGCTGTTCCCATGATTGCCGCTTGCCATATCCAGCCATCGCTAGTGATGACAACGCTGCGCGTTTCCCAACGTAAATCAGGAATCATCGCGTGCATTCGTGTCAAGGTCTTGCCAGTGTTCTCGTAGGGGATAGATTTGTCATCAAAGTTGTGCCACACCAATGCACCCGGAACACACATCGCCATAGTGATATCTGGTCGGCTTGTATTCGTTGCTTCGGCGAAGCGCCGTTGATGGTCAAGTTTTTCTTCGTGAGTCAGAGCCATGGCATTGTCCTTTTGTCAGAGTTCAAATAAATCATGTAGGAATACCACCATCAACGGTGAAAACGGAACCCGTCATATAACTGCTGGCGTCGCTGGCTAAGAATAATGCAGCACCGACAATTTCGTGGGGTTCTCCAACGCGTTTCATGGCGATGCGTTTCATTCCTTGATCAACGAGGTCCCAGTTCCATGCCTTACTAATGTCGGTGCGAAATGAGCCCGGCATGATGCAGTTGACGCGGACATGAGGTCCTAATGTCTGAGCAAATCCGATCGTCATGGCATTGAGCCCTGCCTTGGCGGCGGTGTAGGGAATGACATCTGGCGTTGGGTGGATAGCGGCAACACTCGAAATATTGATGATTGAAGCACTGCGTCCTAGGTGCATGGCTCGTTCGCTCATCCGCGTCCCAAGTAACGCTGTGAGACGAAAGGGTCCCTTGAGATTAATGCCAATGACCGAATCCCACATCTGCTCATTGACATTGATGACCTTGTCGTACAACGGAGATTTGCCAGCATTATTGACGAGGATGTCAAGGCCCTCAAATTCATTCCAAACAGCGTCTGCTAAACCTTCAAGTTCGTCCCAGCGGCCCACGTGGCAGGCGTACGGAATACAACGGCGACCTGTTTCTTGAAAGACCTCGGCGGCTGTTTCTTGGCAGGACTCGATGGATCGACTGGCAATCATGATCTCTGCGCCTTGGCGGGCGAAGGCGAGCGCCATCTCTTTGCCGAGCCCACGACTTCCTCCTGTGATGAGCGCAGTACGACCAGTGAGATCAAATAAATCTGGGGAATTGGGTGACGCCATATCAATGACCCTAGACCTCACGCCCCGATTTCACCGACAGGGACCTTTCGGGCGAAACTAAGTCATGGACTTTTCTGAGTCAGCCGAGGCGAGCGCATTTCGCCATGAAGTACGCGAGTGGTTGAACCGCACCCTCGTGGGCGACTATCGCCGCCTTGGTACCTCGGCGGAAATGGGTGCGCACGACTGGCATGTGCGGGTGGCCTGGGAGCAAGAGCTCGGCCGCGCCGGCTGGTTGGGTTTGACATGGCCCAAGGCCTTTGGAGGAAGAGAAGCCTCCGTCGCCGAAGAGTTGGTTTTCGCCCAGGAGTACACCTTGGCTAACGGTCCTCAAAGAGCCGGGTTCTTCGGCGAAGGTTTACTAGGGCCGACTCTGATCACCTTTGGTTCGCCTGAACAGCAAGCCAGGTTCTTGCCTCCCATTTTGCGTGGCGACGAATATTGGTGCCAGGGATTTAGTGAGCCTGGTGCAGGTTCCGATTTGGCGGGAGTTCGCACCACAGCAGTTCTCGATGGCGACACATGGCGGATTGACGGTCAAAAGGTGTGGACCAGCCAAGCCCAATTTGCGCAATGGATTTTTGTTTTGTGTCGCACCGAACTTGAAGAAAAAGCCCACAAAGCATTGTCGTATTTGCTGGTGCCGATTGATCAGCCAGGGGTTGAGGTTCGGCCGTTAAAAGATCTCTCGGGCAACGATCATTTCTGTGAAGTTTTCTTTACTGGTGCCACGACGACTGCGGACATGGTCGTGGGTGGACGCGGCAACGGCTGGAAGACCGCAATGGGGACCCTTGGCTTTGAACGCGGTACTGCGTTTATGGCTCAGCAATTACGTTTCGCTAAAGAATTTGAGAATGTGCGTGCCTTGGCGGTGCAACAAGGACGTGCTGATGATCTTGAGGTGCGACAACGACTTGCACGCGCTTACGGCGAACTAGAAATTATGCGTTGGTCGGGTCTGCGAAACGTGACGCGTTTTATGCACGGGGGACAGCCAGGTCCTGAAGGCTCCATCGGAAAATTATTTTGGTCGAAATGGCATCAACGTCTCGGAGAATTAGAAGTTGACTTACTTGGAGCGGACGCTTTGATCATGCATGATGAAGGCTCACTAGTGCACGATTTCCAGCACACTTTCTTATTCAGCCGAGCACATACAATTTATGCAGGTTCAACCGAAATTCAACGAAACATTGTTGGCGAAAGAGTTCTTGGCTTGCCTCGCGAATAGTTGCTGCTACATGCGTTCAATAATGGTGGCTGTTCCCATGCCACCACCGGTGCACATCGTGATGAGTGCGGTCTGCTTATCTTGACGCTCAAGTTCGTCCAATGCGGTCTGCATCAGCATTGCGCCACTGCCACCAATCGGGTGTCCAAGTGCGATAGCTCCACCATTGACATTGACATTCTCATTGGTGATTCCCAGTTCGCGCATGGCGCGTAGTGGGATCGCCGCAAAGGCTTCATTGATTTCCCACAGGTCAATATCCTTGGTAGTCATTCGGGCACGCTCAAGACATTTCTTTGACGCTGGCGCTGGTGCGGTGAGCATGATCACTGGTTCTGCTCCAGCAACTGCTGACATGATGATTCTTGCGCGCGGCTTGAGTCCGTGTGCCTTGGCATATTCGGGACTAGTGATCATGATCGCTCCAGCGCCATCAACGACACCTGAGGAGTTGCCGGCATGATGAACATGATCAACAGAACTGATGTCGGGATAGACCTGTCGGCACATCTCATCAAATGTGCTGTCAAACTCGGCAAACTTGTGCGCACCGAGGCGCTCAAATGAGGCTGAGAGACCAGCTAGAGATTCCCTTGTGGTCTCAGGACGCAGGTGTTCATCTTTGGCTAGTGCGACGGTTCCATCGGGATTGAGAATTGGAATAATGCTGCGATCAAAACGACCTTCGGCTTGAGCAATTGCGGCGCGTTGTTGGCTGATGAATGCCAACTCGTCGACATCGGCGCGCGTAAAACCACCGATGGTGGCGATCAAGTCAGCAGAAATCCCCTGCGGAACCATCGGAAACATTTCTCGGAGAGCAGCGTTTCCTGAGGTGAAGTCTGGGGCGCCGTCTGGTGCGGGCCAACGCGACATTGACTCGACTCCACCAGCGATGACTAGGTCTTGGTGTCCAGCCTGAACGCCCATTGCCGCCCAGGTCACGGCCTGCTGGCCAGAACCACAAAAGCGGTTGATGGTGACGCCAGGTGCAGTGACTGGCCATCCGGCAGCGAGCACAGCCATACGACCGATACACGCCCCATGATCACCCACGCTGTTGCCGTTACCGATGATCACATCGTCTACGTCAGCAGTATCAAAGCCAACACGCTTCTGAAGCGCATTGAGAACCTGCGCCAAGAGTTCTTGGGGGTGAATGTGATGAAGTGAACCCGTTACCTTGCCTCGTCCGCGCGGGCTACGAACTCCATCAATGATCCAAGCTTCGGACATGGTCTAACTCCTTCGTCGTGGCGGAAAAATCCGCTAAAGCACTATAAACCGTAGTCGGTTTTTGGCGAAGATTTATGGTTCGGGCACATTGAAGCCAACAATGGCTCCACCATCTTCGGCATTAGCGGCGAAAACAACGCCGTGATGACGGTTCGCCGCATCGGCAAACACGGTATGCGGTGAGCGCACTGTCTTGAAGTTTGCGCCGCTCTCGGAGTCCAACTAGATGGAATGCTCGTTACAGTTGCGCGCTCAGACGAGATTCCTCACGGGAGCGTAGAGCAGTATTAACTCTTTGACGCTCCAGGATTTGTTGCAAGCCTTTGGCCGACTGCGCAATATCGTGTTCTCTGAAGAATGATTGAACAGTGTTCGCAGCGTCGGGGGTATTGAGAAATTGCACTGTACCCACCATGCGCACGATGGTGTTGATCGGGAAAAGTTCTTGAGCTTGATCCCAGAAATGTTGGATGAAATCCCAGGCTAGGTGTCCGTTGATTCGCGCCTTCATGCATTGTGCCAACACAAAGGGTGCGTTCTGGTTTTTTACCTCCCCACTCACCGCAAAATTGCAGGTACGAATAAGTAGTTGTGGATCATCAAACTCGGCTAAGGCATAGAGATATCGCAATTGTTCTTGCGGATTCTCTGCACTTTGAAATTTGCCCAACATATATTCGTAATCTTCCTCATTGCCACTACTGGCCACGACAGTTGTCGCTGCCGAAAGTAAGTCCGGATGAATGGTCTGGTCATTACCTTCATGGCGGAACTCAATGGAGCGACAACGCTCTTGAGCAGTGAGATCATTTCCATTAATCGCCAGCAGAGTCACGAGAAGTCCGCGTAATTTGCCGCGCAGATCATCGTCGTTAGCCCCTTGCTCCCAGCCAATATCAGTAAGCACTGGAGCGACCAGTGAGCGAATACGACTTTCTAATTTTGGTAATTCTGTGTTGCCCATCAGACGAGCACAACTGCGAAGACCTATGGCAATCGCTTGCCAAACTGCGAGATCACGCTCGGAAGAAAAGTCCGAAAAGAGAGAAAGAAAAGAGAGGGAAGGGAAGC
>BJGB01000037.1 GCA_014190215.1 Actinomycetes bacterium | reverse complement strand
GTATTCGAAGTTCGTTCCAGTGGCGAAAGCAAGCTCGGGGCCATCGGCGTAGATCCGATTCATCTCGTCAACCGTGGCGTCAAGGTGGCGGTCTGCCCAAGCATCATCAGTGGCTAACCCTGACGACATCGACAACAGGTGTCGGAGTGTGATTGGTGGCGAAGAGTCTGGACCGACAACATCTGCCAATTCGGGGGCGTATAGACCCACGGGAACATCGAGAGCGAGAACACCCTCATCACGCAAACTGAGAACGGCCGCCGCGGTAAAACTCTTGGTCATCGACGCAATGCGATAGCGAGTGGAGTGATCGGTGATCGCACCAACTGACCCAACTAGAGCAAGTTCGCCGTCTAGGACGACTCCCCATTGCATACCTGGCAGGTGCATCTCGGTGGCGCATTGCTGAGCGATTTCCTCAATGAGTGGGTGGGTCGCCAACAGAGACTCGCGATCTATTTCAGCCATCGGGTCATCCAGTCAACTAGTGCGTCATCGTGGGCAAGGCGTCCACTGGGTGGACCATATGTACTTCCTTCATGCGATGAATGAGGGAGCACGAGCACTTCACTTGTGGTTCCTCTTACACAAAGAGCTCGGTGCATGGCCCATGCCTGAGCTGGTGGACAACGTCGATCATCTTCACCAATAACAAACAAACATGGTGTTATGCAGTTGTGAGCGTGCATGATTGGAGACTGCCTGTAATACGTTTCAATCTGCTCGTGGGGTGCACCAGAAAATTGAGTTGGAAAGAATGTCGCACCGATATCGCTCGTGCCGTACATTGAGACCAAATCAGTAACAGGGTTTTCAATGACAGCGGCTTGAAAACGAGTCGTAGTTGATGCCAGCCAGGCCGACAAATATCCGCCGTAAGAATTTCCCGCAATGCCAAGTTTCTTCTCATCAGCTAAACCGAGTTTGACTGCTTGATCAATGACGAGCAATTGATCACCAGCTGGTCCCTCTGCCCAATTTGAATGGGCTGCGTAGGCGAACGCATCGCCATAGCCAGTCGAACCTCGAACGTTGGTGTACAAAACACCGAAACCTGCCGCACATAGAGCATGAGCATCAAGAGAAAACGCTTCACCGTAAGCAAAGTGCGGTCCACCATGGATGATGCTGACAGTTGGAAGAGGTTGAGTAGTTTTGTGAGCCGACAAGAACCAAGCATCAAGCGTGAATCCATCGGGCGTCTCAATTGTGAAGCGATTCACCACAAGTGGAGAGTCATCAACCTGATTGAAGTGGGTTAATAGACGTTGAGTTTTCGTCGCGTACTCAAGGACCGCAATCTCGACGGGTGAGGTTGACGATTGCGTAGTGAAAATCAATTCATTCTGAGTTGTCGCCACTGGGGAACAGCAGCGGTCATCATTGATGAGATATTCAAGTGAATTTGGTTGATCAGGATTGAGGTGAACAATTCCCATTCGTCCGCGAGATCCAGTGCGGATGATCAGCGAGCCGTCAGGGTGAGCCAAGAGAATGTTGTCGTAAGAGTCAGCAAGTTCAGCCGGTTGGTCCCCGTAGACATCACCGAAAAGGTCAGGCACATCAATGATGCGTGCAATGTCACCATCCACGATGTAGAGGCATGCTTCGCTCCCAGGTGGCTTTCCTTGAGGACTGGCAACGATGACCGCCAACCGACCATCGGCCAGCCAAGTTCCAACAATGGAACGGCCACCCGGGATAGGGAGAGCACGAATATTGCCTTTGAGATCAATCAAGTTGGCGTATTGATAACCGTCACGCCCAAGTGGATCCAGGGAACGACAGGTGAAGATGGCATCGGCATTTGGTGACCAACGCACAGATGACCACCGCCAACCATCGTCTGTGAGCCATCGCGATTCATTAGTTGAAAGATCAATGAGTTGCAACTGAGGAGGATCATCTAGGTCACTCAGGGCGTCAAAGTATCGAATGGGTCGTGTCCAGCGATATGGGCTGGTGATATCTAAAGTTGAACCGCGTCCCTTAATCACAACTACTAACTTTTTGTCCGGTGACATGGCGGTGCCCTCGTCATTGGGTGCGAATCGCTCACTGATCGGATCTTTGTCCGATACTTCTGACTCTTGTCCAGTTGTGAGATTGATTGACCACGATTTCTTGAGAGCGTCTTGAGCACCAATCGGAATCTCAAGCGTGGTAACGAGCAGTGATAGTTGGTCGTCGCTGAGGTGGGCTGACACTGGTGCACGGTTAGCCAGCAGGCGGGCGGTGCTTGAAGGATTATTCATCGTCGTAACTCACAACTGTTAAGAGAATGGCGGGAGCATCGCCAGTGCTGTACGCATGAGCAACCTCTGAAGAGAATCGGATGGCATCATGCTCACCAAGTTCATAGGTTTCGTTGCCGAGTCTCAAAGTGACCGATCCAGAGATGACGTAGGCGTACTCAACTGATTGTTGGCCATGATCACTAAAGACTCCTGATTGATGGGCCGGCAATTTTCCTTCAGAAATGTCAAACCGCCGCCGTTGCATCATGGCAAAAAGCATTCGTCCCCGTGGTTGATCTGAGTCAGCCGAATCAGCGCGAATAATCTCAGTATCAATTGCAGTGGAGCGAGTTAGGTCAGCGAAGCTGATATCAAGTGCCGCAGCGATTCGAGTGAGAGTGACCACTGTTGGATTTGCCACAGCACGTTCAATCTGGGATAAGAGCGCGGTACTGAAGTTTGTCTCTGCAGCTACATCTCGCAGACTTCGGCCACGCGCAAGACGAACTTTTCGCATGTTATGCGCGACATTTCGGCGCACCAAGGTACCTTCGTCATCGCTACTATGGATCTGTTGAATATTTTGGTTGAGTTCAGAGTTCATTTTCCAGCCACCGATGAGAAGAGTTGACGTGTGTATTCATGTTGAGGAGAGAGTAAGACATTCTCCATGGTTCCTGACTCAACCACTCGGCCATTGTTCATGACATATACCCGACTGACGACCTGTCGGACGACTGCCAAGTCATGGGTGATAAAAAGCAGGGCGATACCCAATTCTTTAATGATGGAGTTCATTAAATTCAGAATTTGCGCCTGGACTGAAACATCAAGAGACGAAACTGGCTCATCGCAAATCAAGAGTTTTGGTTTTGGGGCAATGGCTCGGGCGATCGCAACACGCTGTTGTTCACCGCCTGATAATCCATGTGGTCGACGCCTGGCGTATTCGGCAGGGAGACCAACGAGTTGTAAAAGTGCGGGTACTTCAGATTTATCTCGTTGACCCACTCCCAAAGCCTCAGCCAGGGATGCTCCAATTGTCATTGCTGGATTCAATGCGGACGTGGGGTCCTGAAACACAATCTGCGCGCGCTGTGCCATAGGCGCATTGATCATCCATGAAATATCCCCTGACTCAAAACTTTCGAGTCCAATGAGGCATCGGGCCAAGGTGGTTTTACCTGATCCTGACTCGCCGACAATTCCGACCGCTTCGCCAAGTCGAATAGAAATATCAACATTGTCCAATGCCAGTGGAGCAGATGGTGAGAACCTCTTGCTGACGGCCTTCACGACAACGAGATCGGTGCCAGTATTTTGCGCTTGTACATCGGTCGCAATCTGAATGAGATGAGGCGTATCGGCCTTCGTGATGGGTTTCCAGCAAGCAACTTGTGAAGTTGTGCCGATGAGTTCGGGAGTATCAGTACGGCAACGATGGTCGGCACGATCACATCGAGGCGCAAAAACACACCCGACTGCAACTTCCGATGGACGCGGTACTGAACCAGCGATTGCTGGCAATTCAACCAGGCGATGTTTTAGGGGCGGATCACTGTCGCGTAAGCCTGCTGTGTAGGGGTGTTGAGCGTGTGCGAAGACATCGGCACCTTCACCCAATTCAACGAGCCTTCCGGCGTACATCACCAGAATTCTGTCGGCACGTTCACGAGCGATTCCGAGATCGTGAGTAATTAAAAGTAGCGCCATATCTCGTTCGCCTTGAATGCGTTCAAGTAGGTCAAGCATTTCGCGTTGCGTCGTGACATCAAGCGCCGTGGTCGGTTCGTCACCGATCAAGATCTGTGGGTTGCTTGCCAAACTGGCTGCTAGCGCGACCCGTTGTCGCATACCACCAGAAAGCTCAAAGGGGTATTGGCGTGCAACGCGTTCAGGTAGATCAACTTCGTCTAGACGGCGCCGAATTTCGTCTTTTGATCGCCGTAGGTCGGGCGCCAACGCAGCAGTGATTTGTTCACCGCAGCGATGTACTGGACTCAAACTTGTAAAAGGATTTTGTAGCAACAAACTGATGTGTTTACCGCGTAAATCAGTGAGCACTTGTGGTCCAAGTGCGAGGTCAACTTCAATATCGTCAAGTTGAAGAGTGCCCGTCGCTGTGACTCCTCGTGGCAACAAGCCAGTCATAGCCTTAGCTGTCATGGATTTACCCGAACCAGACTCTCCAACCAAGGCCACAGTTTGTCCGGGTTCGAGACGTAGATCCATACGAGTCACAATGAGCCCAGTTGGACCTGTGACTACCAGGTTGCTCAAGTAAAGCCCGCGATTCATCGCTGCACCGATCGTTCTTCAAAGCGCTCTTGTAACCAATCGCCCAAGAGATTGATGGCTGCCGCAGTGATGATGATCAACGTTGCTGGGAGGACAAGTGAACCCCAGTTGCGATCAAGAAGATCTCGACTGTCACTGAGTTGACGTCCCCAATCCGGAACACCTGGCCCGACACCGAGTCCCAAGAAAGAAAGGGCTGACATTGACACCAACGCAAAAGCAACATTGAGCAACATCGTTGAAAATGCAACGGGCAACACATTGGGCAAGATATGACGAAACATGATGCGTAATCGTCCGAGACCTAGAACCTTTGCTGACTCAATATATGGCCGACCGCTTTGAGCAATAACTGAGCCACGAACCATACGAATATCGGTTGGCGAGAACAACATGATGAGCACTAAAACGGTGACCCAATATCCGCCATCAATGAGTCCAGTGACAACAAGGGCGACAAGAGTTGTAGGAAGTGCGAGTAACAAGTCGGCATACTTCGAAAGCAACAGATCGAGCCATCCGCCCATGTAGCCAGCAAAAGTACCAAGCATGATGCCGATCATCATTGAACCAAGCGCGATCACTATTGGTCCGACCACCGCAGAGCCAGCGCCAGCAATCGCTAATTGTGTGATGTCACGACCGAGTTGATCGGTACCAAAAAGATGACCCGCAGTTCCCGGAGACGTCACTCCGGTCATGATGTCTTGGCGCGTCGCATTTGGCACGATCCATCGCGAGGCAACGACGAAGATAGCGATCATTGCCAACGGGATTCCCGTCACGATGGGTATTAACGCACGACGACTCATCGTGAGCCCCGTTTGCGAACACGCGGGTCAACGGCGTAATAAAAGACATCAACAGCCAGAGCGGTTAGCGCGATCACTGTTGCTGTTAACAAAGTGATGGCTTGTACAACTGGAAGATCTTTGAAAGTGACTGATCCAGCGAGTAGAGAACCGATGCCCTGAAGGGCAAAAGTTACTTCAACCAAGATCGTCCCGCCGAACAAAAATGCGAACACTAATCCCAAACTTGTGGCGACCGGAATCATGGCGTTACGCAAGACGAGTGATCGTATTTGACGATGCGACAAACCACGACTTTGGGCGAACGCTACGTAGTCCTGATTGAGTTCAGCGACAACTGCCGTTCTGGTCAATTTGAAAACCATGGCAGCAAGCCCACTAGCCAATGTGATTGCTGGTAAAACCAAATGCCACCAGCGGTCAAACCCGCCATCACCACTTCCGTACACCGGAAAGATATCCAACCACAAACCAAAGATGTACAGCAACAATAAGCCGACGGCATATGTGGGTGCTCCGATACCCACAATCGACGCAACGCTGACAGAACGGTCAAGTACCGACCCTGTTCGCCATGCGGCAGCAATACCGAGTGGAACCGCAATAAGCACGGTCAAGACAAATGACAAACCGGCGAGTTGCAATGTGAGTGTCACTCGATCAGATAACAAGGTTGTCACCGTGGTGTTATTACGAATGGATTCGCCAAAGTCACCGTGTAACACATTGCCTAACCATTGCAGGTACTGACTCATGAACGGATCATTGAGGTGATATTTATCGCGGATTGATTGAAGCAATTCGGGAGTGACGTTACGAACTCCTACAAGGTTGCGCGCAGGGTCACCAGGTGTGAGATGTAAAAGTGCAAAGACAACAAATGAGAGCACCAACAACAACAGACCCGTGGCTGCTAGACGAACGACGATAAATCGTGTCAGCGAACCGCGAGATAGTAGTTGGGTCAATCGACGGTGAGAATGCGCGGTGTCCACGGCGACAGCAGTGAGTACGAACCAAAGTCCTCAATGGTGTACTTGCTATTGATAGCCGTCGCGGCCTCGCCCCACCACAGCGGAATGTACGGGATATCAGCTAAGGCAGCTTTTTGTGCCTCAATCAAAATCTCGACGCGCTTGGCAGGATCGGTCTCTTCTTTGGCCTGAGCCATAAGTTCGGTCACGGCATCATTGGTGTATGAAGCAGGGTTACCTTCACCCAAGAACCATGACGACATTTCGGCCGGATCTCCCGTGGCGTTGAAATACCACATGTAGGCCAAGCCCCAATCGGCTGAACCAATCGTGTCGTACCACTGCTCAACGGGCATCTCTTCAACTTCAATGTTGATGCCAAGTGGCTTCACAGTTTCGGCCAGCGACTGGAAGAACTGACTGATTTGTGGTGCGCTCGATGACACACCAACTTTGGTGGAGAAACCTTCTGGCACTTTTGACAGTGCGAGCTCTTCCTTGGCCTTATCAAGATCGAAGGGAAGATCAAGAACTTCCTTGAGCGCTTTGCGTGCTCCGTCGAGTCCAAGCACCGACGAAATCTGATCGGGGGTGATGAGCGCCGTGGCTGGCTCACCATGACCAACGAGCAATTTTTCAACGACAGTTGCTCGATCGCAGGCATAAGCAATGGCTCGACGTACATGGATGTCATCAAAGGGTTCAACAGCGGTGTTGAAGTCAATGCCGGCGTAACTGCGGTCTGGAGCGAACAACACTGATGTGTCAGCTGCGCTTTCCCACTGACTGAGTTGATCAAGCGAGATACTGATCGCCAAGTCAATGTCGCCCGACTTACGGGCCAACACGCGAGTTGCTTCTTCAGTGATGAATTCAATGCGAACAGTCTTTACTGGTGGAACTCCACCCCACCAAGTGTCGACGCGCTCAAGTTCAACCATGGTGTCAGGCTCAAACTTGGTGACCTTATAAGGGCCCGTGCCGTATAACAGGGCCTTGGGTGTTCCCATTTCGCCGCCGTTACCTTCGACGTAAGCCTGCGAGGTGATCCACAAAGCATTGGCGGCACAAGGACCCCATTCGAATGCGACATCAGGGGAGGCCAAGGTGATCGTGACTTCGTTATCGCCGGTCTTTTCGGCCTTATCAACATTGGCCCAGTAGTAAGCAATGTTGGGGGACTTTTCTTCGTCCTTGGAAATACCGACTGAATAGACAACATCCTCAGGGGTAAGAAGGGTTCCGTC
Source organism: Actinomycetes bacterium (assembly GCA_014190215.1). Classification (GTDB taxonomy): domain Bacteria; phylum Actinomycetota; class Acidimicrobiia; order Acidimicrobiales; family Ilumatobacteraceae; genus Casp-actino8. Next base: position 7,404 of record BJGB01000037.1, on the reverse strand, counting down.
GCTGAACTTGGCACCATCGCGCAAGGTGTAGACGTATGTCGTGGGTGATGTTTGTTCCCACTTCGAAGCCAATGCTGGCACTAACTTGCCAGTTCCATCGGGGGCGACCAGACCTTCGCCGACGAGGCAAGCCACGTAGTAGTTGAAGTTTCCAGCCTCTTGCCCTGGGTACAGATTTGATAGCGAGGAGGGGAGGGCGACGGTCAAAAGATCGATCTCTTTCAATGAGCCCGAACCTCCGGGAGTATTTCCTGCCATGCCTTTATCGTCGCCACCACAGGCGGCGATCAAGAGCGCAAGGGCGCTGACGCCTGTGCCAGCCAGCAAGGTGCGGCGGTTGAAGTGTTCACGATTGAGTTGATCTGATGGGATCATGATGTCTCCTCTAGTTGAGCATTTGTGCTTTTCGTCTACTCACAAGATGCATGTGCGTACTCACACTAGACGCATTAACTGGGCGAATCCACCAAATGTCGACGAAAAGAACCCCCCAACTATCCAGCCGACCTCATAGCCTGACACCCGTGGTTCCTGATCGCTTTGCCCCAGTACTCGCAGAATTAGCCGAGGTCAGTGAGCTATTTCGTGCGGCTGATAAGCGTCTGTACTTGGTAGGTGGCACTGTTCGCGACCTGCTTGGGGGCCATGCCAGCACGGCGATTGACTTTGATGCCACGACAAACGCCCGACCAGACGAGACTAAGCGTCTACTGAGTGGCTGGGCCGACGCTATTTGGACTCAAGGAGAAAAGTTCGGCACGATCGGAGCACGCAAAGGTGATCGGGTCTATGAAATCACCACTCATCGCGCTGAGGCATATCATCCCGATACACGTAAACCAGATGTTGAGTTTTCTGATGCCATTGAGATTGATTTATCGCGTCGCGATTTCACGATCAACGCTATGGCCCTTGAACTAACGAGTGATTCCCCAACATTGGTTGATCCATTTAACGGTGCGAGTGACCTGATGACACGCACTTTACGCACGCCCCTCGATCCAGACATCAGTTTTAGTGATGATCCATTGCGGATGATTCGTGCCGCTCGATTTATTGCTCGTTTCAATATGAATCCGGTTCCCGAATTAGTTGAAGCCGTCAAGCAGTACAAAGACCGTTTGGAGATTGTTGCAGCAGAACGGATTCGTGACGAGATAAACAAACTCATCACCGTTGAGTCCCCAAGTGCCGGCCTGTGGTTTTTAGTAGAAACTGGTTTGGCAGACAAATTCCTCCCTGAACTTCCCGCGATGCGTCTTGAGCATGATCCTATTCATCGTCACAAAGATGTACTGACTCACACACTTGCAGTGATCGAGAATGTGCACGCCGATGCCAATGAATCCTTCGATTTTCGTATCACCCGATTAGCGGCTTTGTTTCATGACGTTGGTAAGCCTGCGACCCGCGGATTCATTGAAGGCAAGGGCACCACTTTTCATATGCATGATGTCAAAGGCGCAAAGATGACCCGCAAGCGTCTCGTGGCTCTGCGATACCCCAATGAGGATGTTGTGGCGATCACCGAACTGGTACGCCTGCATTTGCGCTTTCACACCTATGAAATGGGCTGGAGTGATTCCGCTGTACGGCGCTACGTCAATGACGCTGGCGTTTTATTAAATGAACTGAATGTGCTGACTCGCTGTGACTGCACGACGCGCAATGAGCGCAAGGCAGCTCGTCTATCGCAGCGTATGGACGAACTCGAAGAACGCATTATTGAACTTGCTGCCAAGGAAGAGCTCAAGTCCATGCGACCCGAATTAGATGGTTTGGCAGTCATGGAGCGCCTCGGGTTACCTGCTGGCCCCATGGTGGGTCAGGCTTTGTCCTTTTTGTTGGAGATTCGTCTTGAAGAAGGTCTGATTGGTGATGAGGAAATCGGCCGCCGACTGGACGCATGGTGGTCCGAACAATCTGCTGTTGGTTAAGACACGCTCGGTCAATCGCGGGCTAATCTACATTCGATGAGCGCAAATAAGGAGACCTTTGGATCTGGATCTTTACGCGGCGTGGCCTCGTTTCGTGCCGGATTAGTTGACCATCGTCTTGAGCGCCGCCATCTCATCAACGAATATCATCGTGGCCGTTTAGGTCGTGAAGAAGTATGTGATGCTCATCCTGAATTGATGCGCGCAGCGCGTGGCATTGGCAAACGGATTCAGACGAAGTGTCCTATTTGTGATGTCAGTGAATTGAGTTTGGTGACCTATGTTTTTGGACCGCGTTTACAGTCTCATGGCAAAGTCGTCGCTGATAACAAGGAACTTGCCGAGTTTCATCGTCGTCCGGAGGAGTACACGGCTTATGTCGTTGAAGCCTGCTGTGCTTGCAAATGGCATCATCTCGTTCGCGTTCTTCCCATTGGTGGACAACGACCTGATCGCAAAGTGGGCTAGACAATGTTGAAGATGGGCGGGCGTCGTCGTGGGCATAAGCGGAACAGTTGGTTGCCCTATGAAGTCAGTCGCCGTTTGCAACGCGATGCCGTTGTAGGTCTGGGAATGGTTCTCGTGAGTGCGCTCGGGCTTTTAGTCTCAGGGGCGGCGAACGACGAATTTAGCGTCAAATTTGTGGATGGATTGCCGCAGATGAGCGATGGCGCGCCGTGTCAGTTATTGCAGGTGTTTCCGTATGACAATCCCACCGCACCAACGCGAGCCATGGTTGACTGTGGCGATCAAAGTGGTGGCGGACTCGTTGTTGTTGTGCAGTATTTATTCATTGCAGTCCTTGCAGTCGGAGTTTTATTGTTAATGAGCGCAGCTCTTACCTTGCTGCTGGCATCTCGTTTTACACCTGAAACTTTGGCTGTGCCCGTCTCGATCGTGGCCATCATCTTGGGTTTGCTCGCCGCTTACTGGGGTCTGGCAGGGGATTCTCCAGCCTTGGTTTTTCAGGGTTTTCGTCCAGGATCGATTGCGGGCTATCTACGTCCAGGCGGCACCATCACAACGCGTGAGGGGGCGGTCTCTTTTGGGCTGTCTTTATCGGCGGCCTCACTGGTGCGTCTGACCCGCCGCTAGGGATCATCGTTTCACCAGATCATCTGCGTCACACCCTTCTGGGATAGTTATCCGTGTGAGGTTCCTTGTTTCTCCCGATACACTCCCGATGTCAGTAAATACCCTGCCCCAAGCAGGGGCCCCGATGCCGGAAACGCCGTCATCGTGTCCGAAGGGAGTCACACGCTTATGATGCGTGCATACGAGTTAATGGTCATTATCGACGGATCAGTAGATGATGTCGTCGCGCAACAGTGGATTGCCAACATCTCCAAAGATGTCGTGGCCGCTGGTGGATCCGTCCACGGCAAAGTTGATTTCTGGGGCAAGCGTCGTTTGGCGTACCCGATCAACAAAAAAGAAGATGGCTACTACGCCATTCTTAATGTTCTTGCTCCAGGTGGAGCTCTTGACGAACTTGAGCGAGCAATGCGCATCGCCGATGACGTCCTTCGGCACAAGTTAATGCGTCTCCCCGACGGTGAAGCGGCCCGCCGCGGCCTCGTCGCAGCTTGAGCCTTGTCTTCGGACCTATTCTTTCAAAAACCTCTAGGAGGAAAACATGACATCTAACAACATCACAGTCGTCGGAAACCTGACTCGCGATCCCGAACTTCGTTACACCCAAGCGGGCAAGGCCACGTGCACAGTGGGTATCGCCGTCAACCGTCGCTATCAGCTCAATGGTGAATGGCAAGAAGCCACCACTTTTATGAATGTTGTGGCGTGGGATCAACTCGCCGAAAACATCGCTGCGTCACTCACCAAAGGGACCAGAGTTTTGGTATCGGGTCGCCTCGATGTTCGCGAATATGAAGCCAAAGAGGGCGGCAAGCGGACCTCGGTTGACATTGTTGCTGATGAAGTTGGACCGACCTTGCGTTGGGCCACCGTCAGCGTTGAGCGCACACCACCAAAAGGCGGCGGTGATGGCGGTTCAGCACCTCGTCAAGCCCCTCGTGGAGCAAGTTCCACGCCTACATCGAATACCGGCAACGATTCGCAATACGGCGACGAAGAGCCATTCTGACCTGCGGTTTTCCGCTTTTATAAACATTTCATTCGCAACTCACATATCGACACAAGGAAGCAATCATGGGAAATAGCACTTCAAAGAAGCCAGTTCGGGGCCGTGCTCCGAAAGACAATGGTCGCAAGATCAAAAAGAAGGGCAACCTTCTTGCCGCTGAAAAGATCGAGTACATCGATTACAAAGACATCAACCTCCTACAGCGTTTTATGTCTGATCGCTCAAAGATCAAGGCCAAGACTTTGAACGGCAATACCGTTCAACAGCAGCGTGACTTGGCAACAGCCATCAAGAACGCTCGTGAAATGGCCTTATTGCCGTACACCAAGCGGGTTGCTTCATCTGGTCGCGGTGGACCTCGTGGACCTCGTGGACCTCGCAACTCCGAAACCGGCAACCGGGATGAAGTGAAGAATGTTGATGCCGTGGTTGATGCTGTCGATACCGGTATTGAAGTCGACACCATCGAAGACACAGCAACCACTGAGGAGGGCTGATCATGAAGATCATTCTGCGTTCTGACATTCGTGGTCTTGGCAAGCGCGGCGACATTGTTGAAGTCGCCAAGGGTCATGGCCGCAACTACCTTTTGCCTCGTGGCTTAGGTCTCAATGCGTCCGAAGGTGCAGTTTCGCAAGCGGCCTCAATGCGCCGTCGTCGCGACCTGCGCGACGCCGCTGATCGTGATTCGGCACAAACCGTGGCCTCAACTTTGGTTGCCAAGGTCATTGAAGTCAAGGCCAAGGCCGCCGGAGCTGAAGGTCGTTTATTTGGCTCGGTGACTGCCGCCGATATCGTCGCTGCTGTATTGGCTCAGACGGGCATCGAACTTGATCGCAAGAAGTTGACTTTGCCCGATCACCTCAAGACTGTTGGCGAATACAGCGTGGTGGCCAAGTTGCACAATGATGTGCAGTTCGCGATCAATATCAACGTCGTCGCTAAATGATCACCGCGGACCCGGTCCGCAACAAGCGTTCATGAGGGCCTGGACCATCTGGTCTGGGCCCTTTTGTTATCCAAATGAATGAGTTATCCCCAGTTTGGCAAAGTTGTCCACAAGTAATTCACAGTGTTTTACCCCTAGCGATCAACAGGGTAGATGGGTCAAAGTAGAAGCAATGGCAAACGGATCATCAGACGGATTTTCGGGAATTTCAACCCGTGGCGGCAGAGACGACCGCGATAGGGGACCACGTCCCATGGTCAATCGTGTGCCTCCGCATAACTTGAGTGCCGAAGAATCTGTCTTAGGTTCAATACTTTTGTCAAGAGATGCCCTTGACCTGATTGCAGAATTGGGTCTGAACGTTGAGCACTTTTACAAACCCGCACATCAACATGTTTTTGACGCGATTCGCGGACTGATGGCGACTGGCAATGGTGTCGATGTCATCACGGTGTCTGATGAACTTCGTCGCGCTGGACTACTTGACGAAATTGGCGGACTCCCTTTCTTGTTGGGACTTCAGAACTCCACACCACTCGTCGGCAATGTGGCTCGCTACACAAAAATCGTTATGGACACTGCGGCGCTCCGACGACTCATTGGTGTGGCCAGCGAGATCGCAGAAATTGCATATACCGAGCCTGACAATGTGGCGAAGGCTCTTGATGAAGCAGAGTCCCGTGTCTTCGCAGTAGCCGAAGAAAGAGTTGTTGACTCAACACGACAAATCAACGAGTTATTGATCACGTCAATTGTCGAACTTGAAAAGCGTTTTGAGAATAAGACTTCCCTAGCAGGCGTCGCCACTGGTTTCACAGAACTCGATGACACGATCCTTGGGCTACAAAAATCTGCACTGATCATTGTCGGTGCTCGCCCAGCGATGGGAAAAACTGCTTTTGCATTGAACATTGCTACTCACGTAGCGCAAACGTCCAATCTCCCAGTATTGGTTTTCTCACTTGAAATGAGCCACACCGAATTAACGATGCGCTTTTTATCTAGTGAAGCGCGAGTGAATCCGAAGAACCTCCGAACGGGTGCAATCACTGAGCCTGAATGGAGCAAAATTAATGCGGCGATCGGCCGACTCGACAATCTGAAGTTATTTCTCGACGATAACGCCACAGTGAGTGTGCTTGAAATTCGCTCTAAGGCGCGTCGTCTGAAAGCCAAGCACGGTGGACTCGGCCTCATTGTTATTGACTACTTGCAATTGATGAGTGGTACAACAACAGAGAGTCGCCAACTTGAGGTCAGCGAGATCAGCCGAAACCTAAAAATCTTGGCTCGTGAATTAGAAGTTCCAGTGCTGGCCCTCAGCCAACTCAGTCGAAAACTTGAAGAGCGTCAAGATAAGCGCCCACAACTGTCAGACCTTCGTGAGTCTGGCTCTCTTGAACAAGATGCTGACATCGTGATGTTCCTCCACCGACCAGAGGTCTATCGCAATGAAAAAGGCGACCGTGCCGAAAATGTTGAAAAAGGTGTGGCTGAAGTGATTATCGGCAAGCATCGTGCTGGACCTTTAGGAACGATCAAGTTGGCGTTCTCCGGTGAATTCACGCGCTTTGACAATATGGGGCAGGGTTACAAATCTAGTCCACCCGCCAGCGAAACGTCTTAGACGATCAATTGCCTCAACCCGAGGGCAACAAAATTGGGTCACCTTCTGGCTGCCAAATTTTGGCACCAAAGGCTTTTTCCATCGGCGGGTTTGGATCAAGCAATAATTCAAGAGCGTGGGCTTTTTCTTCTGGCGTAAAGTCACGGGTCGTGAGGCAGAACTCCACGGTGTTGCCTTCGGGATCGCGAATATAAATGGAACGACAAAATTCGTGATCAACTTCAAGCACCGTTTGACCGTGTGCACGCCACCGTTCGCGGTGCCGTTCAAAGTCGGCAACAGTGGGCGCATCAAAAGCTAGGTGATTGGCCCACCATGGCAAACCGGCGCCTTTGTTGAGATTGGTTTCAAAACCTTCAAGGGACTCAACGTGAATCTCCCAAAAAGCGATCATCCCTTGCTCACCCGAGGCAGTCTGACCAGTGGAATAAAAGAAATGCTTGCTGTATCCACCTTCTGGGGTGGGAGCGGTCACGGTCTTCACGAGTTCAAAGCCCATGACTTCGGTATAGAACTGATAATTGGCCTTAGTGTCATGAATTGCGATAGCGACGTGATGAAAACCCATAAGCGAAGTATTACCGATGAATCCCCTCTGCGAAAGACCAGAGTGACCAGAACTGGCAAAGTTGATACTTGCTGACCCATCTGGCAATGGCACAATGGTCAGTATGTTCCTTGGCGCTGACCTCTTGAAGTGGATGGTGTTGGCTTTGGGTGGGGCATTATTCGCTGGCAATGTGCTGGCAATGGTGAAACCACCACCCAATCCACAAGAAGGCGATCT
>BJGB01000036.1 GCA_014190215.1 Actinomycetes bacterium | reverse complement strand
ATTCTCCATTTCATTTGGTGGTGTCTCACTGCCAGTCGTCTATGAAGGGGAACCTGGCGGGATTTTCAAAGAATGCATTCCGGTCGTCGTTCATGGAATCTTGCGTGATGGAGTTTTTAACGGAGATCGCATTGAAGTGAAGCATTCAAATGAATATGAGGCGGAAAATCCTGATCGTATTGTCGGCGAAACTGACAAGGGCTCCGAATGCTCGCAGTAAGTATCAATGCTGCTCTCGGGCGCGGAGCGATTTTATTAGGCCTTTTGACATGTCTGTCGGGTGTGGCCGTCACGATTGCGGGTATTCGTCGACACGATCTTCGGGCATTGAAATCTTCTGTGCGCTACGCCTATGTGGCTTTTTTCGCGGCGCTGTTGGCTTTTGTGATGATGGAACGGGCGTTGATTACCCGCGACTTTTCTATGAAGTATGTCCAGCAAGTTGGCTCGCGCGATACTCCAGCAATCTTCAACGTGACGGCTCTATGGAGCGCTCTTGAGGGTTCAATCTTGTTGTGGCTTTTAGTTCTCACTGCCTTTGTTGCGGCCGTGGCTCGCAAGTTTCGTGGACGGGTCGGTGACGAACTCTTGGCGTGGGCCATGGTTGTGATGTTCGTCGTTGGACTCTTTTTCTTCTTCTTATCTTTTGGCCCAGCGAATCCCTTCACCATGGGTCCTCTCGGAGTGAGCGATGGACCAGGCCCGAACCCGCTTCTTCAAAACCACATCTTGGTTTTGTTCCATCCACCAATTTTGTACATTGGTTATGTCGGTTTTACGGTTCCCTTCGCTTTTGCCATGGCGGCTCTGATCACTGGTCGGGTTGGCGAAGGTTGGCTACTTGAGACACGACGCTGGACTTTGTATGCATGGGGCTTTCTCACTGTCGGAATCATCCTTGGCAGTTGGTGGAGTTACGAAGTGCTGGGTTGGAGCGGAGTGTGGGCATGGGACCCAGTGGAGAATGCCAGTTTCTTGCCATGGCTGACGGGCACCGCCTATCTGCATTCGGTTTTGGTGCAAGAACGTCGCGGGATGTTACGGGTGTGGAATCTCAGTTTGGTGATTGCCACATTTAGTTTGACGATTTTAGGAACCTTCCTGACTCGATCAGGTGTGATCAACAGTGTTCATGCTTTTAGTGAGGGCAGTGTGGGTCCGTGGTTGTTGGGTTTCTTCGCTGCAATCGTGATTGTGGCCATCATTTTGATTGGTCGCCGCGGAGATGAACTGCGATCGCCTGGAGCGATTGATTCGCCGATCAGTCGCGAGGGTGCTTTCTTGGCAAATAATGTTGTCTTTAGTGCCTTTGCCTTTGTTGTACTTTTAGGAACTGTTTTCCCGCTCATTGTTGAGGCCGTCGATAACCGCCGTCTCGTTGTTGGGCAACCCTTTTTCAATCGCATGACGATGCCCTTGGGTTTGACGCTTTTATTCTTGATGGCCGTAGCTCCAGTTTTGCCATGGCGTAAGGCGAGTCAAGAAGTTTTACGCGACCGACTTTTCTGGCCTGCATGGTGTGGAGTTTTCACTTTGGCAGTTGCTGTTTTTGTCGGTGCTGATGGCTGGGCCCCCCTGACAGCTTTTGCCATGGGTGGCTTTGCAAGTGGCGCGGCGTTGCGCCAAATCGTTTTGGCAAGTCGTCGGCAAGGTTGGCGTGGAGTCGTGGGGCGCGCCAACGGTGGGATGGTGGTGCATATTGGAGTGATCATTATCGCTGTGGCGTTCACTGCTTCAAATTCGTATACCCGCACCCAAGAGTTCGTCATGAATGAGGGTGAGACAGTCACTTTCTCAGGTCACTCATTTACTTTTGAAGGTCTTTCTTTAGAGAGCGATGATGTCAAGACCAGTGTCAAGGCCGCTGTCCGCATTGATGGTGATCAGATTTATAGTCCCTCGCGGAGCAAATACATCAAACAAGGCATGGATATCGGCACACCCAGCGTCAAAAGTGGATTTGTGAATGATCTCTATCTCACACTCGAGGGAACAGTTCGTCCCGATGACACTCAGGCGCGGATCAAGATTTTTGTCAAGCCTCTGATCATGTGGCTGTGGGTTGGTGGCGCATTGATGGCTATTGGCACTGTCCTGGCGGCCTTTCCAGGTAAGCGTCGACGCCCAACTGCGCCGGTGTCGGCAGGCCTTGAAGAATCTGTCAAAGAAGTAGCTGATTATGTCTAAGGACTCGGCACGTCGTATCGCCCCGCTGATTTCTCTGGGGATTGCTGCGGTGATGACGTTATTTATCATTGTTTTGGTGGTCTCATCTCAACGCAATATTGAAACGGCGCAAACTCCTTTATTACTGAGGCCCGCACCGGAAATTGTTAGCACTACTTATGAAGATGAAGATTTTGTGCTGTCACATCGCAAGGGTTCGTGGGTCGTTCTGAACTTCTTCAATTCAACATGTGTGCCGTGCAAGCGCGAGCACAGCGAATTAGTGAAGTTTTATGAGAACCAAAAACTTCTCAACGGCACGGGTAGTGAGTTGTACACCATTGTCAATGATGACGATGAGCAGGCGGTGCAAAGTTTCTTTGATGCACGCGGTGGTGGGTGGCCGATCATCCACGATGAGGATGCCAAAATCGCAGTTGATTATGGCATTGCCAAGGTTCCCGAGACGTGGTTGATTAGTCCCACAGGTGTCGTCGCACAGCGATTTACGGGTCAAGTGACGGCAGAACTATTAGGCACCGCTATCGCCACCATGAGCGGAGATAGCGGGCAGTGATGTCATCTCGCCTCAGTAAAATCAAGCGTTGGCCATCATGGTTTTTGATGCTCGTGTGTGCCGGGGTCTTGATGTTCCTCGGGACCCAACGTGATTCCGGACCGTCAACTGCCCAGGAGCGAATTGAGGCCATTTCTCAGCGTCTGGCGTGTCCAACATGTGACGGGGAAAGTGTCTACGAGTCGCGCAGTCCAGGCTCTCAAGCTATTCGTCAAGAGATCACCCGTCAGGTTGCCGACGGAGTTCTCACCGATGGTCAGATTGTTCGAATGATTGACGACAGTTATGCCGCTGATCTGAAGTTGATTCCCAGCGCCACTGGGTTTGATGCTTTGATTTGGGTGCTTCCTGTGGCCGCTTTCGTAGCAGCCGTGGGTGGCTTAATCATTGTGTTTTGGCGATGGCGCCGTGAGGGTTCGCTACAAGCGACGCAAGAAGATCAAATCCTCGTCACTCAAGCTCGTCAGGACAAAGACTGAGATGGGGGAAAATCGGTTAGCTCAGTTAGAAGAGGAACGCGATTTCTTATTCTCATCACTTTCAGATCTTGAGCGCGAGTTCAATGCTGGCGATATTGATGAGGGAGATTACTTTTCACTGCGCGATTCGTATACCGCTCGGGCAGCAGCTCTGATTCGCGACATAGCGGCCGCTGGTGAACCGCAAGTGACGGCTCGTATGAGTTGGAAGCCATTTGCTTGGGGGGTTTTGGTTGTGATCACTGCCTTGGCTGCTGGTGTCACGATTGCCCGCACGACAGGTGAGCGTCTGGCAGGTCAGGGGATGAACGGGCCGATTGAAGATGGAAGCGTGAGTTCACTGTTGGTGCAGGCGCGCTCTCAGGGTATGAGCAACATACCAACTGGTTTAGATTTGTATTCGCGTGTGTTAGCTATTGAGCCGCAAAACATTGAGGCTTTGACATATTTCGGTTGGCTCACAGTATTGTCGTCCACACAAGAAGACGATACGGCCGTTGCAGTTGATCGCTTGCAAAACGGTTTGCTACTACTACGACAGGCAACGATTATTGATGATGGCTACCCAGATGCTCATTGCTTTCTTGGCATCACTTTTTTTCGCTTTCTTGATGATGCCCAGGCTGCGCAATCCGAGATACGCGCATGTTTAGAAGCAAACCCGCCAGCAGCGGTGGCATCAATGGTGGCGGGGTTATCGGATCAAATTGATGCAGCGGTCACGGAGTCTTCAACCCCCAGTCCGTAAGGAAATGATTAGTCAGTGTCAGGAGGAGGCCACGCCGCGGCCCGGGTGATTTCGCCATTCTCACGCTCCAAGACCCACACTGTGCCTTTTCGCCAGTCAGGATCTCCGATGATTTCAGCGCCTCGACGCCGCAGGGCCTCCATCACATCGGGGATCACATCACCATGACTACACAAGACTGATCCGTGAGGAAGTGAGGATATGAGTTCGAGAGCACCCTCGCGGTCATAACCCTCAGCAAGACATTCTTCGGTCTGGATGACAGCGTGGCGCTCGGCCGCTAGAGGTTCGAGAGTTTGGATACACCTGATGTACGGACTTGAGAGCAAAAGAGCCTCGGGGAGTTTGACGATGAGTTGACTGAGGCGCTCACAGATAGCCACTGCCTGACGGCGACCCTTTCCGCTGAGGGGCCGCAGAGTGTCATCTCCGTCGTAGCCACTTCGGTCACCCGCCTTGGCGTGGCGAACAAGGTAAATGGTGCAGACCTTAGTCATGGGATCAAACTACAGGCAAAAATGAGGTGCTCTCCAGCGGTGTTGAACACTGCAAATGACGACAAACTGTAGGTATGAGCTTTTTCGAACGTAACCGGCAAGGCATTTCGGCGCGTGGGCTTGATGCCTCACGATTGCCACCTGGGCAATACTTAACGGATCGTTTTCCTGTACTCCATGTCGGTGAAATCCCCGATTATCAACCTGGACAGTGGAGTCTGGATATTTTCGGTCTCGTTGATCAGCCGTTTACTCTGACTCTTGACGAATTGAAGGCGCTACCGAGTGTGTCACTGACTTTTGATATTCATTGTGTGACTAAGTGGAGCAAGTTCGATACCACATGGCAAGGTGTTCGAGTCAAAGATCTATTGGAACTTGCTGGTGTGCAGAGTGGTGCAACCCATGTCATGGAACATGCTGAATTCGGTTATACGACCAATGTCCCTTTGGCAGACATCACCACTGATGAGGCTCTCGTTGCCTACGCTTTTGAAGGTGAAGAGATCACTGCTGAGCATGGTGGCCCAGTGCGGATTGTCATTCCACATTTGTACTTTTGGAAGAGCGCCAAATGGTTACGCGGTATTGAACTGATTCCCCAAGATGCACCAGGGTTCTGGGAGCGCAATGGCTACCACATGTATGCCGATCCGTTTAAGGAACAGCGTTTCTGGAACGACTAATTTTTAACCGTTGATTTTCAGAAACTTGCTGAACTTCTTACGAGGCTTATTATCGGCAGCAATTTTTCGCGCGATGTCGTGGAAGATCAGACCAGATTCGCTATCCGGGTCAATGGCCGCAATGGGTCGACCATCATCGCCACCCTCGCGTAGTGCTTGTACGAATGGCAATTGGCCGAGAAGTGGAACAGCGAGTTCGGTGGCTAACTCTTGGCCACCACCACTACCGAATAATTCATAACGCTTGCCATCATCGCCCGTAAACCATGACATATTTTCAATGACGCCCTTGACTGGCAAACCGACTTTGACAGCCATGGCCGCCGATAAGCGCGCAACTTTTTGCGCGGCCTGTTGTGGAGTGGTGACAACGTAGACCTCACCCTTCGGCAGGTATTGGCTCAGGCTAAGAGCGATATCACCAGTGCCTGGTGGCATATCAATCAGCAAAAAGTCTGGTTCATCCCAATAGACATCGGTCAAGAATTGCTCAAGCGCTTTGTGCAACATTGGCCCACGCCAGACAACTGCTTGACCTTCGGGGACAAAGTAACCAATGGAGATGCAGCGCACGCCATATGACTCCGAAGGAAGCAACATGCGGTCAATGGCGACAGGATCAGCATTGGCGCCCAACATGCGCGGAATCGAATAGCCATAAATGTCAGCGTCTAAAACACCCACCGAGTGTCCTTGAGCGGCAAGCGCTACGGCGAGGTTGGTCGTGACGCTGCTCTTTCCGACTCCACCTTTGCCAGAAGAAATGAGTAGCGGGCGAGTTTTGTTATCTGGATTCGCAAATGGGATTGCGCGACCTTCGGCGTGACCATGGGCTTGACCTTGTCCCGCAGTTGCACCTGGGTCACCATGCAATTTGAGGCGAAGTTCTCCGCGCTCTTCATCGGTCATGACTGTGAACTCGAGGTCGACGCTGGCAACGCCTGGGAGGGGAATGACGGCACCCTTGACGCGATTGGTGATCTCATTGCGCAAAGGACACCCAGCAACAGTGAGGGCTATCAGAATGGAAACGACACCGCCATTGATCTGCACATCGCGGAGCATGCCGATGTCCACAATGGACCGGTGGAGTTCTGGATCTTCAACCGGTCGCAGGGCTTCAACGACTTGCTCATGGGTAACTGACATGGGTGGGGCTCCCGACTTCATAATTTGCACTACGGCGATAGGTATAATAACCCTATGTCCGTGTCCCGCCCCCTTTCTGTTTCAGGTCACGGGTCACCAACTACCGCAACTGGTGGATTTGCGGCTTCTGTGACGGCTATCACCAATGCGTTTGGGGACCCCACTCGTCGAGCGATCTACCTTTTTGTGCGCGGTATCGACGAGGGCGTCACAGCCGCTGAGGTTGCATCTGAATTTGACCTGCATCCCAATGTGGCGCGACACCATTTAGACAAATTGGCGGCCGGCAGTTATGTCGACGTGGCCGTCGTTCGTCCCAGTGGCGGCGGGGCGGGGCGGCCGTCCAAGCGTTATTCGGCGGCGGCAGAGTTGCCGATGGGCGAGTTCCCTGTGCGCAGTGATGACCTGGTTTTGAGTCTTTTGGGAAAGACATTGGCAATGTTGCCTGCTGCGCAGGCCGAGATCATTGCCGAAGAGGTCGGTCAAGAATATGGACGGGCGATGGCAGCAGCTCTCACGGGTACCGATTTGGCTGCTGGGCAAACGAGTTTGCGCTCAGCGATGCAGGCCGTGGCCGACGCCCTCACTGCTCACGGGTTCGCTGCTCACACCGAGAAGCGCAATAACCAACTGCAAATCATTAATAATCACTGCCCATTTGGCGATGTGGCCATTGAGCATCCAGTGATTTGCGCTGTTGATCGAGGCATGGTCAAAGGTATGTTGAGCGCATTGTACGGTGACGCCGATGTCTCAACTATGGAATCTTTGCCAATGGGTAGCACTTTTTGTGCTACTGCGGTCTGAGTTCACGCTCTCCAAGGCGATAGCGTCAGAACAAGAAAGCGAGCAGGAAATTCCTGTTCGCAGTGCTAACACCGGAGGCAAGTCGTGGACATTCGTATTGGCGTTACTCAGATTGCACGCGAAATTTCGCTGGAGCAGGCCGATGAAGAACGCGATGCAACCAAGGCCAAAATTGAGGCTGCTTTGTCAGGGACAACTGATGTTTTATGGCTCGTTGATAAAAAGGGTCGAACCGTGGGAGTGGCTTCGGCCAAAATTGCTTATGTTGAGTTCGGTTCGGTTGATGGCGACCGACGTATGGGTTTTGGTGGCTGAAAGACTCGTTTAGAGCAAAGGATGACCGAGTCGCCCACGGTTTTCGGGCAGACTCGTAGACATGGCAACACTTGGCGAACTCCTTCGTCAACATACAGACCTCTCTAAGGACGACAGTGCTCATCTGCAGCAACTGATCGGTGAATGGGGAATGTTGGCCGATCTTTGTTTTGCTGACATGATGCTGTACCTGCGAAGTCACGACAACACCTGGGTGGTTGGTGCGCAAGTGCGTCCGGCTACGGGTCAAACGATTTACCGTAGCGACCTTGTTGATTCGCAAGCCAATGAGGCTGAAGCCGAGCTTCTTGGTCGGGCATTCGCCTCGGGAGAAATCTGTGAAGGCGAACTGCATAAAAGAAATATTTTTGATTCAATTCATGTTTTAGCGATCCCAGTTCATGGCGAAGACGGCCCGATTGCGGTCTTGACTCGCGAGTGGTCGTCAAAGACGAGTCGCCAACCCGGTGAACTTGAGCGCACATATCTCTCGATTTTTCAACGCATAGCTGAGATGATCACCCAAGGTGCATTCCCATTCCGTGGCCGTGCCGCAGATCTCAGTGCCGCACCCCGTGTTGGGGACGGGGCAATCGTCCTTGATGAACAGGCTGTCATTCGCTACGCATCACCAAATGCGGTGTCAGCATTGCATCGAGTTGGAATCACCGCCAATGTGGTCGGTCAATCTGTCAGTGAACTTGGTTTCGCCGACAGTCCAGTGCGCCAAGCCTTCGAGCGTCATGAACCGGTCATTGAAGAATTTGACCAGACGGTTGATGTGACCTTGTTGGTTCGCTGTCTTCCGATCATCGCTTCGCAGGTCATCACGGGTGGAATGTTGCTCATTCGCGATGTCACCGAAGTGCGCCGCCGCGATCGTCTGCTGCTCTCAAAAGATGCCACGATCAGGGAAATTCACCATCGCGTGAAGAATAACTTGCAGACCATTTCTTCACTGTTGCGTTTGCAAGCGCGTCGACTGGAATCGCCAGAGGCGAAGGCAGCGATTCAAGAGAGTGTGCGGCGGATCCGCACGATTGCATTGGTGCATGAAACATTGTCCCGTGAAACCGGTGAGGATGTGGCCTTCATTGAGATCGTTCGCCCTTTGTTGCGCTTGGTCGAAGAAGGTTTGCAATCACCCGATCGTCCCGTGCGATTTATTGTTCAGGGTGATGGCGGTCGTCTGCCGGCCACAGTTGCCACGCCTCTGTCTGTGGTGTTAACCGAACTTTTGCAAAACGCCGTTGATCACGGCTTCCCTGAAGGCAGCGCTGGTGGCTCAGTGGTCGTGGAACTCGGTGGCACTGATGATGACATTGAGATCAAAGTTATAAACGATGGTCGTATCTTGGACCCGGCATTTGATCTCAATGGGGTGACTGGACTCGGACTTTCTATTGTGCGGACCCTGGTGACCACTGAACTGAATGGTTCAATTCTGATTCGTGCAGGCGTAGCGGAAGATTTCATCGCCGCCGGCATTGAAGGTCACCGCAGCGGCGATGGCACGGTTGTGCAATTGTCCTTACCGCGTTAGATCAAGAAACGAAAGAACGGGCATTCATGACTGCGATGCGATTACGCGCAGCAATTCGGCGGCGGATGTCGCGACGCTCTTCTTCGGAGGTGCCACCCCAAATACCTGAGTCCTGATTGGTTTCAAGAGCAAACTCAAGACAACTGACTTGAACTGTGCATTCGTTACAAACTTGCTTGGCGCGATCAATCTGCAGGAGGGCTTGACCAGTAGTTCCGACGGGGAAAAATAGATCCGGATCGGTTTCTCGACAGACGGCTTCATCGCGCCAGGAGTAGTCGGCGGTTCCGAGGGCAAGGGAAGAGGCAAGGATAGACACGGTGTGCTCCAGGCATGTTTGGGGGGTGGTGGGCGGGGTTTTAGAGTCTTAAAAAGCAGACCTTGCAAGGTTGGCAAACTCTTGGTGAATTCGCAAGGGGTGGGGCATTAATTTTTTGTCACATAGTTGATTTTTTCTTTATCCATTTTCGGATAAATGTTCGGGTTGCGGAGTAATCAGAGTTAAATGCAGGTATGGCGACACAGGTAATGGCTCATCGTGGTGCCTCAAAAGCCGAGAAGGAAAATACAGTGTCGGCCTTCAAAAGAGCCGTATCTATCGGGTCAGATGCTGCCGAACTTGATGTACGCCGCACAGCCGATGGGATTTTGGTTGTACATCACAATGCCACACTGGAGGATGATCGGATTATTTCCCAAGTGCAGTTCGCCGATCTACCTCAAGACATCTGCACCTTGGATGCCGCCCTCGACGCTTGCCAACCCATGTGGGTGAACGTGGAAATTAAAAACGACCCGCTGGAGCCAGACTTCGACGAGAGCGAATCAATCGCTGACCGCACCATTGAATGCCTGAGCAGGCGAACCGAGGGCGATAGTCGCTGGCTCATTTCTTCATTTCGCCGTGAGACCATTGACCGTTGTCGGCAGTTGCGACCAACCATTGCCACTGCCTGGCTGACCGTTGGGGTGCTGCCGCAAGACGCTTTGGGCATTGTCGTGGGATTGGTCAATGACGGACACAGCGCGTTACACCCGTGGGTCAATTTACTGTCGCGTGAACTTATTGATCTCTGCCACCGACATGGGTTAAAGGTCAACACCTGGACCTGTGATGATCCTGCGCGAATGGCCGAACTTCTTGATTGGGGAATTGACGGTTTGTGCACCAATCAACCAGACATCGCCCTCGAGGTCATTAATCAAAGATAAATCTTTAGGCAGGGAAAAGTAGACGAACGGCCTCGGGCACATGTCGGAAATGTAGGCGTGTTGATTCACCCAAGTAGTCACCATCAACCTGATAGGGAAATGGCGTGGCATTTTCAATGACCAGTTCGTGGACATCATTAAAACAAGCCACATGCTCACTTGGTGTGACTCCGCCACCTTTGAGAGCCCCAGCCAATGTGCGAATAATGGCGATCGCCGACATGGTTCGAAAAGTCACAGCCACAAGTGGTTTGTCGAGACCAGCGGCGGGTGACAGATCAAGAGCTCGGTTGCCGAGAAATGAATATGGATTTGTGTTGAGGACAACCGTGAAATAGCCGTCATCAACGAATCGCTGTGGGTCGTATGTATTGATTTCGGATCCAGAGATACTTCCCGGTCCGCCTATAGCTGCGTCAGCTGCAACCGTGAAATGTGGGTGATGACGATCGTATTTATTCAGCCAAGTTTGAATAGCGGCGTAGATAAATAATGGATGTCCTGCCCAGCGCTTTAGTGAAGCCCGAGTCTCAACATTGCGAACGACAGCGGCGTCGTAGCCAACACCGGTATGAAAGCAGAAGAAGCGTCCGTTGACTCGACCAAGCCCGATGGGTCGAATATTTGCTTGAGGATCTTCCAGACCGCTGACCAACATGTTGACTGCGGCGATTGGGTCATTTGGTAAACCGATAGTGCGGGCGAAAACATTGGTACTTCCGCCAGGCAAGACCCCTAGGGATGTTTGCGAACCAGCAACGCCGGAGGCAACTTCGTTGAGGGTGCCATCGCCGCCGAAGGAAATGACTAAATCAACCTCACGATGAGCGGCATCCTGGGCGAACCTAGTGGCGTGGCCGCGCCGGTTGGTCTCCACAATCTGCACATCGTGGCATCGGGATAACGCTCTGTGCACAATGACTGTGTTGCGAGCGGTAACAGATGAAGCAAAGGAGTTAACGACAAGGAGAATTCGCACTACCTCAAACGGTATCAGCCCGATCTCAAGCCACTTCAGGTGATCTTGAGGGGTGGGAGGCCCGATGGGGCGAGCGTCACGCAAAGAGATGGGGTGTGGGTTGTGCGAAATGGGTGTTAGTCCGTAAGAATAGGGATATGAACGTCATTGTCTGCGTAAAACAGATCCCCGATCCTGCCAACCCTGGAGCCTTAGATGCCTCGTCCAATACGCTGAAGCGTGAAGGCAAGTTGATCTTGGACGAGTCCGACAGTTACGGGGTCGAAATGGCTCTGCAGTTGGTTGCTACTGCTGGTGGTGGAGAAGTCAATTTGGTTTCTATGGCACCGAATAGTGAAACCTCAGGTTTACGAACTGCTTTAGCAATGGGAGCGGCAAAAGCCGTATTGGTTTCTGATCCAGCATTGCTGGGCTCGGATGCTTTGACAACGGCGAAGATTTTGGCTGCTGCTGTGACACGACTTGGGGGAGCCGATTTGATTATCGCGGCGACTGAATCCAGCGATGGTTACACCGGAACTGTGCCGGAGCAGATGGCTGAAGTTCTCGGTTTGCCTTCTGTGACATTTGCGAAAAAAGTTTCTGTTGAAGGTGGCATTCTTAAAGTGGATCGTCAGACCGAAGATGGTTATGACGAAGTGACTTGTCCGCTCCCTGCATTAATCTCTGTGACTGCCGGCGTTGTTGAACCGCGTTACCCAAGCTTCAAAGGCATCATGGCGGCGAAGGCAAAGCCAGTTGACGAAGTCACCGCTGCCGACCTTGGCGTCACTCTCGTTGGCTGGGCTGGCGCTGGTCAAAAAGTTAGCAGCGTCACACAAGCCGAAGCCCGTGCCGCTGGCGAAGTGATCGAAGATGATGGCGAAGCATTCGCCAAGATCGTGACCTTCCTCGAAGGTCTTAAGGTCATCTAGTCAGCCCAATCACTTCACAAAAGACATATCAGTCAGACCTCCACCGAAAAAAGAACGAGAACGGATAGATCAATGGGAATTAATAACATTTGGGTTTTTGCTCAGGTCGCAAACGGTGCACCGACATCAGGTTCACTAGAACTGTTGACTAAGGCGCGCTCCATGGGAGCAACCGTCAGCGTGTGGGTGGCTGGCGATGGCGCAGCAGTTGCCGGTGCTCTCGGAGAATTCGGAGCGAGCAAAGTTTTCGCCGTGAGTTATGGATCTAATTTGGCTGGTGTAGCAGTTGCTTCGGCAATGAAGGCCAGCATTGATGGTGGGCAAGCCCCAGATCTCGTGATGTTTCCACAGTCATATGAAGGTCGCGATGTCATGGCCCGTCTGTCGGTCAAGGTCGGGCGCACAGTTTTAACGAATAACGTAGAGATTGTTGCCGATGGTGAGTCGGTAACTGTGACGACACCGATTTTCGGCGGCAACACTTTGGTAGCCACTACGTTCACTGGGGGCACTCCGTACCTCGCAGCATTTCGTCCAAAGTCATTCGTTCCCGAATCAGTTGCTGGACCGGCGGCAGAAGTCGTTGTAGTGAATGTGCCCGACCTCGGAGCAACTGGCGCAGCACAAGTGACTGCGGTACATGTTGAAGAAACAACTGGTCCCAAACTTGATGAAGCCAATATTGTTGTTTCTGGCGGACGTGGTTTAGGTGAAAGTGCGAAGTACGAAATGATTGAATCCTTAGCCAAGTTGCTGAAGGCTGCACCTGGCGCATCGCGTGCCATCGTGGATGCCGGTTGGGTTCCTTATAGCTATCAAGTTGGTCAGACCGGCAAGGTCGTTAAGCCCAGCGTGTATATCGCCTGTGGTATCTCGGGTGCTACTCAACACATGGTTGGCATGAAGGGCTCGAAGAACATCATCGCCATCAACAAGGATAAGGAAGCACCGATCTTCGGGATTGCAGACTTGGGAATTGTTGGCGACTTGCACAAAGTGTTGCCGAAACTGATTGAAGCTCTTCAGGGTCGCTGAGTCAATGCCGGCTCAGGCCGGAGCATCACGGGCAAACAGCGCAATAGAGATGTCGTTATCGGGGTCTTGAGCGATCAGGCTCAACTCGTAAGGACTGCGACTTCCATCGTCACATCGAAACCAGTGCATCGCTCGCGCGGTGTCGCCGATTTCCTGATTCAGAACACCGGCTTGGCGCATCTCGTCCCATTCCTCGGTGAATCCACCGATGGCCGCTAACAACCACCACACACCGAACCGCCCCAATGCCGCCCCTCGTCGTCGACCGTGGGCACCACCCGATGAACCACACCATCCAAGCCAAGCAAGCGCCTCCTGCGTTGTCAGCGGTGTCAGTCGACATGTACGGATACCTAATGCACCGAGGGCATCAATGACTGTGCCATCAACGACGATGGACTCAGCTCGTCCCTGAGAGGAAGATGTCCATGGCTCAACGAGTGAACGCAGAGCGTCATGGACAAAGGGATCGTCAACAATCATTTCTTCATAGACTTCTTCGGCTTCAATGTCAGTCCAAACGTGCTGCCAATTATCACTCGGAGATGGAGCATCAATACCTTCATCAGAATATGTCGCCATCGGGTACGCAGGTTCCCATGGTTGAAGGATTAAAGGTATATCGAGGACGTCAAGAACCTCACCGACGCTCTTAGCGTCAATGATTTCGCCGCGCAATACTCGCTCATGCGCCACGAATGCTCGGCGTGGTCCATCAGTCAGCAAATCTGAAAGTTCAGTCCAGGAATGATTTTGAGCAATAACTTCGGTGAGCGGTCCAATAGTGAAGCGACCACTATCTTCGGCCAAAACTTGAGCGGCCCATTCGGTCGTTGCATGAAGAGCCAATCGATATTCAGCCAATGTGGCCGCTGGCCAAACCTGCCGACCTGTCTGAGTTGCAAGTCGTGAGCGTTGGTGAATACGAAAAAGACCTTCCCAGTCACGGTTTGTGCACCGGGCATCAATCAGGCGTACAAGCCCGTCGAGATCGGCGCGATCAATCAACGGGTCTAAGTCATTGTCATCCATTGTTTCTCGACTTCGCCTTAGACCATTGGCCAGGGGTAGCGCTGACCGCTTGCATCAATAGGGAACATAGCACCCGCGGCCAGCATTTTTGCCCGTTCAATCATCGCCTCAACTTCATCGTCGTTCAAGAGTGCTGCAACATCAAGTGGGGGGCTTTCGACAACACGTTGCACCTTACGTAGAAGGTCAGGGGACAACGTCTCACCACCGAACTCCCAAATGACGGTCCGTAATTTGAAATCAGCGGAAAAGCATAGTCCTTGATCAATGCCCCAAATGCGATCGTTGCTATCAATCAAGCAATGCCCACTTTTTCGATCGGTGTTATTTGCCACAATGTCGAAAGCCGCCATATTTCGGAACTGATCGTGAAGTTCCGGATGATTCTCGTACAACGTAAAGTAGTGCTCTTCAAAACGAGCCTCAATGAACCATTGCAATGAACCTGGCCCGAAGGGACCATCGCGTTCAATTGTCGGAGGTATGACATGGAGTTCCATGGCCTCTGAAAGGAGGTAGGCGGCGATTTCTCGATGGAATAATCCCGAGGGGAAATCCCATAAAGGACGTTCGCCACGTAGTGGTTTGTAAATCGCTTGGCCGCGTTGCTCACCAAGTGTGAGATTGACAAGAAAAGTGGCGTTACTGCTGTAGGGCATGCGACCTTCAATTTCAATATCGCCGTTATTCAGAAGATGCAAGATATTCATCATGGTGAAGCCGTCGGGTTAATTCATGCGCGGGCAGAAGTGACCATCGGGATTAATCGGCAGGTCACAGTACACACAGTCGGGGCGACCCGCCGAAACTGTGCGGTCAGCGTGATCACAAAAAGCCATAG
>BJGB01000035.1 GCA_014190215.1 Actinomycetes bacterium | reverse complement strand
GCTGAGGACGCATACGCCATTGAACGTGACGACCTGTGGTGCATCCCGACAGCCGAGGCACCCTTGACGTCAATGTATTCTGGCGAGATTTTAGATGAAGCACAATTGCCGATGCGTCTGATGGCGTACTCATCTTGCTATCGCCGTGAAGCAGGTTCTGCGGGCCGTGATACGCGAGGTATGTTGCGTGCCCACGAGTTTGACAAGGTTGAGATATTTTCTCTGTGCACCCCTGAAGATTCGCCAGCCATGTTGATCGAGTTACGTGATCGCGCTGAGCGTTTGATCGCCGGTTTAGGTTTGCCTTATCGGATGATCGAAATCTGTACTGGCGATATGGGTCAAAGCCATCATCGAAGTTTTGACATTGAGGTCTACGCCCCAGGTTGCGATAGTTGGCTTGAGGTCTCTTCAATCTCATGGTTTAGCGACTATCAGGGTCGTCGAGCAGATATTCGTTATCGCAAATCTGGTGAAAAAGGAACGCACATTGCTCACACTCTGAACGGTTCAGCTTTGGCTGTACCACGCGTGTGGGCGGCAATCATGGAAAATTTCCGTGAGGCAGATGGAAGCGTTGTCATACCCGAAGCGTTGCGGCCATATACGCGCGGCCTTGAGCGGATCTCACCGAGAAACTGATTATCGTGAGCCCGCGCGATCGTCGTATTCAATACGAAACTGCTGGACTACATCGTGAAGACCTCGATGAGTCACCGATTCAGCAATGGCATGCGTGGTATGTCGACGCTGTTGAGGCCGAGTTACCTGAGCCGAATGCGATGGTTGTCGGCACAGTTGATGAGTACGGGTTACCTGATGCGCGGATTGTCTTGGCTCGTGGGGTGGATGATGAAGGCATTACGTTTTTCGGAAACTACGAAAGTTCCAAGGGTCAACAACTTGATGGCACGCCTTTGGCGAGCGTGGTTTTCCCGTGGCTCGGTTTACACCGTCAAGTGCGCGCCCGGGGTTCAGTTGAGGTGCTATCGCGATTTGAAAGTGATGCCTATTTTGCTTCACGACCACGGGATAGTCAGATAGGCGCATGGGCTTCTCCCCAAAGTCAAGAAATTGAAGATCGATCGGTCTTGGAGAAGAACTTCGCTAATTTCAGTGAACAATTCTCCACTGGCGAGGTACCCCGCCCACCACATTGGGGTGGTTGGCTTCTCGTCCCTGAAGTGTTTGAGTTTTGGCAGGGTCGTCCCAATCGTTTACACGATCGCTTTCGTTATCGCCTCGAGGACTCAACAGATTCGTGGATCATTGACCGTCTTGCCCCGTAGCCCAGTTCTCAACCGCTTCGGCCAACCCAGCGATTAACGATTGTGTATGCGGTGGCAACGCTGGTCCTTCCCAATCCCAAAAGAGTGGCGTTGTCCCACGCACACGTGGTGGCAATTCAATTTGCACGCCAGTCCCTGGAGGGAGATTGACCGGATTACGCGAATGTAAACCGCGGAGATCTTTGGGGATGTCTTCAATTTCAGTCACCACGTTGTACGCCGGCAAGTGAGTCCGCAAATAGTTACCGATATGTTCGGCAAAAGGGCGATTTTGACCGCCCAATAAGAGTGACGAGAAATATCCTTGCCGCCCAAATCCATGAATGGTGATCACGGTGTGAACGTGATCAATAAATGACCGCAGATTTTCTGAAGAATCTGGCGACACCTCAATGGAAGGAATGTGTCGCTCCATACCTTTGGGTTGGTGAACGCCATAGTAGCTAGCGCCGCAATGTTCGGCAGCGGCCATGGCAATCACTTCGGTCATCTCTTCAAGTCCACCACCGTGATATGCCATGAAACCAATTCTGTGTGCACGCGGTTCAGTGACTCCGCGTAAGACGACGACTTCTTCGACATCAGGGTGATCAAGGAGTTGGCGAAACATTGGCATTTTATTTGCTCGTTGAAATTTCTCGTCGGCGGCTGATGATTGTGTAAGCAATAGCGTAAGCCACGATGAAGCCAAAGATAACGGCCAGCACAAAACGGTTTTCGTCAATTGATTGAGCAATGTTTTCTTGCCACGTTAAAACACGACCGGTGAGAGCATCGTCGTAATTATTGCGAATTTCGTTGAACCAATACCAACTTAAGTAGAGGCCTGACAAAATCATCACACATGCTGAAAAGATTTCAACATAAGACATACTCAAGCGCAACAATCTCAGCAGTCCACCTTGTGCGAGGGCCAACGTCACCGTCAGTGTCGTCACTAATAGCGACATAGCAACTCCGTAAAGCGTGATCGCCACGATTCCACGGGCGAATCCCTCGGTATCAATGGTTCCAAGAACTGTGGCCGAGAACGGCCCAATGGTGCAGCCAATTGAGGCAATCGCATAAGCCAGACCAAATAGGTACATGGAGAAAACGGTGCGGTCACGCTGACCTGTATCAAGTTTTGGTGTGCTGTATGGCAGACGATAGCCAAACAACATCGCAATACCGAGAACAACAAGAGCAACTCCAATAAGTACCGAAACATATTTGGCGTTTTGATTAATCCAGTCAGTGAAAAGTCGGCTCACGCCACCGACGATGACAAAGACGCTCATAAATCCTGCGGACAAAGCAGTGCTTACCAAGAGCGCTCGTGTGATTGTTGAGCGCTGAGTACCGGGTCGTCCACTGACTCCGAGAAAGTACATCAAGTAGGTGGGTAATAAGACGAACCCACAGGGATTAACGGCCGCCAACAGACCGCTGCCGAAACTCAGCCAGAGACGGTCAGCGCTTCCGATCATGAAATGCCCATTGCCAATAAGGCGTCTGTGATTGCCGCTGTTGTGAGTTCACCAGAAACTTGTTTGGTGATTGTCCCATCAGCAGAGACAAATAAAGTCGTGGGGAATATCGAAATGCCATTGGCCACCAGCATCTCGCCGTTGGGATCGCGCCACAATTGATAAGTGATACCGAGGTCTTGAGCAAATGCCTGAGTGACTTCCGCTGAGTCTTGGGTATTAATGCCGACAAACGTCACTCTGTCTGCGTATTTCTCGAATGCCGCTTGGAGTGCGGGCATCTCTCGTTTGCAGGGTTGACAATTAGAAAACCAGAAGTTGATCAGCATTGGGTGACCCGCATCTCTGAGGGAGGCTGTGTTGATTTCTTGACCATTGAGGTCAAAGAGAATCGTATGTCCTAGTGGAGTGCCTTCAATCGGGGCGTTAGTGCCAATGCCCGGTTCTTGATACTCACCGGGCTCATCGAGGATGACATCTGAATCATTGTTATTTTGCAGGGCACCGAGGATCAAAATCACAGAGGCAGAGGCGGCGAGGGCGGCAACTAAGCCAACTGCCACAGGGCGTAAGCGTCGAAGCACATGTGTCTGAACCACTTAGCACAGGATAGTTGGCTGATCGGATTTCACAGATTCGTATGGGGATCGGGGATGCCCGGTCGCAGTGGGGGGTTACTACGACCGGGACCTCCCGGTGCAGTTACGGGGTCGTCTAAGCGTTGCCCGTAACCGAGATAATGAGGAGTGTCAGATCACGTCAGGAGTTAGGCCACTCGAATGGCGATTTCGTAACTCCTCTGTTCACTAACGCTCGCAATGCTGCGAATTGTGCGGTCTTCGTCAATGACTAAAATGGCCCGTGGTAAAACCGATGGTCTCCCGCGCGGTCTGCGATCAAGGACTATCTGGCCATTGTCGATCAGTTCACCTCCCCAAACCCCCCAGGGTTCGAGACGTTCTAGAGCGCCGTCAAGGCACGAAGCACTTAGCGGACATCGAGTGCAAATAGCCTTGGCACGAGCAATGTCCACGTTCTCATCGCTGAAGAACAGGGGAGTGAGCGTGCCGTTGCCGTCCGCACAGCGGGCAGCCAGTTTCTTCGGGGCTGGTGAGGTGGCGGTATCACTGATGTAGGTGATGGGGGCTTCAAGTGTCATTGTCATGATTTGGTCTCTATTTCTGTTGTCGGTGGGTTGGATTTTTGATTGTTGCCTGGAGAACGAAAAAGGCCACTGGGATTTTCCCAGTGGCCTCGGTGTGGATTCTCTACGTTGGTGTGTCCTACGTGAGTAACTCCTCGAGCCGCTGGGGTGAACGCTTGGTGTTCACTGCTGCGAAGGTGGCTGCCATATAGACGGCCTTTTTGGCGACATGATTTTTCGCCGCATGATTCGCCGTAAACCCTGCATATGACGCGTCTGATCCCACTGGCCAACTGATCGTGGCGATTGAAGCGGGAGCGTTCAAAAGGTTCATAACGCTCTATAGGCAATCACTTTGAAATGGCAATGTCAACTGAATTAGAACAGTGATTCGTTTTCGCGGCCCTGATAGTTCTTCAGCCGGGTTGCGGTAAAAGCTGGCTGGCAGTGCATAAGACCTGTTCACAGGAGATTTTCATCGTCATTGGGCGAAGCTACACAGCAGATCTAGCGAACAAAAAGAATTATTGAAAGATTATTGAGTTCTGGCCTCGTCTAGCTAGACAAGGTCAATAACTGGAGCGGTGAACTGCGATTGGTACAACCGGTCATACGCTCCCCGTGCCGCCAGTAACTCGACATGCGAACCAGTTTCCACTATCGCCCCATTTTCCATGACCAAAATAATGTCGGCATCTTGAATCGTCGAGAGACGATGGGCAATCACGAAACTTGTTCGTTTTTGACGTAGCGCACCCATCGCTTTTTGAATCAGCACCTCGGTGCGCGTATCGACAGAACTCGTCGCTTCATCAAGAATCAAAATTGCGGGGTCAGCCAAGAATGCTCGAGCGATTGTCAGCAACTGCTTTTCGCCCGCACTCACCGCTCCATCATCACCGCTGAGGATGGTGTCGTATCCGTCTGGCAGAGAGTGGACAAATCGATCAACGAAAGTAGCTTTCGCCGCTGCCCGAATCTGCTCATCAGTGGCATCAGGATTTCCATAAGCGATATTCTCGCGAATTGTGCCATTGAAAAGCCAAGTGTCCTGCAGGACCATGCCGATTTTAGAGCGCAGTTCAGAGCGGGGCATCTCAGCAATGTTGCGACCATCTAAGACGATGCGTCCTTCATTAAGTTCATAGAAGCGCATCACAAGATTCACCAGAGTTGTTTTACCAGCGCCGGTTGGACCGACAATGGCCACAGTCGTCCCAGGTTCAGCGATAAATGAAAGGTTAGTGATCAAAGGTCGTTGCGGGTCGTAAGAAAATGAGACATTGTCAAACTCAATTTGACCTTGCGTCACCGCCGAATCGGCGACTCCACTTTCTGTGATCTGTTCTTCTGCGTCAAGCAATTCAAAAACGCGTTCAGCCGAAGCCACACCCGATTGCAGAACATTCATCATTGATGCTGCTTGTGTCATGGGATGAGTGAACTGGCGCGAATATTGAATAAAGGCCTGCACATCACCAAGGCTCATAGAGCCTGAAGCGACGCGCAGACCACCGATGACGGCAATCGCGACATAATTGAGGTTTCCGATAAACATCGTGGCGGGCTGAATCGAACCAGACATAAATTGAGCAGAGTTGGCTGTTTCAAACAATTCGTTATTGATAGTCGTAAAGCGCTCTTCTACTTCTTGTTGACGGCCAAAGACTTTGACGATGGCGTGACCAGTGAATGCCTCTTCAATTAAGCCGTTCAACTGACCTGTGTATCGCCATTGAGAAATGAATTTGGCCCGCGAGCGCTGAGCAATTTGTCCCATTGTCAGCAGTGTGAGAGGAATTACAGTCAGTGCAACAAGAGCCAAAATTGGTGAAACTATGAACATCATCAGTAAAACGCCAAAGATTGTGAGCATGGAAGTGACCAATTGGCTCAATGATTGCTGCAAACTCTGCGAAATGTTGTCGACGTCATTTGTGACACGACTCAATAAATCGCCTCGCGAATGTCGGTCAATATAACTCAGTGGCAATCGGTGGATTTTGGATTCAATGTCCTGGCGCAGTTTAAACATGGTCCGTTGGACCACTCCAGCGAGAAGGAATGCTTGTCCGTAAGCCAATACATAAGAAGCGGTGTACACGCCGATAGCAAATGCCAGTGTGCGATGCAATCTTGCGAAATCAATTCCATCGGTACCGTCACGGTTGAGAAGACCTTGAAAAACAATGTCAGTGGCATGCCCCAAAATTCGCGGACCAGAAACGACGAGAGCAACACTGGCGACTGCCATGAGAAAAATGAGAATCACTAAAATTGATTCATCGGAGATTAAGCGGGTCAGTCGTTTAGCGCTTTGAAGAAAGTTCTTTGACTTTTCTGCCGGCACGCCGACAGTATTCATGCGGCCAGCACGGAGTTCGGAGACATTACCCACGGGACTCGTAGTTTGATCCTCTTTGTTCATTCGTTTTGGTTCATTCACAGGTCATCACCTTCTTGTAATGCCTGGGATAAAACGATTTCTTCATATGTGGGGCAGGATTGACGAAGTTCTTCGTGGTTGCCAAGTCCAACGACAAGGCCATCTTCAAGGACCAGTATCTGGTTGGCATGGCGAATTGTGGAAACTCGTTGTCCAACGATGAGGGTCACTGAGTCTTTGAGATGAGGTGTCAGAGCGGCCCGCAATTTTGCGTCAGTCGAGAGGTCAAGGGCCGAGAACGAATCATCAAATAAATAGATCTCAGGTTGGCGAATTAATGCACGGGCGATTGCTAATCGTTGTCTCTGTCCACCAGAGACATTGGTGCCGCCTTGAGCGATGACTGCCTCAAGTGCGCCCGGCATTTCACGCACAAACGAGTCTGCTTGGGCGATGGTTAGGGCATTCCACATCTCTTGTTCTGTTGCATCTTGTTTTCCGTAGCGAAGATTGCTGGAGACTGTCCCAGAAAAGAGGTAGGGCTTTTGCGGCACCAGTCCAATTCGTGACCACAATTCTGCTGGAGCCACTTCAGTAATGTCCACTCCATCAATCAATACTGCACCAGAAGTTGCGTCGAATAGGCGTGCCACAAGATTCAGCAATGTGGTTTTTCCCGAACCTGTGCTGCCGATAATGGCGAGTGTCTCGCCGGCAGAAACCTTAAATGAGATGTTGTGTAAGACAGGACTCGCTGCCCCTGGATATTCGAAATCGACATTGCGAAGTTCGAGATCGACCCGTGTTTGTGTGATCGGTGTTGGGTGAGTGGGGATGGGCACTGACGAAGTTGTTGATAGGACTTCTTGGATCCTCTCGGCACTGACTGCAGCACGAGGCCATATGGCGGCCATAAAAGTAGCCATCATGACAGACATCAAGATCTGCGCTAGATAGGTCAAGAAGGCAACCATCGGTCCGAGTTTCATCTGACCCGCAGCGATTCGGTTAGAGCCGAACCAAACCACGGCCACGCAGGAAACATTGACGATGAAGGTGGCAGTCGGAAACATCAAAGACATGAGGCGCCCTCCTCGAAGGGCTGTTTGTGCGACATCTTGGTTGGCCTGTTGGAAACGCACTTTTTCTTGTGGTTCGCGTACAAACGCACGAACGACGCGAATACCCGAAAGCTGCTCGCGTAAAATTTCATTGATTCGATCAATGCGCACTTGCATGACTCGAAATGTCGGAACCATTTTGTAAACGACGGTCCCAAGAATGCTCATGACGAGTGGTATGGCAATAACGATGATCCATGACAAGTTGACATCTTGTTGCAGGGCTAGGACTAGCCCACCGATGGCAGTGAATGGCGCAGCGAGCAGCAGAGTGCAGGTCGTTAGGACCAACATTTGTACTTGCTGCACGTCATTGGTGATTCGGGTAATCAAAGAGGGCGCGCCGAAATGAGCAACTTCACGTGATGAAAAACTGTTCACCTGATGGAATAAGGCCGAGCGTGTGTCGCGACCGAATGCCATTGAGGCACGTGAGCCAAAGTAGATCGCAGCAATTGATAAGAGAACCTGAACCAAGGTTGTCAACAACATCAGTCCACCTACGCGCCAAATGAAGTTGGTATCACCTTGGGTGATGCCGCGATCAATGATTCGTGCATTCAGAGTTGGCAGGTACAGACCAGCGAGGGATTGAACGGCCTGAAACACAACGACTATCCATAAAAGATGGCGGTACGGCCGCAGTTTTTCCTGGAGAAGATGGAGCAACATCGCAACCTTGTACCGTACAACTAAACTGTTATCAAGCCCTAGTCCACCGCACGGTTGTGCTTATTTGCCAGTGCTTATTTGCCAGTGCTTATTTGCCAGTGCTTATTTGCCAGTGCTTATTTGCCAGTGCTTATTTGATAGCCGCAGCGATGGCTAATTCTGTCGTCTCACCTAGTCCAGCCACACCATTCGCAACGGCAATGATCCCGTAAACGCGGGGGACGGCGGCTCCGCCAGTTCCAGCGATCAGCATTGAGCGTGTCCACACCAAGGAATCTTTGACGATCAGAGGGGTCATCGGTCCAAAGCGAACTTGCGAGCCATTTGTATTGAGCAGAGTAATGATTCGCGCCAATTCAGGGTCCGCATCAATAGCGCTCTGGGCCACCTGTGGGCTAGAGATTTTGTTTCCATCACTGGATTTGAGGCGAATGACTTGCAATCTTCGCGGACTGTCGTTGGAAGCGATGATCATTGCTGAAAGAACATCGCGTCCAGCTGACGCATTTGAAGAAGATCCAGTGTTGTAGGTACGAATCATTGACCACTGTGACTTACCGGCGACCGTATTAAAGCGAAAGACTGGCTGAGAAACCGCATAGCCGGGCATGCCCACATCGGCACCTGGCGCGGGTGAAATCGTCCATCGATCTTGACCATTGAACAGAGATTCAGCATCACTGACGTGGTAGCGACCCAGCAAAGAAGACTGCACAATGAACAGGTCTTTGGGATAGCGCAAATGGGCACGCAGTTCCTGAGACATTGAGTCTGCTGGCTCAATCAAATCAGGCAAGACCTTTTTCCAAAGCCTCAAAATCGGATCTGTGCTTTGCTCAATATCTGATTCGTACAAGGTGGTTGTCCCCGTGTCGGCATCAATGACGGCGCGCACCGCTGAACGCATGTAATTCAGCGGAATGCGCGCAATGTCGCTACCGCTCGGCAATCCCTCTCGGCCAAAAGATTGCGAATATGGGTACGAGTTTGAGGTTGTATATCCGTCAACAATCCAGACCACATGATTGTCAACGATCGCTGCGTAAGGATCGCTGTCCCATGAAAGAAATGGTGCCAGCGCAGTGAGACGATCCTTGATGCCGCGACGCAGCAAGATCTCTGACTCAGATGTGAGTTCGGAGGACAGTGGAATCTGAAGATCACCGAGTGCGATACCGAGAATGGTGCGCTTGAAAAAGGATCCAGTCTTGATTCCCAAATCGCCGGTGTATGAAACTCCACCTTGTTGGATTCGTTTTGTGTTGACAATCGCCCACCAGTTCTCCAACCCTTCTCCGAAATAAACAGGAGGAAGATCGTAGGCGCCACTAAATTCGGCGACATCTGGTCGACCGTTTTTGTCGCTATGCGTCGCTGAGGCAACGATGACCCCACCGCCATGGGTGTACACCAAACGTTCCTTCACCCAACCAGATTCTGGCAAACCCCGGCGATCAGGCTGCCGTAAAGCCAAAATGAGCGCTCGGTATGTGCCATCAATCTCGTATCGATCAAGATCAACTTGTGTGACGCGAGTACCACTTGTTCCTTCCAAGATCTGCACTGCCGGTGCTAAAGATGAGACATCAAAAATTGGGGTTTCACTTGTTTGTGCGATATCGGCAGCGTCGGTTGAGCTCGGTAGTCCGTTGCTGACTGAGGTCTCCGATTCAGAAATATCGCCGAGTCCATATGCGGTTCGTGTGGCCGCAAGGTTCTCGCCGATCGCAGTTAATTGCTTGTCACCCTCGGCAGGGGCAACGACTACTTTGTCGATAATCGCTGGCAATGCAACAAGAGCGACCATGTGTACGACTGCCCAAAGAGCCAAACCTATTTTTGCTAACTTCGTCTCGCGAGTAGTAATCGCATGAATTAACGAAGTAACCCCGAGTGCAGCAAAGATTGCTGTGATCCACAGACCGGGAAGAACGAATGTTGTTTGCGTATAGCCGGCACCGACGAAGCCACCAGTGCTATTGAGCACCTGCAGGCGCCTCTGCACGAACAAGTAGTGGAATGTCTGCACAAGAAGAAAAAACCCTGCCAGTGAAAGCAGATGTGCCGACGCTGCTCGGCGCGATGGCATTGACTTGCTCCACCTGAATGCCCCCGAGGTTGAATGACCTGCCAGCGCCAAGAGAAAACTGAATAAAGTTAATTGACGTAAAAATGATGTTGTGGTGTTGAGGAACGGCAACGAGAAAATATATGAGCCGAGATTTCCACCGGTACCTGGAACAGAGTCTGATAAATCAAACCCGTCACGGAAAAGAATCCACTGTTGCCAAAAATTCGGGACGGCGGCCAAAGCCCGCCAAGCCACATAAATGCCAATCGCTATGACGAGCCAATGATGTGCCAACCCCATCCGCGCGTGATACCAATGCATGACACGGTTGTTGGGGGCGAGAACGCGACGACCAGTATGCCAAATGAAAAAAATCGTTGTACCTAGAATGGCCAAAATCGCGACAAAGGCAAGAAGAAAGAGCTGGGACTGAGCGACAATTCGTACCCGCCATAATGGGGCATCAGTCACACTGTGCGACCACCAGCGGTCGACGATGATCGTGGCGAGAACTCGTAATCCTAGAAAGGCAAGGGCTACGGCGGCTAATGAGGCGATGAGAATGCGTTGACGTCTTGAACTCCGTTCAAGGCGCGCAACAACTGGGAAACGGGAAAATTTTGCAACTTCGGACACGCTTATAAACGATAGGCGACAACCAACCGCTTGGGGGCTCATTGGGGCAATTTCAGGATATGTAGATGGCATTTGGGATAACCTTGCAAGGTTATGACTGTTCATGATGATCCTCATCCTGAGTCCGACGTCGAGGATCAGGGCCTCTTCTCGTTGAACGAATCAGTCTCTTCGCGGGCATATGTCGCAGACATTTGGAAGCGTCGGGATTTTGCATTGAGCCTTCCGATTGAAGAACTGCAATCACAGCACCTTGATACCTTTTTAGGCAATGTCTGGCATCTTTTTGATCCCGTTATTAGCGCGGGAATTTATTTTTTAGTATTCGGGGTGTTTCTCGGTGTCGGTGCTGAGGTGGATAATTTCATCCTTTGGCTTGTTATCGGCGTTTTTGCCTATGATTTGACTGCAAGTACGATTTCCGGAGGAGCGAAATCGATCGCAGGGCGGCAGGGTCTGATGAGATCATTTAGATTTCCGCGGGCAATCGTTCCGATATCAAATGCTCTGGGGCATCTTCTTTCTTTTGGCTTCCAGTTTTTAGTAATTATTGCTTGCACTTTTGCCACAGGGATCGGACCTTCTCGACGATGGTTGTTACTCCCAGTGGTTGTTCTTTTACATTCAGCCTTCAATCTGGGTGGTTCATTTATTGCTGCTCGACTGAATGACAGTTTTCGCGATATGCAAGAAATCGTGCCATTTTTTTTGCGACTTATGCGCTACACCACAGGGGTCATGTTTCCTGTTGAGACGTTTTTCGGTAAAAATGCGCTGATTGATTTCGTAGTCCGTGCTAATCCTTTGGTGCAATTGATCAATTTTTATCGTTGGGTGCTTATCGGTGCGGATCTAAATATTGGTCTTTCTGCCCTAGCTCTTATTGAGTCGTTTGCGATTCTCTGGTTTGGATTTAGATTTTTTCGGGTCGCTGAATATAAGTACGGCAAAGCATGACTTCTCTCTCCGTCAAAGTTGATGACGTACACGTTGACTATGAAATTTTTAGTGAACGAAGGGCCGGATTACGCCAGCGTCTAGTGGGTGGCAAAGGCTCTGGACGACGAGTAATCAAGGCAGTCAACGGAGTTTCCTTTGAAGCTTTCCGAGGTGATGCAATTGGCCTGTTGGGATCCAACGGTTCGGGAAAATCAACTCTGCTGAGGGCGATCGCGGGACTCGTTGAACCGACAAGTGGAGAAATCTTGGTTTCTCATGAGCCGAAGATTCTCGGTGTGGGTGGTGCCTTGATGCTCGATGCTACGGGGTTGAAGAATATTAAATTGGGCTGTTTGGCAATGGGCATGACGAAGGATGAGTTGGCTGAAAAAGTTGACGAAATCGTTGAATTTACAGGACTCGGCGAAGCGATTAACAGACCCTTCAAGACCTACTCCTCTGGTATGCGCGCGAGATTACTCTTTTCAATTTCCGTCTCCATTCAACCGGAAATTCTGCTTGTCGACGAAGCCCTTGCCGTCGGGGATCGAAATTTTAAGGACAAAGCGCGCGTGAAAATCGAGTCCTTGTTGGCCAACGCGGGAACCCTCTTTTTGGTGAGCCACTCAACGGGTGAAATTGAGAGATTATGCAATCGTGGCCTCTGGCTTGAAAACGGAAAGATACTTGCGGATGGTCCGATAGCAGATGTCATCGCTGAATATGGCGTCGATACATAGGGTGTAACAGGGGCGTTGTTTGCTAGGTTGAGGGCGTGACATTCACGATGTACTCAACCAAATGGTGCGGCTATTGCCAAAGACTTAAGCGCGACCTGAAAGATGTCGGCATTGAGTTTGAAGAAGTTGATATTGAACTCGTGCCCGAGGCCGCAGATTTAGTCGGTGCCGCCAATAACGGCAACTACACGGTACCGACTTTGATTTTTTCCGATGGCACGGCGATGACGAATCCTTCGCTGGCCAAAATACGCGAGCATCTCGGCGTATAAGCCGTTTAGCTTGTGGTTCTGGGTCGTGATACGGACACCCAGTGTCCGTATCACGACCCAGAACCCCCTAGATACATCATCAGATCTCTAATCGGTGTCGTTAACTGATTTGCCCTTGCAGCCAACTGTTAGTTTCCGCGACTGCTCGACGTGAGATAGCCGTGAAGTCTCCGAAAGTGTCAAAGCCATGGGGTGCGCCAGGATACACATGTAGTTCAACGGCCACGCCGGCATGGCGTAGGCGTACGGCGTAATCGATATCTTCGTCGGAGAATCCGTCAAGAGCGCCGACGGAGATCAGCGTTGGGGGCAATGCGCTGAGGTCAGTGGCCCGCGCAGGCGCGGCATATGGTTCAACATCGCTTGTTCCTTTTTTGTCGCCGAGATAAGCGGTCCAACCAAAGGTATTAGCAGCAGGTGACCAGATTGGATCAGACCAAGTACTGGAAACAGTGATTTGACGATCGTCAATCATCGGGTAAATGAGAAGTTGAAAAGCGACGGATAGATCGCCGCGATCGCGCGCGAGTAAGGCCAGCCCGGCCGCTAGGCCCGCGCCGGCACTTGCACCACCGATACCGATTCGCGTCGCGTCGATGCCAAGTGATTCCGCATTTTGGTGAACCCACGCCAAACCTGCGTAGCAATCTTCAAGTGGCGTGGGGTAGGGGTACTCGGGTGCAAGACGGTAGTCCACTGATACGCCCACAATCCCGTATTCATTACACCAAGAGTCAAAACGAGCGTCGTCCATCTTGTTATCGCCGAGAACTAATCCGCCGCCATGCATCCAATACACACAGGGACGCTGACCGGCGAGATTTTTGGGCCGATGCACTCGCAGAGTCGCGGTACCACGATCAACGAGCACATGGTCGGTACGTTCAATTGTGTCCGATAGTGCTGGAGGTGGTGTGGCGGAGAACATCGCCCGAATATCAACGATTGATTCATTGGTCAGCGACGCTAAGACGCCGCCAATATCTACGGGTGATGCAGCAAGGAGAGCGGCAATCTCTGGGTCAAGTAATGGGCGGATATCAAGTGGTTGAGTCACGGTCCAATACTGCCATGTCTGGTCACGTGGTGTTTGATTCGTCGGGGGGGGGCATTGGGTGATGTAGGGTGCGCCCGTGAGCCTTTTACCTAAATCTCGGTCGTATTCGCGTTGTTCAGTTGGAGTGATGCTTGTTGTTGGTGTGTTGGCTGGTCTCACAGTCGGCGGTGGTGTGGGTGTGATTGCCGGGGCGTCAACAAAAACTGTGACGGTGTGTGCAAATAACAAGACCAACATGTTGCGTTATGCCAAGAGTGGTACGTGTTTAAGTTCGGAAACGAAGGTGGTGGTGAACCAGACTGGTGCCAAGGGTGCCAAGGGTGCCAAGGGTGCCAAGGGTGACAAGGGTGCTGCTGGTGCTGACGCTACTGTGGCGATCACACAGCAATCAGTGTGTGACGGCACCGATGCTGGAACTGTTGCAGACGAATTGTGCAAGATCGGCATGACGGGCCCAGGTGGCGGACTCATTTTCTTTGTCGACTACAACGACCAATACCCGGTGTTTGACTATCTAGAGGCCGCACCAGTGGAGTGTGAATCGTCAACATCCTGGTCGTCGGTTAACTCGGCGGTGCTAGCAGCACGTGGTTGGGCGGCACAAGCTGTTGGTCAAGGGCAAGCAAACACAACCGCAATCCTGGCTGTTTTCGGATCGGACACAACCTCAAATAATGCAGCGAAATATGCCGATGCTCTTGCTAGTGGCGTACCGGCAAGTTGTGTTACAAGTAAAGATGATTGGTTTTTGGGGTCGCTCGGAGAAATGATGCTGATGTATACCAACCTGCGACAGGCGGGTGTTGGTGGTTTTTCTACTGACTTCTATTGGAGTTCTTCTGAGTACGACGACCTCTTCGCGTGGTACCAGTATTTCTACTACGGCGGTCAGGGCACCGGCAACGAGTCCGTCACGGCCTACGTCCGTCCCGTGCGGGCTTTTTAACTATTTAACTATTTATCTATTTTATTTTTGTTTTTGCTTCGCCTTCGGCGAAGCAAAAACTTTTTTGAGGATGAACTGTGGCTCTGTATCAGGATTTGCCAGTTTTTCGTGATGTGTACCAGTTGACGCTGCGCATTCATCAGTTGACCCAGAGTTTTGCTCGGGAGTTCAAATACACACTGGGCCAGGACATGAAGCGCGACTGTTTGGCCTTGTTGCGCAGCATTTATCGGGTCAATCGGTCGCGAGACAAAGCACCTTTGTTGGATGTGTTTTTGGACGACTTTGAATTGCTCAAATTGGAAGTTCGACTGTGCGCTGACTTGAAGCTACTTTCTCTGAAACAGCAGGCTGAATTGATTGAGTTGACGGATACCATCGGAAA
>BJGB01000034.1 GCA_014190215.1 Actinomycetes bacterium | reverse complement strand
CCACTGTGCCGAATCACCCAGCGCGCGTCGCGTCGCATCAACCAATGCTTCGGCGGCTTGGGGTGACGATTGGAAAAAGGAACTTGCCGAAATCTGAAAAATATGACCGGCAACTACTTCATGAACAATCGCCTGTGAACCGAGACGGACATCGACTGGTAGACCCGACAGCGAGTCTGCTGGCTCAGCCCAAGCCAAACGCTCGGCCGATGAAACTCCGACACGCACAACCGCTTCTTGAGCGCCTTCAAGATGCGTTGTTGGCAACAATGCATTCAAGGATGGATGTGCCACTAAACAATGCTCAACGTTCACGACTAGGTGACTCTGCCGCTGACGAAAACCCACAGACCCACTCGGTGTGGCGGCCACACGAAGAGTTGTGCGTGCCCCAGTCATAGGAAGTTCCCCCGAGGCGAACAATCGAATATCTGGAGCAGTTATTTTTCCTAAACGCGTCAACGACTCGCGCACGATGTCCAACTTGATCTGACGCTGTAGATCAATTGACGCATGTTGTAAGTCGCATCCCCCACAACCTTGAGCCACATATTCACAGGGTGGCACAACTCGTTGCGCACTGGGTTCAAGAATTTCGACGGCGATGGCACGGGCGTAATCCTTGGACTGTTTGACGATTCGGGCCGACACCAACTCACCCGGGAGGCCACCTTCGACAAAAATAACTCGTCCATCCTCGAGACGTCCGAAACCGTCGCCCTCGGCCACAACCTTGTCAATACGCACCAAAACGGTGACATTGGGCGTCGGACGAGCCGCTCCGTGACGGTTGATTCGCTGTTTCATACCCTACGCAGGCTAGAGCCGACTAGCGTGATGGTGTGTCCTTACCAATTCTGATCTCCCCATCCGTCTTGCCGTGCGACTTCTCCAAACTTGGAGCCGAGGTCGAAGCCCTTGATGCCGCTGGCGTTGACCTCTTCCAGTGGGACGTTATGGACGGACAATTCGTCCCGAACCTGACCTTTGGCCCCGATGTCATCGCCTCGGCCCGTCAGTACACCACCAAACCCTTCGAGGCTCACCTGATGGTCCTCACCCCCGATGTCTTAGCGGCGCGCTATGTGGAGGCAGGTTGCAGTCGCCTGATCGTCCACGCCGAAGCCTGTCCACATCTCCATCGCACACTCGGCAACATCAACTCAATGGGTGCCAATGCTGCGGTGGCCCTCAATCCACATACTCCCATTAGCGCTATCGAACATGTTCTTGATCTCGTTGACATGGTGCTGATCATGACCGTCAACCCAGGCTTCGGTGGGCAATCGTATATCGCCTCCATGGAAACAAAAATTAGAGAACTCAAGGCGCTTATTGAACGGCGAGGTTTGGCTGATCAAGTGAACATCGAAGTTGATGGTGGCATTGGTCCGTCAACCATTGAAGGAGCCGCTGCTGCTGGCGCCAATGTTTTGATTGCTGGTACGGCCCTATTTCGCTACAGCGAAGGTCTGAAGTTTGCTGTGAGTGATCTGCGCGCCAAAGCCACCGCTGCTCGCGCCAAAAACTAGTTACTCGCCATTCCAAGCGCGCTTACCAGAACGCATAACGGTAACCACGAAAGCGCGCACCGTGGCGAGACCAAGTAAGCCACCAAAGACCCATAAAAACGGCAGCAGAATCGCTCGCCCCAGTCTTCCTTTGGCATTTTTAAGCGGCGCTAGAACTCCGCTTTCAACTGATCGCCCGTCCATTGTCAAAGTACGCACTGCATCTTCAACTTCTGGACACGTCACAGCAGAGTTCAGACCGACCACCTGACTACCGCCGTACAACGGTTCAGGATCACGAATTTTTGAATACAACAATCCGGATGTTTGATCAATCCCCACTGCCACGATGTAACTCTCATCCAGCGTGAGAAAACGCACATCTTGTTGATACTGCACATCAACGAGAGTGGCTACTGCGTAACCATCGAGTGATCCACCGCGAATCTGTGCAATATCAAAGCGTGCTGTTTGACTGTCGGCCGCCGATAAGCGGCCAATAAAAGTCGCCTGCACTGGAGTCGGTGTAAAACAACTCGGGGGAACCGTGATGGCCGCCACGGGTACCGAGCCAGTGACATCGGTGCCTCCACCGCCAGTACCTTGCTCGTCGATCTCATCCACAAGTGTCGTGGTCGGCGGCACGGATGCGTTCACAACATCAGAACCATGTGACAGCACAACGCCACAAGCAACGAGGAGTAATGCGCCGAGAACCCTCTTGAGTAATTGACGGAAAAAGAAAGGAGTTGACGTACGCACTGCTCACCAAACTAGTGAACCGTGAGCCTCAAATTAGGTCAGCGACCCTTGAATACTGGATTGCGCTTTTCAATCCAGGCGGCGATGGCCTCGGGGGTGTCCTTGGTGCTGAAGTTGACAGTCTGCGCTACACCTTCATCGTCCAGAGCCTCTTCCAGTGTGACATTCATGGAGTTGTTCAAGAGTCGCTTCGACTGAGCCAAAGCAATGGGCGGCAACGCCAATAAGCGCTGCACCCAGTCTGCAACAAAGGCGTCAACTTCAGTGTCGGGCAAGACGCGGTTCACGAGCCCAAGGCGATCGGCCTCTGCAGCACTGATGATGTCAGCGAAGAAGGCCAACTCTTTAGCGCGATGCATGCCCACGCGGCGTGGCAACAACCATGAGCCGCCACCATCAAGTGACATCCCGCGCTTAGAAAAGATTTGTGAGAAGCGCGCAGTCTCCGATGCCACCACTAGATCGCAACCGAAAGCGATATTGCAACCCACACCAACCGCCACACCACGAACTTTGGCAATCGTCGGCTGTGGCAGACGGGCTAGCGCCATCACCACACCAGTGACTTCGCGCATCGAATAATAAGAATGCGAATGCGCGCGCCCCTTGCCATCTCCCATTGCCACGAGGTCTGCCCCACTACAGAAATCACCTGCGGCACCTGTCAACACGACCACACGATCTGCGCCATTGTGTTGGATCTCAGTGAGGACTTCCAACAATTCAATCCACATCGCTCCATTGACCGCATTCTTGCTCTTGGGTCGGTTGAAAGTGATCGTCACCACGCCGTCAACTCGGTCGACTAATAAGGTTTCATAATTCTTTGGAGTTGCATCCGAGGTTGTGCTCATCTCTTGAACGATAATGAGTCCCATGGGATTTAACCCTTATCGGAAATTTCAAGCCAAACGAGCCGACTATTTATTTGTGATCGCTGCTGGCATCGCTTCACTGGCCCTCGTCGTGTGGGCATTCGTCGGCTGAATCGTGGCAAGTGCCAAGAAGCCCCCGAAAAAAACCAACAAGAAACCCGTGCTCGGCATCTGGAATGGTCTGTACGGTCCTGTTGAGGTACGTCGGATCCAGCCCTACCAAGCCCTCAAGACCTATATCTGCCCTGGCTGTCATCAAGAGATCCCAGCGGGCATGGGACATAATGTGGCGGTCCCCGCTGAGGCCCCAGATCTTCGCCGTCACTGGCACTACACCTGCTGGGACCGACAACTAAAACTTGACGCCTAAAACGCCGCCTCAA
The DNA here is from genome assembly GCA_014190215.1 of Actinomycetes bacterium. GTDB lineage: Bacteria > Actinomycetota > Acidimicrobiia > Acidimicrobiales > Ilumatobacteraceae > Casp-actino8. The sequence goes on along the minus strand of BJGB01000034.1, from coordinate 11,683 downwards.
AAATGTCAATCAGAGGTTTCTCGCGCGGTCCTACGACAGCAGCCACATCAAAACGAATAGCGTGATGGTTTCCCGGATTTTGCGCCAACCACAAACCAGCCAACTTGCGCAGACGTTGTTGCTTGGCAATGCCAACGGCCAGTGCCGGAGAGCCGAAGTCAGCCGTGGCACGCGTTTTCACTTCACACATCACCAATGTTTTTTCAATCATCGCAATGATGTCAATTTCTCCATCGCTACAACGCCAATTACGTTGCACAATGACATACCCGTGGTCGGTGTACCACTGCGTCGCGAGGTCTTCTCCCCACGCTCCCAAACTTTGATTGTGAGCGAGTTCTAGGCCTTGTCGATTTCGATTAAGTCGTCCTGAGGTAACTCTTCGACGTTGACGTCTTTGAAACTGAGGATTCGTACCTTCGGGACGAATCGGCTCTTGCGGTACATGTCCCAGACCCATGCGTCTGTTAACTCCACTTCAATGAGTGGCCGAGCGCTGTCGCCTTTAATATTGACTTCGACAGTATTGGCCAAGTAAAACCGGCGTTCCGTTTCAATGGCGTAACGAAACATTCCCGCTACGTCTTGATACTCCTGCGCAAGATGGAGTTCGCGATCAGCCTCGAAATCTTCGAGATCGTCGGTACTCAATGTGTCGTACTCAAGACAGGGGCTCTGTGGCCAATGAAATCAGAAGTCGCGCTTCTCGCGGACCTTGGCAGCCTTACCGGTGCGGTCACGCAAGTAATACAACTTGGCGCGACGAACATCGCCACGCTTCATCACTTCAATTTTTGCCACTGTTGGGGTGTGCACTGGGAATGTGCGCTCAACTCCGACGCCGTAACTCAATTTACGAACGGTGTAGGTCTCTTGAATGCCCGAACCGTGACGGCCGATGACATTGCCCTGGAAAATCTGGATTCGCTCTTTGCCGCTCTCTACAACGCGCACATGAACCTTGAGTTCATCTCCGGGTCCGAACACTGGGATGTCAGTGCGGATGTTTTGTAGGTCAACTATGTCGGTGGTCTTCATGGCGAGAGTTCCTCAGATATTTCGGGGACATACGACCTTTGAAGATCGCAGACACGGCTTGTCAAGGATACGGGAGAGCAGGGAACTCTTCCAACAAGGCGAGCTCATCATTTGAAAGTCCTTTGCGGGCTTCAATTAGGTCGTTTCGTTGCGCAAGGGTGCGGTGCAGGGCTTGTGCGAGGCGCCAGCGGTCGATCTGAGCGTGGTTACCGCTCCGCAGGATGTCTGGGACCGCCCAGCCCCTGAAGTCCGCTGGACGGGTGAATTGAGGCTCTTCCAGCAGTCCCGTGCCAGAAAAACTCTCGGTCACGGGACTCATGGCATTACCCATGGCCCCTGGCAGGAGGCGGGTGACCGCCTCGATGATCAAGCAGGCCGCCACTTCACCACCCGATAGGACGACATCACCGATACTGATTTCGCCATCCACGAGGTGCTCGCGGACCCGGTGATCAACACCTTCATAGCGACCACAGAGCAAACTAAATCCCCCCGAGGGTGCGCTGTGAGTGGCGGCCAATTCGGTGGCCATCTTTTGATCAAAACGACGTCCTCCGGGGCTCAACAAAAACAATGGACGGGGCGGGTCGACTTGTTCGACGCAAGCGAATATCGGTTCGGGGCGCATCACCATGCCTGCTCCCCCGCCGAAGGGCGCGTCATCTACCGTGCGATGGACATCGGTTGTGTGCTCGCGCACATCGTGACAACGCAAATCAAGCAAACCATTTTCACGCGATTTACCGAGCAAACTCTCCGAACAAAAGCCATTCACGATTCCCGGAAAGATGGTGAAGACATCAACTCGCATGGCGTTTACTTTGCATCCTCAAAAACTTCGAACAAACCATCTGGCGGGTTGATTTTTACAATGAATGAGCCGTCATCGCGTGCCGTCACATTCTCAACGAACAACACCGGGACTAATGCTCCTGATTCAAGCTCCAAAAGATCATTCGCCGGATTCTTTAACACTGCAATACAAATTCCGCGATCGGTGCCTTGAGTGTCAATGACTGTCGCTCCAATGACTTGATGCACCCACACAGCATCGGGATCTTCAATGGGTTCGGCCCAAACAACACGATTGACGAGAGTTTCAATGTGGTTGCGATCATCAAAACCAGCCAAACCCACGACCCATCGATCAACGCCAGTATTGGCCATTGATGTGCGGGCCACTACCTCAAACCATTCACCGGCCCACAAGCGCGCTCCAACTTGAACGCGCTCGGAACGGTCTGTCGACAACTTGATGTAGATCTGCCCCTTCACACCGTGAGGGCGACCAAAACGACCTACTTCTAAAAGGCCATCGGGAACATTATGAGCAATCACGGAAACTCCGTGAGCCGAAATCAGTCGACGAAGTCGACGTCGACTTCGCGTCCATCTTTGACAGCAGCAGCGCGCACAAGAGTGCGGATGCTTTGAGCAGTACGACCACGGCGACCGATCACGCGACCGAGATCGCCAGGACCAACTTTGACTTCAAGACGCAAACGATTACGTCCTTCAGTCTCAGCAACACTGACGGCTTCTGGATCGTCAACAATCGAGCGAATCACATGTGTCAACACAGCAATTGCTGTGGGCGAGGAAACTTCATTCGGGTCAGTCATCTTGCCGACCGAATCACTTAGCGCGAGCAGCAGTGAACTGAGCCCAGGCACCGGATATTTCGAGCAACTTCTTCACACGCTCTGTAGGCAGAGCGCCCTTCATCAACCAAGCAACGGCCTTGTCATTATCAATGGTGATGACCGACGGCTCAAGACGCGGGTTGTACTGTCCCAGAATTTCAAGGAAAGAACCATCGCGTGCAGAACGGCTGTCGCTGGCGACAACGCGGTAATGAGGCTGCTTGGTTTTTCCGACACGTGTGAGGCGTAACTTGACTGACATTGGGTCCTAACTCCTGACTCATACGCTCGGAACCAGTCACGAGCAGACAGGGAAGGCTAACCCAGAAGTCCTCCTTCCCCAACGCCAACCCTCCGACAAGGGTGAGGTTTAGCGAGATAATGCGCGGTTAGCGCGCTGGCGGGAAGCCCGTAAAGCCACCATCGCCACCTGGCGCTTCACCGAACCCAGGTACTGCTGGGGATCCCAATCCACTGAGACCGGCCATTGAGGACATCTTGCGCTTGCCCTTTTTGCCAGTGGTCATACCGCCCATGCGTTTCATCATTTTCTGCATTTCACCGAACTGCTTGACCAGTCGATTGACCTCAGCGATGGACCGACCACTTCCCGTGGCGATTCGCTGGCGGCGACTGCCGTTAATGATCTCTGGTTGGCGCCTTTCAGCGGCCGTCATAGAGCGGATGATGGCCTCAACTGGTTTGAGTTCATCGTCGCCGATTTTGGCGTTCTTGAGTTCTTTGGGCATTCCCGGCATCATGCCCATCAACCCGCCCAAGGGGCCCATCTTCTTCAGCGACTGCATCTGTTCAAGGAAGTCGTCCAAGGTGAAGTCGCCATCCAATAATTTGGCAGCGGCCTCTTCAGCCTTATCTTTTTCGAACGCCTGCTCTGCTTGCTCGATGAGCGTGAGCATGTCGCCCATTCCCAAAATGCGACCAGCCATACGATCGGGATGGAATTGTTCGAATGCGTCAAGTTTTTCGCCAGTACTCGCAAAAGCGATCGGTCTCCCGATGACTTCTTTCACTGACAGCGCTGCTCCACCGCGTGCATCGCCGTCAAGTTTGGACAAGATCACACCGTCAATGTTCAAAGTGTTGTGGAAGGCTTGCGCAACATTGACTGCGTCTTGACCAGTCATCGCGTCAATCACCAAGAAGGTGTAATTCGGGGTGATCTGATCCGATATTTGACGAATCTGCGCCATCATCTCATCGTCAATCGCCAAGCGACCAGCGGTGTCAACGATGAGCACATCTTTGCCTAGTCGGCGTGCTTCTGCGAGCCCGCGCGTCGCTGTCGTCACCGGATCGCCAGGTTCGCTGAACACTGGTACATCAATTTGGCGACCGAGAGTACGTAGCTGTTCAACAGCCGCTGGGCGCTGCAAGTCAGCGCCAACCAACAACGGATGGCGCCCCTGCGATTTAAACCACTTTGCCAACTTGGCCGAGTTCGTAGTTTTACCTGAACCTTGTAGACCCGCCATCAAGACCACGGTCGGTGGACGGCTGGCATAAGAAATCTTCAGAGTTTCTCCGCCGAGAATACTGGTGAGTTCTTGATTGACAAGTTTGATGACTTGCTGGCTCGGGTCAAGAGCCTTGGAACTTTCAATTCCAATCGCACCTTGGCGAATGCGCTCGACGACGTTACGCACAACGGTGACGTTGACGTCGGCTTCTAAAAGTGCCGTGCGGATTTCCTGAAGAACTGCATCAACGTCGGCTTCAGTCAGGCGTCCTTTGCCGCGAATCCGCTTAAAGATCCCGTCAAATCGATTGGAGAGATTGTCGAACATACCGCAGAGCAGACTACCGCCCGAATATCGGGGGTTCTCTGTTGGTTAACCGACGTCGACTTTAGTCACCTGATCAGCCATAATCGTCAAAGTCACACGGTCCAGTCGATAGTCCTTTGTCAGCGCATACATTTCGTCATCACGCTGACCAATACGCACTCCCCAACCGTTATTCGCTGCCATTTTTGTGGCATCACCTTCGCTCATTGCGAGCAAAGTGTCAGCAGCCTCTTGGGTGATTTCTATTTCTGCATCGACGACTGGATCGCTTGGGTTAATTGTCTCGGGAACTATTGTCTCGGGGACTGGAGCTCCGGTCACATCTGGAGTAGGCACATCAACCGAATCGGTGTTTGCTTCTTCTATGAACTCATCAGGCAAAGCGGAGACCACGTAGCGCGGCGTCCAACCCGACTCTTCCGCTGCCAAGAAGAGATATCCAGGGACCAAGTAGATCGAACCATCTTCGCCGTACAGACTCAACAACTCTTCTTCGACGGCGACGATCTCAATTTCAATCACTGGCATTTCTTGAGCGACAGGCGGACTGTCAACCGTACCCTCGAGAGTTTCGGGCTGGGTGTCAACCGTACCCGCGAGAGTTTCGGGCTGGGTGTCAACCGTGACCCCAACAACTTCTTCAGATACTGGTTCAATACCTTGAGCTATAGCTCTCGGAGCGCCCTGTGACTTAACGGCCTCATCAACCGAGGTAACGGCCATGTCATCGTAAGCAATTCCGCCGCGGGCCATGGGACCACCCCAGCCGTACTGCTGATCATTGTTCAAGCGCTCAATACCCTCAGCGGTTCCAATCCGTGGATAGTCCGCTGCTTGCGTCACTTCCGCCAGAACACCGCTCGCCCCTACGAGTTCCGCATCAGCACCATAGGAAGCAGACCACGACAAGGAAGTACGAACACCATCAATCGTTAAGTAGCCCGTCACACTGGCGTTCCACTCATCCGCATAGCTTTCAGTGATGAAATCCTTGGGCTTGAGACCGAGATCCTTCAGCATCTGGAGAAACAGATCTTCAGCTTGTGCCGCCGAAGGCACATTTTCTGGAGGCGTCGGGACGGAACATGATTCCACTCTCGGAACAGTGTCGCCTTCAGCAACCGGAAAACTTGCACAACCCACATCAGTCATCGAGCGCGACCAAGGAGCCTGATATCTCCAGTAATGCATCGCGTCTGCACTTACGTACATGGTCGGCGAATCACCTGTGTTGTAATCCCCCGCCAGGTAGCCGCCGCCCATATTTGCATCCTGAGCTACAAACTCATCTTCGATTGCAAATACTTCGCGCAGAGAATTCAGGTCGCGCTTGGCAACATCGCTTGCAGATATGACATACGACGGGGCGTCACTATCGAGAGCGGGTAAATCGCTTACGGCAGTGAAGTGCTGCGGCCCCATCCACATCATCTTGTCGCTGCTGCTGCTCTCCGGTGCGCCAGCCGTTTGATCAGCAGAGTTGCCATCACCACTGACCCCACCTGTAATGCGCAGAATCGGGAGGCCAGAGGCGACGGAATCGTCACCGCGAGCAACGGCGAAGAGGGTGAATACGGTCAGGACTGGAACGATGATTTTTTTCATGGACCTATGACGCTACGTACCCCGGTATTGGTTCCCAATCTGCCGAATTATTAAAAACTTTTAGCCAGCAAAGAGTCCGTGGACGAACTCGGCGGGGTTGAAAGGCACGAGATCCTCAATCGTTTCACCAAGGCCAACCAATTTGATGGGGATACCCATTTCGGTTTCAATGGCGAAAACGATGCCACCCTTGGCTGAACCGTCCAATTTGGTGAGCACAATGGCTGTCACATCTGCAGCGTCTGTGAACTCGCGGGCTTGGGCCAGCCCATTTTGACCCGTCGTGGCATCAATCACCAGAAATACTTCAGTGACCTGACCAGGCTGGCGATCGGCGATACGGCGAACTTTGCGCAGTTCATCCATCAGATTTGTCTTATTTTGTAGTCGGCCAGCAGTGTCGCCCAGAACGAGATCAAAACCCTTCGCCGCAGCCCGCTGAACCCCATCGAAGATCACAGAACTGGGATCACCGCCCTCAGCACCGCGCACCAATTCGGCTCCTGAGCGACTCGCCCATGTTTCCAACTGTTCAGCGGCGGCAGCACGAAAGGTGTCCCCCGCTGCTAACACCACGGAGCGACCAAGAGCGGCCTGCTGAGCAGAAACCTTGCCGATAGTGGTGGTCTTGCCCACACCATTAACACCGACAAACAGCCACACGTTGACTCGACCCTCTTCAACAGCGGCAAAATTCAACTCACGATCAGTTCGGTCAAGTCTCGCTGTCATCTCATTTTGCAGCGCGACCAGCAATGCATCACCGTCGATAATCTCTTTTGACTTCACGCGCTGACGCAAACCATTCAGCAAGGCATCGGTGACTCCGATACCAACATCTGCTTTCAGTAATGCTTCTTCAAGGTCATCCCACGTTTCATTTGTGATCCCACCACGAGAACGCACCCCACCCAAAATGCCAGCAAATGCGACCGCTGTTTTCCCCCAACGGTTAACGGGTGCTATCGGAGCCACGACTTCGGCAACCAACGACTCGTCATCAACTGCCTTGGGGGAAGTGCGAGCACCTGAACGGCGACCGATGAGCACGACTCCGAATCCAAAAACGAGTGTGACCGCTAAGAGAATCAGTAATAAGTTTTGAGTTGTCATCGCTATATCTACCTAAGAGGCAGCGCCGCCAGCGGCAGCGGAGGTGCGTTCGGTGACAACTTTGGAGGATCCACCTGGCTGCATTGTGACCCCGAGAAGAGAATCTCCCGCTTCCATGGTGCGCTTTTGGTGACTCACAATAATCAATTGTGCTTCCTGACGGAACTCGTTGATCAGACTGAGGAAGCGATGCAGGTTGATGTCGTCAAGAGCCGCTTCAACTTCGTCCATCACATAGAACGGAGAGGGCCGACTGCGAAAGACAGCAAAGAGAAATGCAAGGGCGGTGAGACTTCGCTCTCCACCAGACAAAAGACTGAGTTTCTTGACATTTTTTCCACCTGGTTTTGCTTCAACTTCAATACCCGTGTTCAGCAAATCATCGGGATTAGTAAGAATCAATCGCCCGATACCACCTGGGAAAAGATTGCCGAAAAGTTGGGTGAAGTTCACGCTTACATCAGCGAACGCTCCGGCAAATACGGACTGAATCTCATGATCAACAGCAGTAATCACGCGCATTAATTCACGACGCGTGTTGCGAACATCTTCAAGTTGTACTTCTAAGAATTTATGTCGCTCTTGAAGTTCGTTGAACTCTTCAAGAGCAAGCGGATTGATCGGACCCATGAGACGCAACTCGCGCTCAAGATCACGTGTCCGCGCCGGAGCGCTGATGCCTTCAGGCAACGCTGGCATCTCCGCCGCTTCGGCAACTTCGGGCTCCACATCTAGATCACGACGTAGGGTTTCAACAGTTGCTTCCAAACGCATTTTGACTTCAGTTTGTTCAACTTCTGAACGACGCGATAATTCTCGTCCAGATTCAAGTTCGCGCTCTGTCGCCGACCGCGCCCGACGCATTTCGTCAAGGTTTGTTGACAATGCCCGAACCTCATCACTTTGGCGACGACGCTTCTCATGCAAGTCAGCCAAGCGCGCTTCAATGATGTGACGATGTCCATCAACAATGGCTGCCAAACGTTCAGTTGCCGAGAGAATCTTTTCAATTTTTTCACGATGACCCGCAGCCTCGGCGCGGGCCACGGCGTCAGCGGCCAAGCGACGTTCGATTTCCAGCAATCGCTCCTGAGTGAACTGATTGCGCTCAATCAGTCCCGCGCTGCGCACCTCAAGATCACGGCGGCGACCAGACAAAAGCGTGGCCTGGGCCTCGAGCGTGGCGCGTGCTTCACCTCTGGCTTTGGCGGCCTGCACTTCATCAAGTTCTTCTTTTTCAAGCGAGGGAACGAGTTCTTCAAGTTCACCGACACGAGATTTGAGTCGTTCTTGACGTTCACCTATCTCACTCAAAGTCGGCAACAAACCCTCCGACTCAGTAGCGGCTTCTCGACGTTCACTCTGCACACGAGCGAGAGCTTCTGAAGCTGCTGTAAACGCTGCGTCATTGGCATCGAGACGCTTTTGTACATCGGCCTCATGGGCACGCGCAGTCTGTTGTTTGCCTTGCGCCTGACTTACTAGTACATCACGTTCGGCGAGGTCTCGTTCTGAGGCTTGTGCATTTTGCAACGCGTCCTCAAGAGCAGCAGCAGTTGCTCCACCACCGGCAACACCGATGCGCCATCCAGTCGTGGTGAAACGATCTCCCTGTGGAGTCACTGCGACCAAACGCGGGTCACTCATTACCGCATCAACAGCAGCAGTCCAATCTTTGACTTGTACGGCTGAAGCAAGCAATAGATCGAGCAGATCAGCCACGTCCTTGCGAGATGAACGAACATGATCGCGGATCCGCAGAGCACCTGTGGGATGAGCACCGGAAACCGCTATCTCCAATTTTGATCCGAGAGCCAAAACAGCGCCAGAAGTCGCTGCAGCGCGCAGGTGAGCGAGTGCCCGACGAGCAGACTCGGTGTTCTCGACGACAACGGACAACAAGGCTTCGCCTAAGGCCGCTTCAACTGACTGTTCCCAACCCTCATCAATCACGACAAGGTCAAGCAGGGTTCCGACAACACCCGACACATCTTTCAGTTTTTCAGCACCAGCGCGAGCACGTGCGCTATCAAGAGCCAATTGCAGTGCCTCGCCACGGGCTTGCCAACGAGCCAATTCTGCTGCGACTGCGTTGCGCGTGGCGAGTGCCGTTTCCAGTTCTGCCTCGGCGGATAAGCGCTGTGCTTCAGCCTGCGTGACCTCGCCAACCAATGGTTCTTCAACCATCTGCGCGTTTTCACATTCGTTGCGCAAACGTTCAATATCGGTGGCATAGCGAAGATCACGCTCGGCCAAGGTCTGCATGCGCGCCGCAAGTCGACGGTGCTCAGAATCCGCTGACTCAACCGAGGCGCGTAAAGTCCTTAACTCACCACGCACTTCAGCAGCAGCACTCGCGGCAGAAATTGTGGACGACGAAATATGGTCAAACAAAGTTGCGGCATGGGTTCGTTCGCCTTCAAAGGCCGCTTCATCGTTAGCAAGTTCCAAGTTTTCTGGTTCCAGTCGACTGATTGCCATTTCAACTTCATCCAGTTCGCCTTGAAGGCGTGCGGCATCTGCTTCGAGATTGGCTACGACACCAGAATCCATCATTTGACCACGGTCACGCTCGTAGGAACGGCGGCGCTCGACTAGCAACATTGAGATACCCCGCGAGCGTTCGCGTAATTGTTCAACGCGCACCAATTCGTCGCCCAATCCACTTTCACCCCGAGCGGACAGTTCGGCTTCAGCGGCCATGACCTTGGTGTCAAGTTCGCCAAGTAGCCGACGCAGTTCGTCTTCTTTTCGAGTCGCCTCGGATCGATCAATCGCCAGGGCTTCTAGACGAGTACGAAATGCAGAAATCTCTCGCCCCGACAAAAACAAACGCAAAGCATTGAGTTCGCTGACGAGGTCCCCATGACGACGCGCCGCATCTGCTTGTCGTTCAAGTGGGCGGAGTTGACGCCGCACCTCACGCAAGAGATCTTGCACACGCAACAGTGAAGCCTCTGTGGACTCCAATCGGCGCTCGGCTTTTTCTTTTCGCTTGCGGAACTTCAGCACTCCTGCCGCTTCTTCAATGATTGAGCGCCGGTCTTCGGGACGGGCATTCAACACCGCGTCAATTTGCCCTTGGCTGACGATCACATGCTGTTGACGACCTACACCAGCATCGGACAAGAGTTCTTGAACATCCAAAAGACGACACGACACACCGTTGATTGAATATTCGCTCTCGCCCGTGCGGAACAGAATTCGGCTGACACTGACTTCCGATGCATCAAGATGCAACATGCCCGAGGTGTTATCGAGGGTCAAAGTGACCTCACAACGACCTAACGGTGCTCTTTTGCTGGTACCCGCAAAAATGACATCGTCCATTTTCTGGCTACGCACCGCGCTTGGCGCTTGCGCTCCGAGAACCCAAGCAACGGCATCAACCACATTCGACTTGCCTGAGCCATTTGGACCGACCACAACCGTCACCCCTGGTTCGAGGTGCATGACGGTGGTGTCAGCGAACGACTTAAAGCCTTTGAGAGTAAGAGATTTGAGAAACACGACAGTAGAACCTTAGTTCACGGGAGTATCTATCGCCCCCGTTCATGGCCATCGTGGCACACGATTTAACGCTGACAGACCCGGCACCAGCAAGAGGTTCGGCCACCAATATTGGCACTAAAAATCTTGCCTTTATGGCAAGTAAGGCACAGTTCACCAGCGCGGCCATAGACCCGGTGCTGATTCTGGAAAGAGCCCGATCCGCCCTCAAGATCGACATATTGCGAGTCGCCCAAAGTTGATCCCCCTTGGCTAATCGCCGCCTCCAAGATCTCGTGAATCGCCCAATGTACACGCACGGATTGTGCAGGACCTACATCTCGGGCTGGGCGCAACGGGTTGACCCGTGCTCGATGCAAGATCTCATCGCCGTAAATGTTTCCAATCCCTGCCACTAAATGCTGATCCAATAATGCCGCTTTGATCGGACGCGCGGTGGTACGCAAAATCTTGCGCAATTGAGCCAAACTCAAGCCATCGGTGATTGGATCAACACCAAGTCGTGCGAGTTCAGGCACAACCGAATCAGCCTCGGCGGGGTCAAAAACAACCACCTCTCCGAAAGTTCGCGGATCCACGAAACGGAGTTCTTGAACGGATCCAGATACGTCGCGCAAAGTCAAGATGACATGGCTGTGCGCCGGTCGTGGTGAATCAACTCCGTCAATCAGCACTTGTCCGCTCATGCGCAAATGAATCATCATGACGTCCCCTGAATCAAGTGGACAGAGCAGATACTTGCCTCGTCGATGAGCAGCAATTGCCGTCACCCCTGTCAGTCGGGCGATGACCTCTTCGCGCGAGGTGCGTCGCACTGAGCGCTGGCGACCGACTTCAACCTTGTCGATACGGCGACCTATGAATTTTTCTTCAAGCCCCCGACGTACAGTTTCAACTTCTGGTAATTCAGGCACGGCCAATATCGATGCCGCGTGACTGCAACTTTGACAAGGCGATCGTTGATGCCGC
>BJGB01000033.1 GCA_014190215.1 Actinomycetes bacterium | reverse complement strand
AGTCGTGGTCACCGATAGTCGGTGGTGTGGTGAGCGTGAGTCAGATTGCTGTCGAAGAAACCGTGGCTTGGGCACAGTGGTCATGTCGTACCGCCGACACAACTTATGCGGGGTGGTCATTACATCGCATTGACGCCACCGACATCAACTCATTTGATTACTGGCAATAAAGTCAGAGTCCTGTTGCGTTAGATATTTTGCTTCGGTGTGGTGAGAGCAAATGCCACCGCAGCGGCGTGGCCGACGTTAAGCGAATCAACGTCGTGGGCGATTGGAATGTGCAGCCGTACATCGGCGGATGTCAATGTCTCTTCGGGTAATCCTGGTCCTTCGGCACCAAAAATCAATCCCAATGGACCTGGTTTGCTGACCTGAAAGTCAAGGATTGAGGGAGTCTGAGGGTTGGGTGTGAGCGCCACAACCGTGCCACTCTTGCGCCTGATGACGGCCATAGCCGTTTCGATCTCCATACGAATGACGGGGATGAAAAGGATTTCACCCATTGAAACCCGAACAGTGCGTCGGTAGTACGGGTCGGCACAGGTTGGATCAATAACGATGGCGTCGATGTGGAAAGCACGCGCCGAGCGAGCAATAGCCCCGAGATTCTCGTGATCGCCCAGCCCTTGTAAAATCGCCAAACGATGGCGCGATCCATATAACGGGGGATGCGACAAAATCTCATCAAGAGAAAGCGAATCCGGACGAAAAGCCGACCCAACAACTCCGCGATGCATATCAAAACCGACCACACCAGAGATGACGCGTCTTTCGGCGACATAAATCGGGCAAGTGACATTGGCAAGTGCGGGGATCATGATGTCAACCCGATTGGGTGATAGCAAAATTGAGCGCAGGCGCATCTCGGAAGTGACGAGTCGCCGAACCACTTCTACGCCTTCTGAGATAAAGAAGTCGTTATCTTCGGCGCGGCGACGAATTTCAGGATCGCTGAGACCGACATAATCTGCCAAACGGGGATCTTGCGAATCGGTGATTTCTATTGTTTCAATGCTCACGTCTCCATTCTGCTGCGACATTGCACATTTTCGCTTCTGATGATCGTTTAAGCAGTATGAGCGAAAAAACAAATAACCAAAAACCCCTCGTATTGCTAGACGTCGATGGTGTCATTAATGATTTAGGTGCCCTCTCGGGGCAGAGGCGCAACTATGAGGTCGAACGCGTCTTCTCACACGGCCACATCGTGCACATCCCGGACTATATGGGATGGCTCATCAGAAAAATCACTGATGTTGCAGAAGTGCATTGGTGCACAACTTGGCGACATCGAGCCAATGATGAAATAGCGTCTCACCTTGGTATTGATTCATTATCGGTAGTCAATGACGGGACAAATTCTCGTTATGTCTCCTGGAAGGCGGCGGCGGCTCATGATCTTGTTGACACTGCCCTGAAGCAGGGTCGTCAAGTTCTTTGGATTGAGGACTTTTATGGAGACCCACCAGTGGCAGCGATGCCCGTAGGTACACAATTTGTCGATACGGCCAAGAATCATGAAATGGTTTTACAGATCGAGATGTTGCCCCCGTGGCTATTGGAACTTTTCGACTCGTCCACACCAGTGGACCATTTGGCCACCCACTGAATCTCGCTGACCGTCAAATCTTCTGAGAATTGTGATATTCACTTCATAAACTACGGAGCATGAAAACTGTCGTCATCGTTGGGTCCTCGCTGGCGGGTTTGCGGGCCGCAGAAACTTTGCGGTTAGAGAAATATGAGGATCGGATTGTCATCGTTGGTGCCGAGAGGCACCAACCGTATGACCGTCCACCACTATCAAAAAAGGTTTTATTGGGTGAGTGGGAAGCCGAGCGTATTTCGTTGCGTAAAGCAGAAGATTTAGCGAAACTCAATGTTGAGTGGAAATTGGGCTCGCCAGCGCAGTCCCTCGATACCGAAAAACGTATTCTCACTTTGAGCACAGGTGAAGAGATTTCTTACGACGGTTTAATCATTGCTACAGGATCTGTTGTCCGGCGTCTGACCGATGAGCCCGACTGGAAAGGCATTCATGTTGTGCGGACCCTTGACGATTCGTTGGCCTTGCGCGCCGAACTCAATCCCGGTACCAAAGTTGTAGTTATCGGAGCCGGTTTTATTGGGCTTGAAGTAGCGGCTACGGCTCGGGCTCGGGGTTGCGAAGTAGTTGTTCTTGAAGGCGCAGCCGCACCGATGATGCGTGGCCTAGGTGCAGAAATGGGTCACGCGGCAGCGATGGTCCATGAGGATAATGGGGTCACGATGGCCTTCAATGTTCGGGTCACTGGTTTAGCGCAAGGTCAGCCCGGTCATGTCGGAGGCGTGAACGTGCAAGATGGACCGATGATTGTTGCCGATGTCGTTGTCGTCGGAATTGGCGTTAGCCCCGCCACACAATGGCTTGACGGAACATCTTTAACATTGCGCGACGGAGTTGTCTGTGATGAAACATTGAATGCCGGTATTGAGGGTGTGTATGCCGCTGGCGATGTCTGTCGTTGGTATAACAATCTCTACGACAAAGAAATGCGTGTCGAGCATTGGACAACAGCATCTGAGCAAGGTGCCGCAGCAGCCAGCAATTTATTGGCCGTATGGCGCGGCGAAGAACCAAAACCGTATTCAGCGGTTCCATTTTTCTGGAGTGATCAATTCACTGCGCGCATCCAATTCTTGGGTCGCTGTGACGGTGATGAGACTCCGCACATTGTTGTCGGCTCACCCAAAGAGAGATCTTTCGTGGCGCTCTATGAGAAAGACGGTTTGTTGAAAGCGGCTTTGGGTGTTAGTCGTCCCCGACAACTGATGCCATTTCGTAAATTACTTTCCGAGCGCGCAACCTTTGCCGAAGCCATGGAGTTGCTTGCAACGTTTGTTGCAAGCTGAACAAACTCGTGACATGAGCCGCTTATTTGGTTAGTCTTTAAGCGTGCCGATATCACGGGAGACTGAATGATGGCAAAGGTGGCCGACTAATGCCTCGTCTTGACGCAGAGCGAATCGCATTATGGAAATCATTCCAGATGGCAGGCGAAGTGGTTTCGCGTCGTATTGAGGCAGAGATGTTTGATGAGTTTCATCTCGCATTGCCGCAGTTTGACATGTTGGCGATCCTGGCGAATAACAAAGATCAACTGCGCGTGAAGGAACTGTGCGAATTGTTATCGGCGGTTCCCAGCAGTTTGTCGCGAAGAATCGATTCGCTTGTGGAACGTGGCTATGTGACCCGTGAAGAAGCCCCGACGGTTGACGACAGTCGGGCGGTGATTGTGCGTTTAACGCGTATGGGGCGATTGGTATGGCGGGATTCAAATATTCTCTATCGACGGGCGATTCAGCGCGAATTCGCTGCTGGCTTGACTGAACCAGAGGTGAGCACCATGATTCGTGTGCTCACAAAAGTGTCTCCGTTCAAAAAGTGAATCGTTGGGCGCGTTGGTGGGTTATTGCCTTGCTGGGGTCTATCCCAGTTGTGGTTTCGGTGGTACACGGTTTGATGGGTGGAGCGATTCTGCTTCAGGATCGCGCCGTCTTTGGGCTGCAAGTTACTGACGCTGCCACTGGTTCGTTCCCGTCGTTGGGTCAATACAGTTGGCATGGGTGGAGTCATCTTGGCTCGTTGCTGTTTTACATGTTCGTACCATTTCATTGGCTCGCAGGTGGTGCGTCATGGGGTCTCTTCATCGGAGCGGGGGCATACTCGTGTGCACTTTTGGTACTGATTGCATGGTTGGCTTTTCGTTTGCGCGGACTATGGGGCACTGCCACTGCCGTGGCCTTACTTTTGGCATCTTGGATGAGTGTTGGTGGCATTGCCAGTGCTGATGTCTGGACTCCCTTCTTAGCTATTCCATTATTTGTGTTGTTTGTGACCGCAGCGTGGGGTGTGACTGAACGGGATCGTCCATCGATGTGGTTGATGTGCATGAGTGCAGCGTTGGTTGTACAAGTGCATGTGGGTTACCTGCCGATTGTTGGATTGATTGGTCTGACGGCATTGGGGACTTTTTGGTGGACAGGAGGCAATCAACGTGCCATCGCCCGTCCGATCTTGAGTTCCTTATTATTGTTCTTGCCTTTGGCTTTCCACCCCCGCGATTCGGCCGCCAATTTTGTTCACCTATGGCGATTTTTCTCACACTCGGAAACGACAACGATCGGATTTTCCCGCGGGTTGCGGGTAGTTGCCTTTGAGATGAGTCCCGAGGCTTCGTGGTTACAAGGTCCCTCAAGTGAGGGCATTGTCGGTGAAGCCCGCAACGGTTCGTGGGGATGGTTCGCCGGCGTCGTGATCATTCTGTTGTTGTGCACTATTTGGGTATTTCGTTCCCCCACTGAGTCACCTCGGCGAAGGTTTGGAAGTTCAGTGCCGATTATGTGGGCCGGACTCGTGGCGATGGTCATCGGAGTTGCGCAAGTACGCGGCTATTTGATCCCGTATGTGGTGTTGTGGCGCGCTGTCATTGTGATGTTGATTGCGGTGTGGATAGTGGGAGTCATATTGGCTAACACGTCAATGGTCCGCCAACCTCTGATCACGGCCGTGGCGATGGGTTTGTTCGTACTCAACTTGATCGGTGCCGTACTTCCGGCCACCGAAGTCTCAACCGTTAAGCCCGACGCTGTGCGTGTGCGTGAAGCCATTGCCCAAGCAGTTGTCTTTCAGGAAAATTCTCCCCCCGCCGATGAGGGAGCGATCCTTTTTCGTCTTGGAGATGGGGGACTGGTGGGTCTGTATCCTGCCCTGCTCTATGACTTTGAACAGCGCGGTATCGCTGGTGGAATTCCTGCTGATGTGGAGTGGGTTTTCGGGGATCGTGTTTTGGACCCAGCGAATGCTTCGAGCGTTTGGATGGTGTGCGACACGGGATATGCCTTCTCGTTGTTGTCCTCCGCCGGTGGGGCGACGATTGTCAGCGTGATCACACCTTTCACACCCGAGGAAGAAGCCAAAGTTGTTGAACTGCAGACTCTCTTGGCGCAAGAGTTGCGCACTCTTGGACATTCGGAGTCGGTGACTTCGCTTGACTCCCCTTTGGTGGCTATCAGTTTGAGTGAATTGGACATCAATCATGACGCGGCCCAAGAGTTAGCGACTCTGAATCAGCGCGCATCCAAACCCGGCGATCGCTTTGGCATTGTTGCTTTTGACCCATCTGATGTTCCCGATATCTGGTGGCCACTTGAGGTTTTTTAGTTGCTCTGAGTTGCTCTAAATTCGTTATTGGAGCGACCAACACAGCAGACTTAAGGCTTACCTTGATGTCAGGAGCCATTATGTTCAATGCAGTTATCGTTGATGCGATTCGCACGCCTCTCGGTCGTCGAAATGGAAAATTGAAAGACTGGCACCCAGTTGATTTGGTCGCTGAAACAATGAATGCGTTAGTTGAGCGCACTGGCATTGACCCTGGCATTATTGACGATGTCGTCATGGGTTGCGTGATGCAGGCCGGCGAACAGTCAACGAATATTGCGCGCAATGCTGTCTTAGCGGCAGGGTGGCCAGAGAGTGTTCCGGGAACAACAGTTGATCGCCAGTGTGGATCTTCGCAACAGGCCGCACACTTTGCCGCCCAAGGTGTCATGGCTGGCGCATACGATGTCGTCGTCGCCTCTGGAGTCGAAGTGATGACACGCGTTCCAATGGGCGCATCAATGGTTGATGGAAAATATGGCTGGCCATTTGGACCCCGAGTCAGTGCGCGCTATCAACCACAAGGTGGGTTGGTGCCACAGGGTATTTCCGCAGAAATGATCGCCGACAAGTGGGGCATTAGTCGCGAGGATATGGATCGTTTTGGTGTGCAGTCACAGTTCCGTGCAGCTCGTGCGACAACTGAGGGTCGCTTTGAGCGAGAAATTCTTCCACTCAAAGACGCCGAAGGAAACATGATGACCACGGATGAGGGTTTACGTGAAACCACGATGGAAAGTCTGGGTAAATTGAAGCCAGCCTTCCGTTCGCTTGAAGAAGGTGGACGTGTGACTGCAGGCAACTCTTCACAGATCACCGATGGAGCAGCCGCAATTTTGATCATGAGTGAAGAGAAGTGTCGTGCGCTTGGTTTGACGCCGCGTGCTCGTTTTGTCAATTTCGCCCTTGCTGGTGATGATCCGCGTTACATGCTGACCGCTCCAATACCAGCGACCCGCAAAGTTCTTGAGCGCGCAAAGATGACGATGGAAGATATTGATTTGACGGAAATCAATGAAGCTTTTGCCTCAGTCGTTTTGGCTTGGGAGAAAGAGTTTCATCCCGATATGGAGACCGTGAATCCCAATGGTGGGGCCATCGCGTTAGGCCACCCGCTCGGTTGCTCGGGGGCGCGCTTAATGACCACATTGTTGAATGAACTTGAGCGCACCGGTGGTCGCTTCGGACTGCAGACGATGTGTGAGGGCGGCGGTATGGCGAACGCCACGATCCTGGAACGATTGGGCTGAGAGAATCGATGTTCGCGGTGGATTCCGCAGGAGTGATCTGGATTTTCGGGGCGGTTGTTTTATTCTTTTTCTTGTGGCGTGTTGGAGTTGGGATGCTGCGTAGCATGACGACCCCACTTCCAGCCCCGCCACCCGAAGGTGAACTGCGGCGGGTCAATGTGCGCTATCGCTGCAGTTTGTGTGGAGTCGAATTGCGTATGACGATGGCCCCCGAACAAGATCCTGTTCCGCCTCGGCACTGCATGGAGGATATGGATTTCGTGGCTCCCGTTGAGTGAACGGGAAGTTACACCGATGTGACTATCCCCTGCCTTATCCACAAGGTGTGGATAAGGGTCAATGCTGGGTCAATGATATTTAGTTGCGGTGTATAGCCCGCCGAGGATAAAGCCCAGCCCAGCGACCAAATAGAGGTTGCTTCGGCCACCTGGAACAGCCCCCAAGTAATACATCAAAATAATCAATGCACCGAGGATAAATAGGGCAAACATCAAGATCGGGACCCATTGCGGGCTTTGCTTGACATATTTGGGGACGGGTGGCGTGTAGCGGGTCGAGGCCGGAACCCCATGCTCGTTGTGCGATGGTGTTCCTGAGTCGCCTTCGTTGGGCCGAGTGCCCTTCGGAGTCGTACGTCCGCCTGATTTACGCTTTGGAGGTGCCACGAGATGAAAGTGTACGCAATGGTTATAGCCGCTGCCTCACTGACGACGAGGTCCCAACTCGGTTTTATCAAAATGGGTTTTAGGCTGATGAGGTGAAACGGGTTCTGGTCATCGACAGTTACGACAGTTTTGTCTACAACTTGGTGCAGTATCTCGGAGAACTTGGCGCCGATCCAGTCGTCTACCGCAATGATGATTTGACGGTTGCTCAGGCCTTGGCTCTCACGGTTGACGGCGTCTTATTGTCGCCAGGTCCAGGTCGCCCGGAGGAGGCAGGGATCATTTGTGATGTGATTACACCTTTTGCTGAACGAGGAACACCGGTATTCGGAGTATGTCTCGGACATCAGGCGATTGGTCATGTCTTCGGTGGAAACATTATTGGTGCGCCTCAACTGATGCACGGGAAAACCAGCGAAGTAACACATCAGACCGTTGGTGTATTCGCAGGTGTGGCGAACCCAGTCACTGCCACGCGCTATCACTCTTTGGTGATTGAGCGAGACACAATGCCAGATGATTTAGAGATCACAGCCGAAACATCCGATGGAATTGTGATGGGGGTTCGTCATAAGACTTTGCCCGTTGAGGGCGTGCAATTTCATCCGGAAAGTATTCTCACAAGTTCAGGACGAGACATGCTGCGAAATTTTCTTGCAACTTGTGGGTGATTGAAGATTACGGCGTTGAGGGTGTTGGTGGCGGCGTGGTTGTTGTTGTCACCACGATGGCTTTACCAACCTTTAATAACACTGGACTTCCAGGAACCTGTAGCACATTAGCGCTCGGGTCTTGGGCGATGACTCGACCATCGTTGGCACTTGCTGTGGGCACTTCGATGTATTCAACGACGACGGTAAATCCACTTGAGACAAGTTTGGCTGTTGCTTGCGCCTCGGTGAGACCTGAAACTAAAGGCACTGCAGTTGTGGCCTGACCCGTTGACACATAAATCGTGAGTGCTGAACCTTTGGTGGTCTCACCACCGATTGATGGACTAGTGCGCGTCACGCGACCTGCATCAACTGTGGCACTTGCTTCTTCCACAACAGTGACAAGGAATTTGAAAGGTTCGCCTTCTAACACCGAACGCGCTGCTTGAGTTGTTTGCCCTTGGACATCGGGAATTTTTATAACCCCACTACCTTGACTGACAACGAGATCAATGGTGGCTCCACCTAGTACCTGCTCACCACTCTTGGGCATTGTGGAGATGATTGTATTTTCTGGTGCGGTTGGATCATTTTGTGGTGTGACAATACCGATGGTGAGTCCGAGATTAAACAGCGCAGTGCGCGCTTGATCAATAGTTAAACCAGTCAGATTAGGCACTGGAATCGGGGTATTTGAAGGGTTATAGACAACGGTGATTGAATCACCTTCACGCACAGATTCGCCAGAATTTGGAATTTGCTTCCACACGATGTTGTCGTCAACAGAGTTTGTCTCTTCCGCCTCTGGGACGACAGAGAGTCCTAAATCTTCGAGAGTGGTGACGGCTTCATCAAGCGACATTGAGGTCACATCGGGAAGAATGAATGTCACGGCCTGACTTGAGCCTCCCGAGAGAGCAAGAAAAGTGACGACCGCAGCCACAATCAAGAACAATGTGGCGGAGACTGCAGCGATCACAATTGATCTGCGTCGTTTTTGTAAATCGTTGATGTCGTTTATTGCGCTACTCGGTGTGTATCCAGGTGGATAGGCGGGGTTGGGGTTGATGGTTGTGCGTGGCAGAACTGAAGTTGTGCCAGCGTCATGAGCCGCGCTTGTTGGGGTGTAGGCCTGATCATCTGGCCCTCCAACGATGGGTCCAGCCGGTATCACCGTTGTTGGGGCATTGTCAGGTGATGACTGATCACCGTTGCGTCGATTGATGGCGTCAGCCAAAGCCTTTACAGGAACTCCATCGCGGAACCGGCGCAAATCATCGCGCGCCGCTTCAGCTGTGGGATACCGTGTGCCAGGATCCTTTGCCAATAAACGTGCCACGATGGCTTCGAAAGCGCGGGGGACATCACCGGCGATTTGGTTGAGCGGTTGGGGCGAGTCATGAACTTGCTTGTAGGCGATAGACACGGGATTGTCGCCCGAAAATGGTGGGTGTCCAGCGACCATTTCATAGAGCACGATGCCGAGTGAATACAGATCACTACGCGGATCAGGTTGTCCACCTTGAGCCTGCTCGGGTGAAAGGTAAGCGGCAGTTCCCATCACTGCGCCTACCTGTGTGAGGTTGCTGTCGGCAGCGCTTCCGAGTGCGCGAGCGATACCAAAGTCGGCAACTTTTAATTGCCCATTTGAACCAATGAGAATGTTTCCGGGCTTGATATCACGGTGGACGACATTATTGCGGTGGGCGAAAGACAAGGCCGCTGCCACTTCAATACCAACTTCAGCGGCTTTCGTAGCGCTGATCTGACCCACGTCGGCGAGGGCTTCGGCCAGTGTTCGACCTGGGACATATTCCATAGCCATGAAATATGTGTTGTTACTTCGACCCCAGTCGTAGACGCTGACGATGTTTGGATGATTGAGGTTTCCAGCGGATTGTGCTTCGCGTCGAAACCTTTCAACAAATGCGGGATCGGTGGCGAACTCGGGGAAAAGAACTTTGATGGCGACAAGACGATCGAGCAGGATGTCGCGGGCCAGATAAACATCGGCCATACCACCCCGCCCGATGCGTTGTTGCATCTCATAGCGATCGTTCATAATGACTGAATTGTTGTCCGACATAACTCTTGTACAGGCTACCGAGTCCGTTGGCTGAGATACCGTCGCCCCTGTTCAGAGGGGTCGAAAAGGGAATATCTCTTCATCGCGTGAGGGCGATATCAAGAACCTTCTTGGCAATTGGTCCAGCCAAGGTGCCTCCTGTTCCGGCGCTGATTTCGGCGGTGGTTCCTTTGAGCATGACGACGATGGCGTAGCGCGGCGCCTGTGCAGGGGCAAAGGCGATCATCCACGCATGAGAACTTTGTGGTTCCCCTGCGGCATTTAGTTGTGCGGTTCCAGTCTTGGCTGCGGCCTGAATGCCGTTGGCTAAGGACATACAACATTTTGCCGTACCCTCGTTGACAACTCCAATCATCAGTTCAGTCAGTAACGCTGAGGTTGCAGAACTCATCGGCGTCTTCCATACCGTGGGAGTGGTGCGACGTAGCACCGTGCCACCGTGGTCGTAGGTGGCTGCGACAACATAAGGCTTCATCATTATTCCATTGTTGGCAATCGAGGCAGCGACCATCGCCATGTGCAACGGCACCATCTGGGTATTGCCCTGACCGAATCCTCCGATTCCTAACAGAGGCAAATTCTCCTTGAAATAATCAACATCACCGAATTGGCTACTCACAGCACGGGGAAGATCAAATGGAATGACTTCACCGATACCGAAACCCTTGGTGATGTCCACCATTTTTTGCGGACCGAGAGCGATAGCCGTGCGGGCGAATGGTGTGTTGCATGAACGACGGAACACTTCGGCTAAATCACCTCCGCAGACTTTGTTGGCATAGTTCTGGATGGGGTCATTAGTTTGTGGCGGAAGGAATTCTGATTCGTCCTCCCAGAATGATTCAGTATTGATCAGTCCAGCATCGAGTGCACCGGCAGTCGTGATGACCTTGAACGTTGAACCAGGCATATAGCGCTCTTGATAAGCATTTGCCAAAAGAGGTTTGCCTGGCATGGAGTCGAGATATCTCAAAACATCACCTGCAAGTTCATCATCTTGAACGGCAACAAGATTGGGGTCATAGGTTGGATAACTCCACATTGCCTTGATGGCCCCTGTCGAAGGTTCAATCACAACGACACTGCCTTCACGTTTGCCAAGTGCATCCTTGGCTGCTTGCTGAATGCGCGAGTCAAGAGTGGTTTGCACTGAACCTGTGGTGTTCTGCCCATTGAAAAGCGAACCAATTCCTTTGATCTGCTGTTCTACAGTTCGGCCAGCCAAGATATCGTTTTGCGTCTTTTCCAATTGAGTGGCACCATACGCAAAAGTGAAATATCCTGTTATTGCCGAATAGAGATCACCTTTTGGGTATGTCCTCTGCCACGCAAATTCACTTCCGGATTCGTTACGAATTGATGTGGCGATGATGACCCCGTCCTTGGTGCGGATATCTCCGCGAGGATCGTTGTAGTCCCGCACAGTTTGACGAGTATTGCGCGTGTCGCTATCAAGAGTATTTTTGCGTCCTACCTGAATCACATTTAGTTGCACGAACAAAATCACATAGAGAATGATCATCACTAACGCGAGGTGACGGATGCGCGTGTTCATGACTGATCATCTTGATTGTCTGGATGGCGTTTTGATTTCCGTATAGCTCTGCGTACGGCAAATCGTTCCCCAGATGTTGCGGTGTTGGGAACTTCGCTGAGGCCCCTTGCTGAACTATCGCTCACTCGGATGAGTAGTGCCAGCAAAATATAGTTGGCGACAAGGCTTGAGCCCCCGTAACTGACGAAAGGCAGTGTGATGCCCGTTAAAGGAACGACGCGTATGACTCCACCAATGATGATGAAAGCCTGTATCCCAAGAATTGTCGTGAGACCAACAGCAAGAAGTTTTTCGAATGGGCGATGTGCGCGCATTGCGGTACGTAGACCGGCACCGATGAGCAATAAAAATGCGACGAGGATTGCCGTCGCCCCGAAGAGCCCCATCTCTTCGCCAATCGCTGCGAAGATGAAATCGTTTTTTGCTTCTGGGATGCGTGTTGGGTCTCCGAGTCCGAGGCCAGTACCGCTGACGCCACCGCTACCAAGTGCATACATGGCTTGAGCGATCTGAAAGCCTTTGGCTTCATACCGACTCCATGGATCAAGCCAAATAGCGAAACGGGTTTGAACATGATCAAACATGAAATAAGCGGCCGTCGCTCCGGCCACGAAAAGTGCAAGACCGATGACGAGAAAACTCGTCTTTTCGGTAGCGACCCAGACCATGACAATGAACAAGGTGAAGAACAACAAACTCGATCCGAGGTCTTTCTGTCCAACCATAACGACGACCGAAAATCCCCACGCAGTGAGCAGTGGCAGTAAGTGGCGCGGATCGGGAAGATTGAGTCGACCGACTTTCCAAGTGCCCGCCGAAATCAGGTCACGATTTTCCGATAGGTAGCCAGCGAAAAATAGTGCCAGAGCCAACTTGGCAAATTCCCCAGGTTGAAAGTTGATGGGTCCGACACTCACCCAAATACGCGCCCCACCTGATGAGAAACCGACCCCAGGCACCATAGGAAGCAACAACAAACCGGCGCCAAAAAAGAAGAATGTCCATGTGTAGCGTGCTAAATCATTCACTCGTTGGACAAGAAAAAGTACAGCAATAAAGCACGCCACGCCAATAAAAGTCCAAGTAGTTTGCAGACCTGCAAGGCGTTCAGATAGGCGGGCGATCATCACGTAACCGAGACCGTTCAGTAGAACGGCGACTGGGAGCAAAGTTGAATCAGCACCGCGGGCTAACCAACGCACACCAATATGGGCTGACATCAGTACCAACAAAAGAACTGCCAGGAACGGGAGGATTCGTGGCGGTATGACAGAGTTCTTCCCGAGTGAAGCCAAGGTGTAGGCGGTGGCCGTGATCATTGCGGCCATGAAAACTAATTGAAATTCAGTTGAGCGCCGCGTCGCTCCGATGGGTTGACTGGTGCCGTTCACTGAGCCGATGTGATGGCGGAAATGATCACCGTGACAGTGATCGCTGCTGCGGCCAACCACATCGCGTACGCCCCGACTCTGAACCAGGGTGAAGGCGAAGTTGTGGAGGAGGGTGGCTCAACGATGAGCGCACTCTCCGCGATGCTTTCACTTGGCTGATCAATCTCGGGAGTGGAGATGGCTTCGTTAGGTGCTACTTCAAAGTCGACCACAACAACAGTGATGTTGTCTCGTCCACCATTGCGATTGGCGAGATTCACTAAACGATCTGATAAATCTTGTGCAGAAACTGAGGCTCGAATCTCAATCTCAATCTCGGCGTCATCGGCTTCATCGACTAGTCCGTCGCTACACAGAATATAACGATCACCATCTTCTACTGTTCGTCCTTCAACATCGGCGAGCACCCACGAGTCAATACCCATAGCGCGCAGAACGATATTGCGCTGAAAGTGCACGCGCGCTTCAGCGCGCGAGATGACACCACGATCAACAAGGGATTGCACATGGGAGTGATCTTTAGTCACTTGAAGTAATTCGTTGTGTCGCCACAAATAAGTTCGACTGTCACCAACATTGGCGACAACGATTTTATTTTCAAGAGGATTAATGACAACCAAGCCTGTCAAGGTTGTTCCCATGCCATTTTTATCTGGATCGTGCATGGCTTCCATATATATGGCGGTGTTCGCCGTGGAGATGGCATCACTTACGAGTCCTGGCGACGTGAGGGGGGATGACTGCGAAAGATAGATCTCCGCAAGGGTGCGCACGGCGATGTTACTCGCAACTTCTCCAGCGCGGTGTCCGCCCATTCCATCGGCCACAAAATACAAACCGTCAATGGCGATATAACTATCTTCGTTGCCAGTGCGCACTTGACCGACATGGGTCGTCGCTCCGAAGGTCGCCGAAATCATTTACTGGCCTCAATAATGACTTGGCCGATTTGCAAACGGTCGCCGATCTGTAAAAGAACCTTGTCAGTGATCCGTTCATTGTTGACGAATGTGCCATTGGTTGACGACAAGTCTTCAACTGTTGTCAGACCTTCACTCAGAGTCACGCGAGCGTGATGAGTGCTGGCGAATTCATCATCACCGATACTTAAGTCGTTGTCGTCGGCACGCCCAATGGTGTAGCCAGATTCATTGATGGTGAAGGTAAAACCTTTGAGGTGTGCTGGCGCCACGACTTTCATATGGGTGACACGATACGGGCGATCAACCTTGACCGCTCCTGGAATGGCACCTGATGGGGGTCGGATGGTTGCATCTGGCGGTCGAGAGGATCGATTCATCGCTGGCAACCGAACTTCATTCCACACGGCCCATAACACTCGAGCAAAGAACAAATAGAGCACCAGCAACAAAGCCACTTTTAAGATGCTGAGCAATTGGTCAGTCATGGTCGTTGAGCCAGCAGTGAAGGCCTACTGCGCCTCGTAGCGGACAGTATAAGTTCCCACAGAAATGATGTCGCCATGGCGCAGAATTCGCGGTGCAGTGATCGTGACTCCGTTGACTTTGGTGCCGTTGGTGGAGGCAAGATCGGTGACTGTGTGAGCGTCCGCAAGAAAAGTGATCTCAGCGTGACGACGGCTGACATTGGAATTATCAAAGGGGATATCACAGTCACTCGAACGTCCAATGACCACCGGCGCAGTACCCACATTGATCCGACGATCGTCGGCGAGAATCAATACTGCAGTGCCCGAGACTGCTTGCGTTTTTCGGACGACTGAATCAATGTCAATTCGACCAGAAGTGAGATTCTCATCGCTTTTGATTGTGACGAGAACGGTTCCGCGCAGATGGTAACCCTCCTCGGCGCAGTATTCCTTGACGGCTTCAACTAGTTCGGCGATCAGGGCAGCCTCAATCTCAGCCAAAGCGGCTTGGTCGGTGGGTGAAAGACTGATGATGAATTCATTGGGGACAACTCGCCGGCCCTTCACATCAACGGCGCGCTTGCTGTCAATTTCTTTGACGAGTCGGCGACCGATCTCAATGGGGCGGACACTGCTTTTAAATGCACGACTGAACATGCCTTCAACCATACGCCCTAGTCCATTCTCAAAAGATTGTAAGCCCACAGAAATGCTCAGGGTATCGGGGGTTGGGGTGTTGGTGAGTGCAGGGATACCCTGAAGGTTGTTACTCGGGCGAGTGGCGAAATGGCAGACGCGCTAGCTTCAGGTGCTAGTGATCGTAAGATCGTGGGGGTTCAAGTCCCCCCTCGCCCACCACATGCTGAGTTAGCCCCAATGAGCGGTCTGTTCTAGGGTGTCCATATGACTACCACCACTTCAGACATGCCTCAACGACTTGCCAACTTGCGGCGTTGGAATGTGGCTTTAGGGTTCTTGCACGCCGTGCAGGCATTGGCCATTCTGTTGATGGCGGGGAACTTCGCGATCACTATTACTT
>BJGB01000032.1 GCA_014190215.1 Actinomycetes bacterium | reverse complement strand
GAGGCTGGAATCGTTGGTGATGTTGATTTTGAGACAGTCCAAGCCGTGGCTGGGGCCATTACCCCGATGCCAGGCGGTACGGGTCCGATGACCATTGCCTGTCTGTTGGAGAACACCCTCACGGCTGCTCGACTTCAAGGGGCGTTTCCCGCATAATTTTGCCTCGGTGCAGGTTGTCGTTACTAGGGCCTGGCTGGCACACTTGTGAGCAATGAGCGCCAACCTTTCTCTCAAGACCACGGTCCTGACAGGTTTGTTCGCGCTCGTAGTAGTAACTATCTGACGCATTCGTTTACCCGAATGCGTCGTACGGCCTCCCAGATGGGGGGCCATTTCGCTTTCGGGACTCGACCTTAAAGAACACAGGAACCGACATGACTGAACAACTCACTGGCGCCCAAGCCTTAATCCGAGCCCTCGAATTAGAGAACGTTGACACTATTTTTGGTTTGCCTGGGGGATGCATTCTTCCCGCCTACGACCCACTCTTGGATAGTTCGATTCGCCACATCTTGGTGCGCCATGAGCAAGGTGCTGGCCACATGGCAGAAGGTTTCGCCCATGTCACCGGTCGTCCAGGTGTCGTTTTAGTGACCTCGGGTCCAGCCGCCACGAATATGGTGACGCCACTCTGCGATGCCTTTATGGACTCAATTCCGATGATCTGCATTACAGGTCAGGTGCCAACTTCGGCTATTGGTACGGATGCTTTCCAGGAGTGCGACACGGTGGGCATAACGCGCAGCGTGACCAAACACAACGAATTGATCATGAGCGCCGATGACATTCCATTGGTTGTGCGTCAAGCTTTTCATATCGCCACAACTGGTCGACCTGGTCCCGTGTTGATCGACGTTCCCAAAGATGTTTTGCAAAACAAGATGACGTGGCATTGGCCAACTGATGAAGAGGTGTTGGCCAGCCTGCCTGGCTACAAGCCGACAACTAAAGGTCATCCACGGATGATCAAAGAAGCAGCGCGTCTGATTCTTGATGCCAAGCAGCCAGTTCTTTATGTCGGTGGTGGCATCCTCAAAGCCCGCGCCGCAGAAGTCTTAATAGAACTCGCCGAATTGATCGGAACTCCCGTCGTGACCACCTTGATGGCCCGCGGCGCCTTCCCCGACAATCACCCACTTTGTCTGGGGATGCCTGGGATGCACGGAAATGCCACTGCTATTACTGCCATGCAAAAGAGCGACTTGTTGATCAACCTAGGGGCGCGCTTTGATGACCGCATCACAGGCAAGGTCAGCACTTTCGCTCCCGGCGCCAAGATCATTCACGTGGACATCGATCCGGCCGAACAAGGCAAGGTTCGTCGCCCAGATGTGCCCATTGTTGGCGACTGCCGTTTGGTCATTGAAGAACTGGTGAAGACAATTCGAGAAATGTTGGCAAGTGGCGACACTCAAGCCGACATCTCTGATTGGAAGAGTCGTGTCAGTGGTTGGCAGGAGCAGTTCCCCTTGTATTACCCACCTAACGAACCAGGTGAAGCACTCAAGCCGCAATTCTGTTTAGAGAAGTTGCGCGATTTGGCTCCAGCAGGAACCATCTTGTGCTCAGGCGTGGGCCAGCATCAAATGTGGTCATCACAGTATTGGCATTTCAACGAACCGTACACATGGGTCAACTCCGGTGGTTTGGGGACGATGGGATTTTCCATTCCCGCCGCTATCGGTGCCAAGGTCGGATGTCCCGATCGCACCGTGTGGGCCGTTGATGGCGATGGCTGTTTTCAGATGACTGCGCAAGAACTTGTGACTGCCAGTGTTGAACGAATTCCGATCAAGGTAGCGGTCTTAAATAACTCCTACCTCGGTATGGTTCGCCAATGGCAAGAGATGTTCTATGAAGAGCGTTACAGCGAAGTTTATTTGTCGCCAGAACTTCCCGATTTCGTGAAGTGGGCAGAAGCCATGGGTTGCGTTGGCATCCGCGTGGAAAGCCCCGAAGAAGTTGAGCCTGCGATTGCCTTGGCGAATAGCATCAACGATCGCTCCGTCGTTATTGAGTTCCGCGTGGATGCTGGCGAAAAGGTTTTCCCGATGGTTCCTGCTGGCTACGGGAATGATGATGTTTTGTTGCACCCCAACCAAAATGATCGAAGGGAATTCTTGCGATGAGTAACACATCAACTCACTCGAATTATCAGCCGTCGCATCACATCTTGTCGGTGCTCGTACAAAACCGTGCTGGAGTTCTGGCGCGAGTTTCTGGATTGTTTGCCCGTCGTGGATACAACATTTTCAGTCTCGCGGTTGCTCCCGCTGAAGACCCAGCACTTTCGCGAATCACCATTGTTGTGGATGTCGACTCCGCACCTTTGGAACAGATTGTGAAGCAACTTTTCAAATTAATTGATGTCGTTAAAATCAGCGAACTTGACCCTCGTCGGTCAGTTGAACGCGAACTGATGATGGCCACCATTCGGGTGGCTGCTGAGGATCGTGGACAAGTCGTTGAACTGACAAATATCTTTGAAGGCAAAATTTTGGCTGTAGGCGTTGAGGCCATCACTGTGTCTTTAGAGGGAAGTCCTGACAAACTTGATGACTTCGAAGAACTTCTTCGCGGTTACGGGATTGTTGAACTTCAACGGACTGGCCGTGTGGCGCTTCCGAAACTCGACAAAGAGGCGCGAGTGCGTACTCATAAAAATGGAAAGGCAAGTTAAATCATGGCTGCAAAGTTGTATTACGAAAATGACTGCGATGTATCAATTATCCAAGGTCGCAAGGTTGCGATTATTGGTTACGGTTCACAGGGTCACGCTCACGCGTTGAACCTCAAGGAGAGTGGCGTGCCAGTCGTCGTCGGCCTACGCGAGGGTTCCTCGTCTGCTGCCAAGGCAACTGCTGCTGGCCTCACTGTGAAGTCCATCGCCGATGCTGCGAAGTGGGCGGACGTGATCATGATGACCATGCCCGATACAGAGCAGAAGGCTACATACGACGCTCATATCAAGCGTTATATGAAGGCCGGCAAAGCATTGGCTTTTGCCCACGGATTCAATATTCGCTTTAAGCGCATCCGCCCTCCCAAGGGCGTCGACATCATTATGATCGCCCCGAAGGGTCCTGGTCACTTAGTGCGCCGTACCTTTACCGAAGGTGGTGGCGTGCCATGTTTGATTGCTGTCGAACAAGACGCAACGGGCAATGGCAAGCAGGTTGCCTTGTCTTACGCCGCAGCAATTGGTGGCGCCCGCGCTGGAATCATTGAGACCACATTCAGCGAGGAGACGGAGACCGACTTGTTCGGTGAGCAAGTCGTGTTGTGCGGTGGATTGACGTCACTCGTGCAGGCTGGCTTTGAAACTCTCGTTGAGGCTGGTTATCAGCCGGAGATGGCTTACTTTGAGTGCTTGCATGAAGTGAAGCTGATCGTCGACTTGATGTACGAAGAAGGTATTGCTGGAATGCGTTACAGCATCAGTGACACCGCTGAATACGGCGACGTAAGTCGCGGTCCACGCATCGTGACTCCAGCAACGAAGAAGGTCATGCAAAAGATCCTCAAGGAAATTCAGTCCGGCAAATTTGCCAAGGAGTGGATTGCTGAAAGTGAAAGTGGCCGAGTCAACTTCAACGCCCTTCGCAAGGCAGGTGCCGAGCACCAGATCGAATCCGTGGGTAAGAGCCTGCGTTCGATGATGCCGTGGATTTCAGCTGGCAAGCAGAAGGTTTCAGAAGCCTCGGGCGGCTGATTATTTCTCTGATTTTCTAAATCCGACTTGTTTAGTCGGGAATTAGCCGTTAGCGTGTTCTCCTGCGTTTACAAACCAGGAGGGCACGACTATGTCAGCAGCAGAGTGGGGTTTTGAAACCCGTCAAATTCACATCGGTGGAGAGCCAGACCCAGCAACTGGTGCTCGGGCGGTACCGATTTATCAGACCACCAGTTACGAATTCCGTGACGCACAGCATGCGGCGAATCTTTTCGCCCTTGCCGAAGTGGGAAACATCTACACACGCATCATGAACCCAACGCAGTTGGCTGTTGAGTCACGCGTGAACTCACTTGAAGGTGGCGTCATCACCGCGATTGGTTTG
The DNA here is from genome assembly GCA_014190215.1 of Actinomycetes bacterium. GTDB lineage: Bacteria > Actinomycetota > Acidimicrobiia > Acidimicrobiales > Ilumatobacteraceae > Casp-actino8. The sequence continues at coordinate 11,371 of BJGB01000032.1, read as the reverse complement.
CCAGGCACTCTCGTTGTAAGTTCTGGCCAAGCCGCCGAGACTTTGGCGATTCTTACTTTGGCTGAGGCTGGCGATCACATCGTTGCTTCGCCATCGTTGTACGGCGGTACGTACAACTTGTTGCACTACACGCTTCCCAAAATGGGCATTGCAGTTTCGTTTGTTGATGATCCGCACGATCTTGCGCAGTGGAAGGCCGCAGTTCGTCCGAACACCAAGGCGTTCTACGGTGAGGTTTTGGCTAACCCGCGTAACGACGTGTTCGACATCGAAGGTGTTTCAAAGGTTGCACACGAAGCTGGTGTTCCGTTGATCGTCGACAACACTGTTCCGACCGCTTATGGCATTCGTCCAATTGAGTGGGGTGCCGACATCGTTGTACAGTCACTCACCAAGTTCGTTGGTGGACACGGAACTTCAGTTGCCGGTTCAATCACCGATGGTGGAAAGTTTGACTTCTCGGCTTCTGGTCGTTTCCCGAATTTCACTGAGCCCGACCCCAGCTACCATGGCTTGGCATACTGGCCCGCTCTTGGTGCTGGCTCGTACATCTTGAAGGCCCGCGTGCAGTTGCTACGTGACCTCGGTATGGCTGTGTCGCCGTTCAATGCCTTCTTGTTGTTGCAGGGTCTCGAAACCTTGTCGCTGCGCATGGAGCGTCACTGGAGCAATGCTCACGCCGTTGGCGAGTTCTTGGATAAGCATCCGCAAGTTGAAAGTGTCAACTACGCCGGATTGCCAAGCAGCCCGTGGCATGACCGTGCCAAGAAGTACTTCGGTGGCCGTGGCTACGGTTCGGTTTTGGCGTTCAACATCAAGGGCGGACGTGAAGCTGGCGAAAAGTTTGTTGCTGGCCTGCAGTTGCACAGCCATGTTGCCAACATCGGTGATGTGCGCAGCTTGGTGATTCAGCCGTCAACGACGACACACAGTCAGTTGACCGCTGAAGAGCAGGTTGCTTCAGGTGTGAATCCTGGACTCGTACGTTTGAGTGTGGGTCTCGAGTCGATCAAGGACATCATTGCCGACCTTGAGTTAGGTTTTGCTGCTGCTAAATAAAGCAGTCGTCATAAAACTTTAGTCGGGGCGATTTTCGTCTAGGAACTTTTCAAACTCGGCTGCTAAATCATCACCCGATGTCATCGTTGCTTCGGTGTGTCGATCAAACTGGAGTTCCAGCATTTTGACGTAGTTCAAAGCGCGATCATCTTCAGAAACTGCGTCATCATGTAGTGAACGCCAACGCTCAATGTCCTCATCGAGTTCACCGTGTCGTGTCGGTACGCCCAAGACGTGCTCGAGTTGACGCAACAGTGCCGCCGATGCTTGTGGATGTTGCGCATTACCTAGATAATGCGGCACACCAACACGTAACGAAATCGCAGGTAGTTCCTCGCGTTCAAATTCTGTTTGCATAACGCCGATAACACCAGTCATACCTTGATAAGACGGACGCGAGAGTCCAAGTGAACGCGCCAACTGGGGATCAACCGTGCTGCCCACAACGCTCGGTGTACGGGTGTGGGGAATTGCGTCTGCAGAAGCGCCGACGGTCACAATCGCCTCGCAGCCGAGACGTGTGTAAGCGGCGACGATGCAACGCACGAAGGTATGCCAGCGAGTGTGCGGTTCAACTCCAGAGATGACGACGATGTCTCGCGAGAATTCAGGAAAGCGCAAGGCCATGACATTATTTGACGGCCAGTCAATAACTCGTTCGTCATTGTCGTCAAGACGAACCTCTGGTCGGATTTGTGTGAAATCGTAAAACGGGTCGGCGTCAATGACTGCGGCAATTTCAGGAGCGTTATGTTCGATGAGATGTTCTAGTGCAGATGTGGCAACTCCTGCAGCATCAAACCATCCGGTGAGGGCGACGACCATGACAGGACGCCGAAGTGGGGCAGCCAATCCATCCCACTTCAAGACCTCATTAACTTCCATTCCTAGAGTCTCACCCGCGCAATGCCTCAACCACAACGTCAATGCACGCTGTCAGTGCTTGAACATCCTCGGGATCAACAGCGGGGAACATGCCAACACGCAGTTGGTTGCGACCCAATTTGCGATAACTGTCGGTATCAACGACCCCATTTGCACGCAAAGCCGCACAAATGTCGTTGGCGTCAACGCCCCCGTCAGCACTCGCTGCGATGTCAATAGTGCCCACAACTTGCGAACGCTTGTCGGCATCAGCGACGAAGGGCGTGGCCCATGATCGGGCCTGCGCCCAGGAATACAAGATTGAGGAGGATTGTTGCGAGCGGGCATTACAAGCCGAGAGTCCACCAATTTCATTCATCCAACCGACTTGGGATTCGAGCATGATCAACGTTGCTAGGGCCGGAGTGTTGTAGGTCTGGTTGGCCTTGCTGTTATCGAGAGCGATCTTGAGGTCTAATGAGGCGGGTGTCCAACGCTTTGATGCTGAGATTTTCTCGATTCGCTCAATTGCTTGAGGTGAGCATGCGGCAAACCAAATACCACCATCAGAGGCGAATGATTTCTGTGGAGCGAAATAGTACACATCGACTTCGGCTGGGTCCCACAGAAGTCCGCCAGCCGCAGACGTAGCGTCAACGACGACAAGTGCATCGCCGCTACCGGCGGGTCGCATGAGAGGCATCATTACACCGGTTGAAGTTTCGTTGTGGGTGAGAGCGTATGTGTCAATCCCGTCTTCGCATACCGATTGCGGATGTGAACCAGGTGCAGTTTTGATGACCGATGGCTCGCCGAGATGAGGTGCAGCAGCTGCCGCTTCAGCGAACTTGGAAGAGAACTCACCAAAGACCAAGTGTTGGCTGCGGTTTTCGATGAGACCGAAAGTGGCAACATCCCAAAAGACTGTCGAACCACCGTTACCGAGAAGGATTTCCCAGCCGTCTGGCAGACCGAAAAGTTGGCTGAGACCCGAGCGTATTGAACCCACAAGATTCTTGATTGGCGCCTGGCGATGGGATGTCCCCATCAACCTTGGCCCCGCCAGATTCAGAGCGAGCATTTGTTCTGGGCGAACCTTTGATGGTCCGCATCCAAAACGACCGTCACGCGGTAAAAGGTCAGAAGAAATGCGAATTGATTGGGGGTCACGAGTGCTCACTGTGTAAGCATGGCAGGCATGAGTTCGTTATCCCAAAGCAAGCGCACATCTTCTCGTTTAGCGGCCATCGCCGAATCGGCAACTTTGGCAGTTGATGCCAAGGCCAAAGCCCTCAAAGCTGCCGGAGAGAATGTCATTGGCTTTGGTGCCGGTGAGCCAGATTTCCCGACCCCAGAGCACATTGTTGAGGCAGCAGTCAGGGCCTGTCGGGACCCCAAGATGCATCGCTACACCCCGGCTGCGGGACTTCCCGAACTGCGTGAAGCCATCGCAGTCAAAACAATGCGCGACAGCGGGTTTCAAACCACCGCGAATCAGGTGCTTGTCACCAACGGTGGAAAGCACGCAGTATTTACAGCTTTTGCTGCGCTGTGCGATCCAGGTGACGAAGTGATCGTGCCGGCACCGTATTGGACGACCTATCCGGAGGCGGTGACATTGGCAGGTGGCGTACCAATCATCATTGATACGACGCAAGAAACTGGATTTCGAGTCACGGTTGAGCAACTTGAAAAAGCTTTGACAGCGCGTACGAAAGTTTTGTTATTTGTTTCGCCCGATAACCCCTCAGGTTCGGTTTATCCGCCAGAAGAAGTGAAAGCGATTGGTGAATGGGCGGTCTCGCGTGGCATTTGGGTGATCACTGATGAGATTTATGAACACCTCACCTACGGAGAACATAAATTCACCAGCATGCCGACTCTTGTTCCTGAGTTGGCGAATCAATGTGTAATCGTCAATGGTGTGGCCAAGACATATGCAATGACTGGTTGGCGCGTGGGCTGGATGATCGGACCGATCGATGTGATGAAGGCCTCCATTAACTTTCAAAGTCACGCCACATCCAACGTCAACAATATTGCTCAGGCGGCGGCACTTGCGGCAGTCGCCGGAGACTTATCTGCGGTTTCAATGATGCGCGAAGCGTTCGAACGACGTGGTCGCACGATGCATCGCATGTTGAACGATATTCCTGGCGTGACTTGTCTTGAACCTGAAGGCGCTTTCTACTGCTATCCGAATGTCAGTGGCCTCTTGGGCAAGACCTTCAATGGCAAGACCGCGCACAACAGCATGGATCTTGCTGACATTATTTTGTCGGAAGTCAAAGTGGCGATCGTGCCTGGCGAGGCTTTTGGAACTACTGGTTTTGCGCGGTTCTCTTTTGCTCTCGGCGACGCTGATCTTGAAGAGGGGAGTCGTCGGATCGCTGATCTGGCGGCTCGTTCGTAAAGAAAAACTTTGATGCCCGAGCAAGGGGTGCTAGTTTGCTCTCGTCGGCAATAGTTGACGGCATGGAAAACAGCGAAGTCCGGTGAGATCCCGGCACTGTCCCGCAACGGTAGTTCGTTCAACGAAAGTTGATAATGACGAGTCCGGTCGCCTGATCTGTGTGCGATGACCAACCCTCGAGGCAAGGGCGGATCGCGTAGAACGGCTCGTCTTTTCAACGCACTCCTCTTGCTTCCTCAAAGTAATGGAGGAAGCTTCAATGAAAGCGAATCAATTTAGTACTAAGAAATTAAGCCGACGCGTTCTCGTCGGAGCTCTGCTGGCGTTTTCGTCAATCGCCGCCGCATGTGGCAGTGATACAACGGTTTCCACAGGTTCGACAGAAGTCGTCTCTGAGGCTCCGCGAAAGATCATCTCGCTATCAGCGACGCATACGGAGATTTTGTTTGCCGTGGGCGCCGGTGAGCAAGTGATTGCCGTTGACTCAATGTCTAATTATCCCCCCGAGTCTGCAGGCGTTCTCACCGATCTTGCGGCCTACGAACCGAGTGTTGAGGCGATAACGGCTTATGAGCCCGATCTCGTTGTGATCGGTGATGACTTCGTGGGACTTGCCGAACAACTCACGGCGGTTGGTATCAAGTCATGGGTCAGCAGTGCCCCGACAACTCTTGATGAGGCATACGCGCAGATTGAGGATCTCGGTACTGCGGTCGGACATGGTGATGAAGCAATTGCCTTGGCAACTTCAATGAAGAGTGAGATCGACGCGATCATTGCTCAAGCACCCGCACTTGATCAGCCGATTTCTTTTTATCATGAACTTGATGACATGAATTATTCAGTCACGAGTAATACCTTCATTGGTTCAATCTATGCGGCTCTTGCCTTGCAAAATATCGCTGACGCAACGCAGGGCGACACCGATTATCCGCAGTTGTCCGCAGAGTTCATCGTCAGCCAGAACCCCGACATGATTTTCCTATCGGACACTAAATGCTGCGGAGTCACCGCTGCTTCAGTTGCCGCCCGCCCAGGTTGGGAAGTTCTCTCGGCAGTTCAAGGCGGAGGAATTGTTGAACTTGACGACGATGTAGCGTCTCGTTGGGGCCCACGCCTCGTTGAGTTTGTCCAAGTGTTATCAGATGGCGTTAACGCGTACCTGAAAACGCTCTCGTAGGAGGTTGAGTCATGATCCCGAACAAGGAGTTGCAACTTCCAAGATCGTGGTGGATGCCAATGGCGTGCATCGTTGTCGGGTGTGCCTTCTTGTTCGGGGCAATGATTGGTCCAGCGGGTCCTGTGTGGTGGAGAGTTCCCGGCGAGTTATTGGATCATCTCCCATGGATCAGTGTGCATTCAGGAGCGAGCAAACTTGAAAGTACGGTTTTGTGGCAAATTCGCATGCCGCGAGTTGTACTGGCCGGCATTGTTGGGGCCATGTTGTCTTTAGCCGGCGCTTCATTCCAAGGGGTCTTTCGTAATCCGCTTGTTGACCCCTATCTTCTTGGCGTAGCCGGCGGAGCAGGTCTCGGAGCAACGGTCGTGATCGTGACTGGTCGGGCGGCAAGTTCATCATGGCCCATCGACCCGTTGCCATTAGCGGCCTTCGTTGGTGGTCTGCTAGCGGTACTAGTGACCTACACCGTTGGGTCTGCTTTTGGGCCAAGCAAAACTTCCTCGGCAACTTTGGTGCTGGCAGGCGTTGCGGTCACATCGCTGGCGACAGCGTTGCAAACTTTCATGTTGCAAAGAAATACCGATGTTGTCCGTCAGGTGTACAGCTGGATTCTTGGTCGCCTTTCGACAGCCACATGGGGCGATGTGCGTTTGGTCTTGCCGTATGTGATTATCAGTTCGGGAGTACTGCTGTGGCATCGTCGCCTCCTCGATGTGCTTCGTGTTGGCGACGATGAAGCCCAATCTTTAGGCGCACGAGTAACTCGTATTCGCCTCACGGTCGTGATCGCCGCAACTCTTGGGACGGCAGCAGTCGTCAGCGTCAGCGGTCTGATTGGTTTTGTAGGCATTGTGGTGCCGCACGTTGTACGACTCTTAGCGGGATCGAGTTATCGTCGTATTTTGCCACTCACAGTTTTGTCCGGAGCAGCTTTTTTGATCATCGCCGATATCCCCGGACGGATCTTGTCTGATCCCGCAGAGACACCCATTGGAGTAGTTACCGCATTTCTCGGGGCGCCATTTTTTATCGTGGTGTTACGTTCACGGCAAGGTACATCCCGATGAGTTCGCTTTCTTTTATTGATGTCAGTGTTTCCTACGGTCGTTCCGTAGCCGTTACTTCTTTCAACGACACGGTGCATCCAGGTGAGTGGCTGTGTCTGATTGGTCCCAATGGCGCTGGTAAGTCGTCGCTATTGCGTGCAGCCGCCGGACTGGTGGCATATTCGGGAAGTGTTCTGGTGGACGGTTCACCGCTTAATCTGCGTTCGGCGCGCCGACGTGCGGCACTCGTGGCTCACGTTCCTCAGTCGCCGGCAATGCCTGACGATATGAGTGCCTTTGAGTATGTCTTATTAGGGCGCAATCCTTATGTTGGATATTTCGGTCAGGAAACTAAGCAAGATCGGATGATGGTTCAGCGAGTTATTGAGCGACTTGATCTTCAGCCTTTTGCGATGCGTCCTTTGGGAACTTTGTCTGGTGGTGAGAGACAACGACTTGTGATTGCTCGGGCATTGGCTCAAGAGGCACCGATCATGTTGCTCGACGAACCCACGACAGCGCTTGATATTGGTCATCAACAGCAAGCCCTTGAACTCGTTGACAGTTTGCGCCGTGAACACGGATTCACCGTTGTCTCAGCGATGCACGATCTCACCCTGGCTGGCCTCTACAGCGATCGCTTGGCGTTACTTCATCAAGGTCATTGTGTGGCCAGCGGGCCGGCGCAAGAGGTGTTGAAGGCTGAAACTTTGTCAGAGTTTTATGGGGTTTCGGTCAGCGTGCATCATGAAGAAGATGGCACAGTCGTTGTTGTACCGCGCAGAACAGGCCCGCTTGCTTAGGAAATAGGCTTGCTGAAGAAATATGCACCGTTTTTGCTGGCATAGCCAACTCAACACACTCAATGAGCACTGACGCAACTACAGTTTTGCGCGTGGGGAGTACTTTCGACGCCGCTGTTGTCAATCGGGTCGTTGAGGGATTGGCCCAGGCTCATCAAAAGTTACTTCTTGATCTTGAGGCCCTGACTGATGAGATGGTGAGACTGCCTTCGTTGCTAGAAGGTTGGACCGTGGGTCATGTACTCGCCCACATCACTCAGCAAGGTGACAGCATTCGGCGTATTTTTTTGGCCGCTGAGCAGGGTCAGATCATTGATCAGTATGAGGGTGGAATGTCAGCGCGGGTGGCGGCCATTGAAGGTGCCGCGCAGCGCTCAGCCACAGAGCATGTGGTGGATGTGCGTCGCTCAATTTATGACCTTGAAGGTGCCATCGCTAGTGCCCGACAAGGTTGGTTCGGCACTGCACGAATGGTTTCTGGAGCGATAGCCAGTGTGGCTGATTTGCCACTGCGACGCTGGAGGGAGGTCGAGGTACATCACGGCGATTTGGGATTGTCAGAACTCGGCGGTGATGGGCCTGAGTCTTGGTCATTGAATTATGTGCGCCATGACTTGCCGGGGATGACGATGCAGTTCAAGGCTCATGGACCTATGGGTTTCAATGACTTGCCCAGCCAAGTTCGCACCTTGGCTCCCGCTCAACGCCTTGGTTGGTTGCTCGGTCGTGTCAGTATTGAAGGTCTGCCACCTGCTGGCTTAATGGGATGAGGAGAATCTTGAAACTTCGAACAGTAAAAGTTTTGTTGGCTGGAGCGTTTATCTCCTTGCTGTGGGCATCGCCTGCTCTAGCGCATGGTGAGTTGGATTCATCATCTCCGGCACCTGCCGAGGTCATGCAATCAGTCCCGAAGGAAATCATTCTTTATTTCAATGAACCAGTCACGCCTGTGGCGCGATCAATTGAGATGTTTAACGAAGATGGACAACGCATCGTCGTGGGTGAAGCCATGGTATCACCCGAGGATCCAGCAGTTTTGATTGCTGGTGGAGTGCCCAATATCCCCGATGGTCTGTATGTCGTGGCGTGGCGCGCACTATCTGATGATGGACATGCAATAGACGGGGCGTACACATTTCAAATTGGGTCTGCTGAGGGTGTGCTAGCCACACAAGACTTGATCAATAATGTCTTGTCTGGGCAAAGCGGTCCGGCAGGTTTGTCATGGGTCATGGGCATCGCGCGTTTCGCTGGCTTCGCTGGTTTATGCCTGTTATTGGGTTGTTTAGCGATGATGGTTGGTGGAGGAATTCGTTCGCGCCGCCTGGCAAAAGTTGTCGGCCTCGGTTGGGTTTTGAGTTACGCGAGCACCGTTACATTATTTGCCACTCAGGGTCCTTATGCGATCGCTGGCAAGTGGTCCGATGTGTGGAGTACTTCGGTGTGGTCCGATGTCATGGACACTCGCCAAGGTCGGGCAATTCTGATTCGTGAGATCTTCCTGCTGGGGATTCTTGTTCTTCTGATTGCATTGCGTAAAAACTTTCAGCGTTCAGCAACATCGTGGTGGAGATCAACCACTGTCTTGCTGGGTGCGGGCGTGGTCTTAACTTTCTCGGCAGCAGGTCACCCCAGCGCTTCATCAAGTTCGAACTTGGCGATTGCTATCGATGCGGTGCACTTTGCGAGCGTCATTTTGTGGGCAGGTGGATTAGTTGCGATTGCTTTCTTGGCAAAGAAGACTGACTTTGCAGAGGTCGTCAGGAAATTTTCTAAAATGGCCACAATTGCTATTCCGCTAGCGGTTCTCTCAGGTTTATGGCAAACATGGCATTTGGTTCCCGCTCTCAGCGATATCACTGAGACAACGTGGGGAAAAACTCTTGTGGTCAAGACCACCATCGCGATTGCGGTGGTGACCCTCGGCGGCGTGGCGAGATGGCTCATTCACCGTGGGCATAGCGTGTCGATCCGACGTGTTTTGTTTCTTGAGTTGGGATTGGTCGCGGTCATTTTCGGCGTCACCAGTTCACTGGTTGCTGCTTCGCCGGAAGTGATCGCACCAGATTCGGTCTATCTCGTGCAAGCGGTGAATGGTGACACGATTAGCAACATTGCCGTGACTCCGGGGCGGACTGGCAACAACGAAATTCATGTCACGATCAGCACACCAAGTGGGGTTTTGGATCCTGTACAAAATATAACGATGCGACTGACTCTGCCTGATTCGGAGGTCCCGACGATTGCCGTGCCTGTCACGGAACTTGCACCCAATCACTTCTCGGGTTCGGTAGCGATTTTGTTCCCCGGGCTGTGGACATTGGAAATTTTCCTCGAGCCTGATTCGCAGAGCAGTATTCGCTTGAGTACCAACATTCAGATTCCCGGCTAATCATTGATCATTGCTGACAGCTCACCTTTGTCGGCTTGATTAATGATTGAGTCAAATGTGTGTTGTAGTTCAAGTTGCACTTCCGCGGGCGGTTCAAGAGTTTGTTCGTTGATCCGCCCTTGTGATACCGCCGAGACCCATACTGCGGAATAGGCAATGGCGGCCAAGGCCTCTCGGCTCTTGATCTTGTCAATCGCTGATGACTTAGTGACCTCATCGGAATCATCAAAGACTCGCGCTATCGAGCGCGTGGCTTGCGAGACCGCGAGCGATAGCGGCCACGGTACTCGGATCGGTGATTGAGAGGGGAGTGATAGCAGGGTTGCGATATTGGAGGCCCGAAATTCGCCTTGATCAATTTTCGCTCTCTGAAAAATCTCAGTGGAGGATCCAATGCTGAAAGCTACGTCATCAATTTGCTGAAGCCGTAATTGCTTATTCAGTGGTAGGACCCGAAGATTGAGTAATAATGAATCAGCCAATCCGTTTGCGAGAGCAAGTGCCGCCGACCGAGAACGGGCAACATCGTGCAGTCGTACGAGGCCTTCTTGTGCATCCCAGTTCCACTGGTGAGCCAAACCACTGAATTGCATTTGCCACGGGGCGATGACTTGTCCCAAGAGATCTTTAACTTCTTTTTCAATTCGTCGTTGATCAATCAGGTCATTCCATGTTGGGGCAATGCCATCATTCCAATCATGTTCCTCAAAGACGGCGCGAACAAGGCGAATGATTCGTTGGCCGGCAATGTGAGTTGTTGTCGTACGCGGGTCGGTGGCAGATAACCACAGTCGAGCGATGTTTGATGTGTCATGTGCTCCGTAGATAAGTGGAGCGAGAAAAGAAGTGTCATCAATAAGTTTTCCGGCGATATGGGGGTCGTTGGCGACTGGTCGCAAAAGATCATCAATGCGCGTTGCTTGAGGGTGCGTGGCTTCGGCCCACCAGCCAGGGTTGTGCTTGAGCCAGTCATCAAGTCGGCAGCGAATTCCCATAGCTACCGGGCTTGGCACCATGTGAGAGAAATTGAGATCGCTCTTCAAAACATTACCAACGATGATCTGCTGACTTTCGATGAGGGAGCGGCAGTAATGCAGTTGTCCGTGGACCTCTGGAAGATACAACAAAGAGAAATTCAGTCGTTGGACGACCACTTGTAGTTGATCGCCAAGTTTTTGCAGAGATGTGTACATGGCCGCCAGTCGCTCAGGCTCAAAGGCCAAGTAGCTCACCAGAATTACATCGCTAGGTCGGGCGTCACCAGAAGAATTTCAACGCTTCGCCCAAGAATCCAACGGATCTTTTGCAGTTCATTCTCTAAGTTTGAGCGCCGTGGGCCGATCCAAGTTTGATTGGAATTCAGGCGCAGGAGATCGACGAGTTCATTCTCTATCAGGGTCTGGAGATGGGTAGCGATTTCTTGACAGACTGGCATCTTTGATTGTGTGCATCTGATGCGGGGTTGCGGTCAGCACCTCGGTTTTTACATCAAGGATTTGATGACGCGATGGTGGGGGAGTCCGGTGACTGGTTCGATGAACCCTTCACCAGTAGTGACGAAGCCATTGCGATTGTAGAAATTGAGGGCTTGATCACGGGCGTTGGCCCATATGA
>BJGB01000031.1 GCA_014190215.1 Actinomycetes bacterium | reverse complement strand
GGCCCAGATCATCAAGGCCAGGGTCAATGTCGGTGTCCCATCCAGCGGAGGCACGACCATGACGAACGAGATACACCCGTGTCACAAAAACCAACCTCGTTGCGCCCCACCAGGTTGACCTCGTTCAATAAAGAACTCTTCACCAAAAGCCATGTTGAACATCTCTGGGGTCATCTGCAAAAACATACTGCTGTCCGTCACTTGACTTGCGTGACACATAATCGATGCACGTTTGGCTTCAACAAAATCGGAAACATCAACCGCCATAGTGATTTCTTCTTCCAAGGTTCCGAAGGGATTTCCATCGTCAGCAGGACCATCAGGATCAAACTCTCCCCCGCCAATCTGCTTCATCATTTTGACAATCCGCGTACGATTCATCGTTGATTCTAAAACGCGTAGGGACTTGCCGGATTCTTGTACCAGTTCTGCCGCACGATGCCCCACACGATGAATCTGAATATGATCTGGATGCCCATAGCCACCGTGCCAGTCATAACAAGTAAAGACATCAGCAGACTCTTTGCGCAAAATTTCCGCAAGTTCAGCGGCCACTTGATCGACATCAGCCGCCATGAATGCTCCCGGCTCATCATTTTGTGGCCAACCAGTCATCCCACTGTCGTGATAGCCCAACCAATACACAGCACTGACGCCGAGCACCTTGGCAGAATTTTCTAGTTCCTGACGACGTCGGTCTTGGAGGGATTCACCCTCTGCTAAATCATTTGGTTTTTCGCCATGCCGTCCATCGGTTCCCATCACCAATACAACGCGATGCCCTTCACTGACAGCTCGTGCAATAGTTCCCCCAGTGGCTATTGATTCATCGTCGGGATGGGCGTGAAAACATATAAGTGTGCTCACGCGTCAACAACCGCTCCCGCAGCGAGCAAGCGTTCAATCTCTTTTGCAGCAAAGCCCCAACTGGCGAGAATCTCACGCGAGTGTTGGCCAGGGTGCGCTGGTGGTCGCGAAACCTCTGGAACTGTTCGCGAAAATCGTGGCGCCGGAGCAGGTTGCTTTGTCCCCGCAATATCAATGATCATTTTGCGCTCAACGTTATGGGGATGCTGTGCTGCTTCGCTCATCGTCAAAACTGGAGCGAAACACACATCCGTCGTTTCCATAATTGCGCACCATTCATCACGCGTCTTGGACCTGAAAACGTCAGCAATACGCTTCTTCAGATGAGGCCATTGAGTCTTATCCATTTGCTTGGCGAACTCCGAGTCGCCTTCCAGCCCAGTCAGTTGCATTAATTGTGCGTAGAACTGTGTCTCAATGGAACCGATTGAAATGTACTTCCCGTCTTTGCATTCGTAGGCGTCGTAAAAGTGCGCACCCGTGTCAAGCAAGTTGGTGCCACGCGCGTTTTCATCATGGGCCCCCATTTGCGAGAAAGCCCAAAACATGGTCATCAGCACCGAGGTTCCATCAACCATCGCCGCATCAACAATTTGACCCTGTTGGCTCTTACTTGCTTCAAGGAGGGCACACACCACACCAAAAGCCAGGAACATTCCGCCACCGCCAAAATCGCCGACCATGTTCATCGGTGGAACAGGACCTTCGCCTGCGCGACCAAAATGAGCAAGCGCACCTGCCAATGAGATGTAGTTGATGTCGTGACCTGCGGCCTGGGCATACATTCCCGTTTGACCCCAGCCAGTCATTCGCCCGAAAACTAATTTTGGATTGCGTGCCAAACACACATCGGGCCCAATGCCTAGACGCTCCATAACTCCTGGGCGAAAACCTTCAATGAGAGCGTCGGCTGATTCGACAAGTTGCAGCAATGTCTCCACACCCTCGGGATTCTTCAGATCAATGGCGATATTTTGACGACCTCTTTGCAAGACATCAAAATAAGGCGTTTCAGGTGCCGGCCCGCGAACCGCTTGGGCGCGCTCAACGCGAATCACCTCGGCGCCCATATCGGACAGCATCATGGCGGCAAATGGACCCGGCCCGATGCCGGCAATTTCTACGATACGAAAACCTGAAAGTGGACCAGTCATACCTTTATCGTATTGCGTGACCAGTTGTCCGATGCCACTCAGCGAGTTTGACATGTGACCCGATGACACTCGTGAGCAAGGGTTGCAACGGTTCGGGCATATCGTGACCCATATCGGCGACCATGAACAGCGTCGAGTGAGGAATCAGATCAGCGGTGCGCTGACCGCCACTCGGTTGCAACAAGGTGTCATCTGTTCCGTGAATCACCAAGGTCGGCAAGGTAATTTTTGTCAGCGCCTCTTCGCGCGAGCCACTTGCGTAGATTGCCGCCAACTGCCGACTTGCCCCCTCGGGGTAGAACGAACGGTCATACGAGCGAGCGTAATCAGTCTTGATTTTCTCTTCGTCAAAATACCTCTGGGAATGCCAGACCCGCGCCTTAACACTGTCGTTGATGTAACTCTGACGGTCGCCAGCGGGTGCCTCAAGCAACACCACGGCGGCCTCTGGAGTCGGGGAACCATAATCGAGATTTCCTGACACCGACATCACAGATGTCAAAGATCGAGCTCGTTGCGGATGCTCAATGACCAGAGTTTGCGCAATCATGCCCCCCATTGAAGCCCCCACAATGTGTGCCGCGTCGATACCTAAATGGTCAAGCAGTCCGACAGCATCAAGAGCCATATCGGACAATGTGTACGGCACCGTAGGAGTGGGTTTGCTCTCAAGAAAAGCCGACATCACGGCCATTGGGTCAGCGGCTACACCATCCAATTTCGTTGACAAACCGCAGTCACGATTATCAAAGCGAACGACGTGAAAACCCTGATCGACAAGCATCTGACAAAAGTTGTCGGACCAAGCGATGAGTTGAGCAGTGAAACCCATGATCAATAAAATCGTTGGGTCAAGGGGCGAGCCCAACGTTTCGTATTCAATCTCAACCGTGCCGATATTTGCAGGGACCGTGGCTCTAGGCATTCCACGACTCTACGCCCTCGCCACCATGTCCCACTTAGCCAACCGACTACCGTAGAAGTATGGCTTCTGGCATGTTCCCCCATATGCGATTCGGTGTACACACCGGATTGCAACACACCTCTTACGACGTACTTCGCCCCGCTTGGCGCAAAATTGAAGATCTCGGCTTCGATTGGATTTCAATTTGGGATCACTTCTATGGAGCGACTGGCAAACCAGATGACGCTGCCTGCTTTGAGGCTGTGGCAATGCACGCCGCCCTCGCCGCAGAAACTTCACGTGTTCGCGTCGGCTCTTTGGTCTATTCGGTCGGATATCGCCATCCTGCGGTCCTCGCCAAGATGATCACCGCCATCGATCACATTTCTGGTGGACGCGCCGACATGGGTCTCGGTGCTGGTTGGGCTCAAGTGGAGTACAACGCTTACGGCATAGATTTTCCAGGAGTCAAAACACGAATGAATCAACTCGAAGAAGCCGCACAATGTGTTCGCGGTTTACTTCACGAGGATGTCACTGACTTCGTAGGCGAATGGTTCAATTTGGTCAACGCTCGCAACGAACCCCGCCCAATTCAAAAGAAAATACCTATTTGGATTGGTGGTGGCGGAGAAAAACGCACTCTCAACATCGCTGCCAAATACGCAGATGGCTGGAATGTTCCATTCGTCTCCCCTGAGGCCTTTACTCACAAAAGTGCGGTGCTGACAAGTCATTGCGAGGCCGTCGGACGCGATCCGCGCGATATCAAGCGAACAGTCAACTTGGCCATCGCTTGGACTGAGGAGAGTTTGCAGGCTCAATTTGGTGTCATGGCCAATGCCGTTCGGCCAGGAGTTTTGACTGGGTCAGATGAAGAAGTGATTGATCGCATCGGTCAGTATGTCGAGGCCGGCGCCGAGCAGATCAACCTTGCACTGCGGGCACCTTTCGATCTTGAGTCGGTCGAACGTTTCAGCCACACCTTGAAACTGATGTGACTGATACTTCGCCAATGATCTCAGTATCGGTTCCTGGACGGGTCAATCTGATCGGCGATCACACTGATTACACGGGCGGTCTGGTCCTACCTATGCCGTTGAATCTGCACACGACAATCACCGGCACCATGATTGAAGAGCCCATGTGGCATCTACGGTCTGCAGACGAAGATCTCCCCGTCACTATTGCCTTGCCAGTGATTGACCCCTCAGTGATTGAACCGCGCTGGGGTCGCTACGTTGCCGGAGTCTTATCAGAACTCCATGCGTTAGGTCAGCCGATCTCGGGATTTCGTGGCACAGTCACGACAACTCTTCCGATTGGTGCTGGTCTCTCATCAAGTGCGGCATTGGAAATCGCAGTTGCGCGCATAGCCCTCGGCGACACCTCCCACAATTTCTCTGAGACCGATCTGGCGTTGCTCTGTCAACGGGCTGAACACAGAGCCTCAGGAGTGCCGTGCGGAATCATGGACCAACTATGTATCGCTAGCGGAAAACCTGGATCAGCCACATTGATTGATTGCCACGCCTTGTCCGTGACCCATATCGCCATCCCCGAGGATCTTGAAGTGATCGTGCAATTCATCTCACAACGCACACTTCTTGGCAGTGAGTACGCCGATCGGGTTGCTGATTGTCGCGAGATCGAAATGCTCATCGGGCCCCTTCGACTAGCAACAGAGGATGATCTCGGGCAGATCAATAATCCCCGACTGCACCGTCGGGCGCGACATGTGATTTCTGAAAACCAACGCGTGAGAGATTTTGCTCAGGCCATCGTCGCCATGGACTATGTATCTGCCGGTGGGTTAATGCAACAAAGTCACTGGAGTCTGGCCCACGACTACGAAACGTCCAATGAAATCATGGATCAAGCGGTCCAGCAACTACTCACTGACCCAACTGTTCTTGGAGCACGGATAACGGGTGGCGGCTTCGGCGGTTGCATCGTCGGACTGCGACGCCGCAAGAACACCTAGCCCTACTGACTCAGCAGTTTCGCCTTCTCGGCTTCAAATTCGGAAGCAGATATGGTTCCCCGATCGCGCAAACCTTCAAGTTTTTCGAGTTGTGTCGCGACATCGGTCGCACTTTGCACATTGCCACCGAATGAACGTTTTTGATTGTCTTCCATCTGCATATGAATGAGATTGACGATCTTGTCAGGATGTGGAATATCGGAGAACATCTGCTGACCGTCTTGTCCACCCGACTCAATCAACAAGTCTCCGGCAGCAATCATGCGCTCAAACAAACTCTGCTTGAAGTTCACGTTGTTGACACGCTCCAAAGGAATCTCAATGCCGCCACGCGCGAGTACCCCGTGGCGAAAAATCACACGATCAGATGTGATGACGAAATATGTCGTTCGCCATTTCAGATAACGCACCACGGTCCAGACCAACGCTGCGAGAGCTAAAACTCCGATTGGGTATGTCAGCCACGTTTGAGGGTCGTCCTGACCGAAAACAAATAGCCACAGCACCCCCAGCGCAGCGAAAGAACTCACCGATTGTGCGAAAAACCACCAATGCGGGTGCAGGTCCACGGCTACTGACTCTTGCTCATTTAAAAGACGGCTGGGATAAGGCATACACCCAATTGTAGTTCCTCACCCATGCCCTACGATGAAGGTCGTGCTCGATCCCTCCACAACTGATGATCTACTTCGAGGACTCGACCCGACTCAACGGGCTGCCGTAGCATCCGATGCGCCCCTACTAGCCATTATCGCTGGTGCAGGCTCAGGTAAAACTCGAGTCCTAACTCATCGTGTGGCCCACCGCTGTCTCACAGGGACCGCTGATGCATCACATGTGGCAGTCTTGACCTTTACCCGTCAAGCAGCCAACGAATTGCGTCGGCGTTTGCGCTCCCTCGGAATTCGTGATGGCATTATCGCTGGAACCTTCCACTCTGTTGCTCTCAGTTTGCTCCGACAACGCTGGGATGAGCAGCGTCGTAGCCATCCTGTCATCGTCGCAGATCGTCGTCGCCTCATTGGAGAAGTTCTCGGACCTAAACATTCTGCGAGCACCGCCGACTACGTCTCTGACATTGACTGGGCGCGCGCCCGAAATATCACACCTCAGCGTTATGCCTCGGCAATCGCCGAAGTTGGCCGCAGTTCATCAGCACCCGTCTCTGAAGTTGTCAAAGTCATGGCAGCGGTGCAGGCCCTAAAAACCAAACGCGGCGTCATTGATCTTGACGACCTGTTGTCACTCACCATTGAGGCCATGCAAACTGACGCCAATTTCGCCAATATTGTGCGCTGGAAAATTCGTCACCTCTTCGTTGACGAAGCCCAAGACCTCAACCCATTGCAGATTGCAGTACTTGATGAGTGGCGTTCGGGACGCGACGACCTCACACTTGTCGGGGATCCGTCGCAGTCGATCTATGGCTTCAACGGCGCCGACCCGTCAGTGCTCTCGATTCTTGAGACACGTTTTCCTGGTATCGAAGTCATTCGACTCACAGCCAACTACCGATGTACGCCGCAAGTTGTCAGCGCTGGCTTGACTGCTCTTTCGCATCTCAACGAAGAATCACCAAAACTCTTTTCTACTCGATCGGATGGGGCGGCAGTCAAGATTTATTCATTCGCCGATGAGAAAGACGAAGCATCTGGTATCGCTCGACTGGTTGAGTCTTGGCGTCATCCGATGATGAGATGGAGTGATGTTGCAATTTTGGCTCGCACGAACGCTCAACTCCCTGCTTTACGAGAAGCGCTTTTAGCCATTGATATTCCGGCACGAATTCTCGGTACGGTCGCCACCGATCCCGTCCAACGTGCAATTCGAGAAGTCGGCGATCTCCCTAGTTCAACACGCATCTCCGTATGGTCGCGCGATACGCGATCGCCCCGCGTTGACGCCGATGATGAAGATGATGATGATGATGATGTCGAAGACGTCATCGCCCGGCGTCGTGTTGCTGATGCCGTCGATGAGTTTCTCAAAGAGGGTGGTGGCGATGGGCGTACGTTCTTGGCGTGGGTCCGCACTAATCGACCTTTTGAAGATGACTTCCAGCAAAACGCCGTTGAGTTGTTGACTTTTCACGGATCCAAAGGGCGTGAATGGGACAATGTTGTATTGGCAGGCTGTGAACAAGGCTTCATGCCCCACTCATCAGCGAAGTCAGGTGCTGAGCAAAACGAAGAAGTCCGTCTTGCCTATGTGGCTATCACTCGTGCCGCCGATCAACTCGTCCTCACCCATGCGCAGTCGCGACGGGGCCGCAAGCGGACTCGTAGCCCATTCATCGAGGGTCTCATCCTCGCCACGCCCCCCTCAACAATGTCTGCGGACTACATCCGTGATCAAGAGATTCGCCGAGATAGTCGTGTTCAAGTTGACCCCGTCTATGAATCTCTTTGCGTATGGAGGACTCAAGCGGGTCGGACAGCGAGTATCAAGCCACAAATATTGTGTACTGACGAAGTTCTTCGCCGCATCGCTTCTGTGCTTCCAAAAACTATTGAAGAACTTGCGGAAATTCCCGGTGTCGGCAAATCCTTCGCCCTCAAAGTGGGAAATCGAATTCTTGACGCCATCCAAGATGGCCTCAATTAATCGGGTGTTTGACGCACCGCGTTTAGGTCAGCGAACTTTTCTGCTTTAACCGAGATGAACACCCCAGTTGCTTGGGCGCACAGACGATCACCAGCATAAATCTCACCCGTCGTCATAATTTTACGACCGTTCACCTCATCAAAGCGTCCAATAATACGCAGTGGTTGATGTAGCGGGGTCGGAGATCGATATGTCACCTCAAGACGTCCCGTCATGCCCGGTGCCCCCGACAACGCTTGAGCGAAACCCAACACCTCATCAAAAATCGCGGCGATCAAACCACCATGCAAACAGCCAGGCGGTCCCTCATAGGCATCACCATATGTCGCAGTGGCGATGACCTCTGTTGGGGTTATCTCAATATCTACAATGCCCGCAAGAGCGTTCAGGGGTCCAGTCACGGGACTGTGGCTGGCAAAACCATGCGTTGCTCCACCCACCGCACCTTCGGCACTGGCGTGATATGGACGACCATGGGGTCCGACGGCTAAAAGTGCTGCCGCCTGCTCAAGTAATTCGACGGCTGCGCGAACATTCTCTCCAGATGCAGTTGACGTTGCCGAATGTTGCAGCACCGCGCGCGTGGCATTCGCTAAACGTAAACGCGGGTTACTCGCTTCGTAAATAGCCGAGCGCATCAGAGGCCGAATTGATGGTGACTCTGTATCAGGGGTTTGCTCAGACATTAATATCTACCAATACTGGGGCATGATCGCTCGGCTTCTCACCTTTTCGCGCTTGACGATCAACAATTGTCCAGCGTGTCTTTTCTAGAACCGATTGGGTCGCCAAAATCAGATCAATGCGCATACCTTTGTTTTGGTTGAACCCACCAGCGCGATAGTCCCACCACGAATACAACTTGTCATCACTATGGTGATGACGAAATACATCGCTCATTCCCCATGCTTCAAGATCTCGCAAAACCTGTCTTTCGGCCTCGCTCACATGAGTAGCCCCAACAAAGTCGGCCGGGTTATACACATCTTGGTCTTCGGGCGCAATGTTGTAATCCCCTGTGACTATGACCCCTTGCGTCGGCGAAGTGTCGGCATCAAGATGATCAATCAGCCGTTTCATCCATGCCAATTTATATTTGTAATGATCATGATCAAGCTCTCGGCCATTTGGCACATACACAGAACTGACGCGGATACCCGCACAGGTGGCGGTCACAAGTCGCGCTTCAGGATCTGGCTCTTGACCATCAGCAAAATTACGGACAGGGTTTTCAAGACCGACTCTGCTCAGAATCGCTACACCATTCCATTGACCTTGACCATGGTGCACCGATTCATATCCCATAGCGGCAAAGGTCTCTGTCGGAAACGCATCTTGCGCCATTTTGGTTTCTTGCATGCAGACGACATCTGGCTGAACATCAACTAGCCACTCTTCAACTCGAACCATTCGAGCTCTCAATGAGTTGACATTCCAAGTAGCGAGGCGCACAAAATAACCGTAGGCGATAGGTGACCCTCAGGTCACTTACGGCGAGGGGCCTTCTTCACAGGCGCAACCTTCTTCACAGCAGATTTCTTCACAGGTGCAGCCTTCTTCACAGCAGATTTCTTCACAGGTGCAGCTTTTTTCACAGCGGCTTTCTTGGCAGGCGCAACCTTCTTCACAGCGGCTTTCTTGGCAGGCGCAACCTTCTTCACAGCGGCTTTCTTGGCAGGCGCAACCTTCTTCACAGGTACAGCCTTCCTTACCTTTTGTGAAGAAACCGGCTTTGTCGTTGGGATGAGATCAATGCTTCGTCGCCCAGCAATGATCTCAACAACTTCTAAAGTCACTTCAGACCCAAGTTGCATGACCTCACGCGCTGAGCGTGGAGGAGGACTTCCAAGAAGTCGCAATGGGACATAACCACGCACATCGCCGATAGTGATGTAAGCACCATGCGATGAATAACTTTCTACAACACCAACTACGACGGATCCGACAGCGTTCTTCTCAACAAACTGTAGAAATGGCAGAACATCATTGACGGTTTTGCTGGCTTCAATTTTCTTTGGTGCCATCCTCGCCCCAGGTGGCAAAGACCGTGGCACTGGCATTGGCTTCATCGCCTCGGGACTGACTTTGACCCTTGGAATTGTCGAACCTGTTCTACCATCACGGGATTTTGAATCTTGGGGCTGCGCTTCACGAATTGCCCGTCGGCTCTTCTCCCCGCGCACAGGAGTGCGATTGACGAATACCCATCCGACATTGGGAACTGGCTTACCGCCAATCAGTCGACCTTCATCAAACAACCAGTCGTACTGTCCATGAAATTCTTGATAACTATCGTTCGAGAGGATCGAGGCACCGACTTTTTTGGCGATACTCAAAACAAATCCGTCGCCACGCCCGACAGTACCTGCCGGTGGGGTAACTAATTCATTGTGCTCAACAGCCTTGTCAAATGCAGCGACTTCCTTGGGGTCGATGCGATGACCGAATGTTGCATCCACGATGACTGTGATGACGGCATCAGGATTTTCAGCGATGAAGGCCATCACAGCATCATTCAGTTGGCGAAGGCTCGGCTTCGAGCGACCTTCGGTGGCGATATTGGAACCGTCAACGATGACATGTTTGCCAGAGGCGGGTTTCGCTACCGGCTTGACGACACCCTTGGGTGCGGCCTTAGGTACGGACTTCGCTACAGCCCTGACAGCAGGTTTGGCGGCCTTTTTCACCGCCACTTTGGCGGCTGGAGCTTTGACAGCAGCAGATTTTTTGGCGGGGGGTTTGACGGACATACTGCCTTCTAGTGAACCACCAATAAGGCCCTACCGTGGGGATAGCCGTACGATCTTTGCTGTGACTTCCACTCGGAACATCTCCGCAGTTCTCTGGGACTTCGGAGGGGTGATCCTGAGTAGCCCATTTGAGGCTTTCAACCGCTTTGAAAGCCAACAGGGACTCCCCTTGGACACCATCCGTCGGATCAACGCTACGAACCCCGACGACAACGCCTGGGCCCATTTTGAACGTAGCGACATCTCTGCGAGTCAGTTCGACCAGGCCTTCGCCGACGACGCTGAGGCGTTGGGCTTCCAGATTCGCGGCCAACAAGTTTTAGCCCTCCTCCAAGGCGAGATTCGCCCCGAGATGGTTCGAGCCCTCGACCTCGTCAAAATGGCGGGCTTCAAGACCGCTTGTCTAACCAACAACATGGTCGGGGGCGATGGGCGCAATGCCCAACCCGAGAACAGCCGTCAAGCCGATATTGAACTTATCCTCAAGCGGTTCGATGCGGTGATCGAGAGTTCCAAGGTCGGCTGTCGCAAGCCTGAGCCACGCTTCTACGAAATCGCTTGTGAGGTCCTAGACGTCCATGCCTCGCAATGCGTGTTCCTCGATGATCTCGGCATCAATCTCAAACCTGCCGCGGCAATGGGCATGCAGACCATCAAAGTTTTGGGCGCCGACAAGGCCATTGCGGACCTCGAAAAAATTCTCGGCATCAGTCTCAAATAAAGGGCTTAGAGACCCGCGAAAGTTTCATCCATGAGGTCAGTGAGTTCTTGATCATGAACGGTCTTTGAACCAGTTGCGGGACTTCCACTCTCAACGCGCGCCACACATCGCAGGTCATAGCCCTGTTCTTTGACACGCCAAAAACGATGCTCAACAAAAGTCCATGCACCCATATTGGCTGGCTCTTCTTGTAGCCAAACCACTTCGTGCGCATTCGGATAGCGCTGCAGCACTTCCATCATCTGCTCAATAGGGAATGGATATAACTGTTCAACACGCACAACCGCCACTGGAGCTTGTCGCTTGTTGCGCTCGTTGAAGGCGTCCCATACAACCTTGCCGGAACAGAACACAACACGCTTGACACTTGATGGGTCACTCACGAATGGATCATCAAGTACTTCTTGGAAGGATGTGCCAGATTCAAGATCAGAAATACTTGACCGCACTTCTTTCATCCGCAAAGGACCCTTTGGTGTAAAAATCACCAGCGGCTTCCGTATTTCACGAAGCATTTGACGACGCAAGACATGGAAATACTGAGCGGCGGTTGTGGCATTGACGACTTGAATATTGTCCTCGGCACATGATGTCAAGAAGCGTTCGATACGCGCCGAACTGTGCTCTGGACCTTGACCTTCATAGCCGTGCGGCAACAACATGACGAGGGCATTGTGCTGTCCCCATTTGTCTTCCGCGGCTACCAAATACTGGTCAATAATAATTTGTGCGCCATTGACGAAGTCGCCGAATTGGGCTTCCCATAACACCAATGCTTCAGGATTGGCATGGGCGTAGCCATACTCAAAACCAAGAGCCGCATATTCGCTAAGCAGCGAGTCATAGACCCAGAATTTTTCTGCATTTGGTAATTCCGCTAATGGAATCCAGACTTTTTCCGTGTTGTTGTCGACCAAAGCAGAATGGCGTTGGCTAAATGTTCCGCGACGCGAGTCTTCGCCAGCGAGACGAACGGCCACACCTTCACTCACCAAAGTTCCGTACGCCAGTAATTCAGCGGTGGCCCATTCAACTTGACCCTCGTCGTTATAAAGTTTGGAACGCAACTCGAATTGGCGACCCAACTTCGGATGCACGGTGAAGTCAGCGGGATAGTTCGTTAATTGTGCGAAGACCGCATCTAGCAATGACCGCGGCGCACCGGTATCGACATGAGCCAAAACCCCTTCAGGCTTCGGCGGCTTGGCTACCTTGACAGCGACCGGAGCGTGCGACCGCGTGTCATCAAGGGCCTCTTGCAACTTCAACTGGAAATCTTTGAGTGCTTGTTCGGCTTCGTCAAGCGAAATATCGCCGCGTCCGACCAACGTCTCCACATATAACTTGCGGACACTACGTTTTTCGGCAATCGCTTTATACATCAATGGTTGGGTGTAACTAGGGTCGTCTCCCTCGTTGTGACCGTGGCGGCGGTAGCACACCATGTCAATGATGACATCCTTGTGAAAGCGTTGTCGGTATTCCCATGCCAGACGCGCAACTCGTACGCATGCCTCTGGGTCATCGCCATTCACATGAAAAATTGGTGCCTGCACTGTTTTGGCGACATCACTGCAATACAGCGATGAACGTGCGAACTGTGGCGAGGTGGTGAAGCCAATCTGGTTGTTGATAATCAGGTGAATCGTGCCACCAACGCGATAACCATTAATGTCGCTCATCCCGAGGCATTCGGCAACAATTCCTTGTCCAGCAAAAGCAGCGTCACCGTGAATCAAAATTGGCAACGCTGGGAACGAACCAGGCGGATCAATTTGATCTTGGCGCGCACGAACCATTCCTAAAACCAATGGATCAACTGTTTCTAAGTGGCTCGGATTAGCCGCTAGTTCAATCTTGATTGAGGCTCCAGTTGGACTGACATGATGACCCGACGAACCAAGGTGATATTTCACGTCACCAGAACCTTGTACTGCTTCTGGATCTACGTAACCTTCGAACTCGCCGAAAATACTGTCCAAGCTCTTACCCATGACGTTGGCCAAAATGTTGAGGCGACCGCGATGCGCCATCCCGACGACTGCGGAATCTAATCCGGCGTTGGCCGCATGCGACAAAATCTCATCAAGTATCGGCACCGCACTTTCAGCACCTTCAATGCCGAATCTCTTAGTGCCCACATATTTTGTGGCTAAAAACTTCTCAAATGCTTCTGCTGCGTTGAGTCGTTCAAGGAGTCGTTGTTTTTCATCCTTGGACAGATCAAACAGCACTCCCTCAAAATGCGATTGCATCCAGCGCTGTTCTTCGGTGTTCTGAATGTGCATATATTCAACACCGATGGTGCGGCAATAGGCATCGCGCAAAACATGTAACAGCTCGCCCAAAGCCATGCGGTGCGTGCCCGCCACGCCACCAGTGAGAAATTCGCGATCCAAGTCCCAAATTGTCAATCCGTAAGTTGCTGGATCAAGTTCAACGGGCAGTTTGGGCTCTTTCCAATGAAGAGGATCAATATCTGCGATGAGATGACCACGCACACGATGAACACGGATCAAGGTGGCGATCTGCATCTGCTTATCAAGCATGGCCTCTTCATGATCCAGTGGGTTGACGTCAGTACGCCACTTCACGGCCTCGTAGGGCACACCCATGCTCTTAAACACTGCCTCATAAAAACCGTGCTCACCCAACAGCAATTCGTGCACTCTCTTAAGGAAGAGTCCACTCTCGGCTCCCTGAATAATCCTGTGGTCATAGGTGCTGGTGATCGTCACGACCTTAGAGATACCCAAAGTTCCTAACGCTCGCTCATCGGCTCCCTGAAACTCGGCTGGATAATCAATTGATCCAACACCGACGATGACGCCTTGACCGGGCATCAAACGCGGCACGCTTTGTACGGTCCCGATTGTGCCAGGGTTAGTCAAACTAATTGTTGCTCCCTGAAAATCGGCCACAGCCAACTTGTTTTGCTTGACCTTGCGAACCATATCTTCATAGGCCACCACGAAATCGCCAAAAGACATCGCGTTAACTTCGCGCAACACTGGCACGACCAATGTCCGACTGCCATCAGATTTAGCGACATCTACAGCTAGACCAAGATTGATGTGCGCGTGACGTAGCACTCGCGGCTTTCCGTCTGGCCCTTCGACGAATCCACTGCTCATCACTGGCACTGCGTCAGCAATGGCACGCACTATGGCAAATGCTATGAGGTGTGTGAAACTGACTTTGCTTTGACCAGTTCGGTTGCGATAACCGTTGATCACGCTGCGATTGACCTCCAACAATTTGGCAGGCACATTACGAAAACTTGTGGCGGTAGGAACGCTCAAACTGCGTTCCATATTGGCGACAATGGCCAAACCTGCACCCCTAATTGGTTCGCTGAGATCTTCCGCTGGAACTGCCACAACACCGGCACCTACTGTGGTGGGTGTTGCGACAACCGCTGAGGGCAATGCCGCAACCGCAATTGAAGGCGCTTGTGGCGATTGCACGACTGAGCCCGTCATTGACTTGTAATCCGAGAAGAACTCCTGCCATGGTTCACCAACCGATGCAGGATCCAAGCAAAACTGCTCAAACATCTCCTCCACGAGCCAAGAGTTGGCACCAAAGTCAGGATTTGTATCAGAAATGGGGGAAAGCGCTTCAGACATCAGGAACAACATTACCCATACGAGGTCCGTGACCTGTGTTGCTATTACTTGCAAGGGTGACCGAGTTGACCACAGTCACCTGATTTAGCCCGACTCTGGTTCGTATGAACCCGAAAATGACCATAACCTGAACTTCATGAGTTTTCTTCGCCCCTTTGCCACATCCGTTTTCGCCGCCTCGATGATCTCGTTGAGCGCCTGCGGTGGTTCATCATCAAGCACTCCTGAGTACACCGTGCCCGCCGATGCCGGTCTCGTCGTCAAGGCTGTCGCCTCGATTCGCTGGGACGCCACCGAGTACACCGCTACTGCCGGAGATATCAAAGTCTTTTTTGCTAATGACGACAGTGTGAAGCACATCTTGGTGGTGCTGAAAGATGACTCGGTAGTCGGCGACCTTGAGTTAATCGTGAATAAGCGGGGCGATTTCGACGAAGGCACAATCAATCTCGAAGCAGGCGAGTACCGCATCTACTGCACCATCCCAGGCCACGGCGGAATGAACAGCACACTCACCGTCTCCTGAACCAGTTTCGAAGAATTAAAAAGGGCCACCCCATTGGGGCGACCCTTTTTAATTCCAGTGCAGTTTGACTCAGGCCTTGAGAAAAATTTCGCTCAACACGTAGAGCACAACGAGCAGTGTCGAGGCGCTGATGATTGCATTCTTGTGACTCTCATATGGCCACAACAATTTATTGGTCGCAGCGGTTCCACCTAATTTGCCAAGAGCGTTGAGTTGAAGAATCGCCCCGAGGACCGCGGCAACGATCACGAATGTCCATGCGTTACCCGCTGAAACGTTTTCACCAAATCCTCCACCGTTGTAAAAGTGAGCTGGTCCTACCATGAAGAACAGCATTGAGAAAGAAAAGATCATGTTTTGTCGACTTGCGAGCATTGCCCGACGACCGGCAGCTGGCGCTCCAGCATTTGCTTCGCCACCAGCCAAAACATTGGCGGCATTGGCCAAAACAACCTTCTGGTTTTTCCAAATCACCATCCACACATTGGCTGCCATTGTGATGCCAAAAATCATTCCGACGAAGATCGTGGCGTCATGAGCAAGATCGTTGCTGTTCAAATCGCTCATATAGTCCTGCATGTAATTCTCGGTCACACCGATAATTAGGAGACCGAGGATCAACGTGGTCAAAGCGGCCCAACGGAACCACCACAAAGCACGACGGGCAAGTTTGTCGATGGAGATGTTGCGGGCTTTGCCCTCATCGCCGTAGGCCGCAAAAGCTGGCACCTGCACGACGTTGAAGTAGTACAACAAACCAATCCAGGTGACGCCGGCAAGCACATGCAGCCAACGGACTAAGAATGTCAGACCATCCTGAGTAAAAATTTCCATGGTGATTACCTCCATTTAAAACACATGACTGACTAGAGACAGTGACCCTTCAAGTCCGAACGGCAAACCTACGGTAGCAAAGAAAGACCTCTCAAGCGAGGGATGTCAGCAGGTACCTTGACACATTTGCGGACTAGCCTTGAGGCTCGGAGGTCAGTTCCCCATGGCTCATGAATTCATTTACACCTGTTACAAGTTGGCGCGCCACTATCCGCCCGATCGCACGGTGCTCGAAAACATCTCATTATCTTTTTATCCTGGCGCCAAAATCGGTGTCATCGGCTCCAACGGCTCAGGTAAGTCCAGTTTGCTGCGCATTATGGCTGGCCTCGATGACGGCTTTTCTGGCGATGCCCGACTGACCCCGGGCTTTACTGTGGGTTATCTCGCCCAAGAACCTCAACTTGACCCCGAGAAAGATGTGTTGGGCAATGTCATGGACGGAGTCGCCCCCGTCAAGGCACTTTTGGATCGCTATAACGAGGTCATGGCGATGTGGGCCGATCCCGATGCCGACTACGACAAAATTGGCACATTGCAGGCAGAGCTTGAGGCCAAAATTGAGGCAGCCGATGCCTGGAGCCTGGACCGCAATGTGGAAATCGCCATGGACGCTCTACGTTGCCCGCCCAACGATTCTGATGTCAACACATTGTCCGGTGGAGAGCGACGACGCGTGGCCCTATGTCGCCTACTGCTCAGCCGACCAGATCTGTTGTTGCTGGACGAAGCGACTAACCACCT
>BJGB01000030.1 GCA_014190215.1 Actinomycetes bacterium | reverse complement strand
CCACAGGCATGTCGTCATTGCTCAGTTCCGCTGAATCCTCAGCAGCCAATTTGATATCGGAGAGAACCCAATTGGCATGGCAGTGAGCCACGAGTAGCGGACCACTCAGCCCTGCGGCAGCCGTTGAAAATTGGTGACCATCAATCAACTGCACACCTTGCTCGATGGGGTCAATGCCTAATCGAGACCAAGCAACTTCCAAAAACCCCATTGCTGGTTGCACGATGCACTCAACCCGCGGATCAGCCAATAGCAGTCGGACTGTTCTCTCAAGTATCAGTGGCGAACCAGGAACGGCGTACAACACTGCACCAAACTTGAGAGCTGCTGCAACTAAATCTTCGGTGATTCTCGTGTAGACCGCATCAAAACTTGTTGCAGATTCATAGTGTGCATCAAAACTTATTGCATCAGCAACGAGATGGGCGCTGGGGTGTTGTGTCGTCCTCAGATAGCGATGTTGGTGAGCGGCGATTCGTTGTTTGGTGAAGTCGGTAATGAATTCGTCACCGGCAGGGCCAAGACCAATGATTTCAATAGTGGGCATTAGCTCAGGGGCACGATGCTCTGCGACTCAAGATCCCAGCGCCCGTATTGTGGGTTCACCCAAATTTTGGCGCTTTGAATAATCGGATCAGTCACATCGGTGACAGCACTGCCTGCAATCAGAACTGGGAGATCTGCGGACACTTCGTCGTATGGACGGATCAAAAGAATGACCCAACCGGCGTTGGGGATTTCGAAGGGGACCGAAAGTCCTCCAACTGGCACATCTGCGAGAGCGGTGAGGAAGTCAGGTGAGAATTGGCTCTCGTATATTTCTTGGCTGATGCATTGTGAACCACTGGCCTCATCGTTGATGACGCCGCCGTTGGCCCCAGTTGCGTCAATGGAGAATTGCTGAGCGGTTGCTGCGAAATCTTGGCCCGCAGATAGGAGAGCGGACACTAGGTCCATCTGTTCTTGGGTCTCGGTCAAGATCGCCCGCAGACACACGGCACCAGATTGAATCGCGCCTTGGTCGTATATTTTTTTTATTTCTTCGTCCCCAAGTGCGAATGCCTGAGATGCGGCCGCCTGGGCCGATCCAGCGAGAACATAAAAATCTTGGACATGTTGAGGAGCCTCGCTAAAGCCATTGGCTTGTTGTAAACCCTCGAGTGCTAACGCTCGATTCTCGTCGGAGATTTCTACACCAGCATCCGTCAGCGCTTCGAGCAATACCTGTGTTGAGATCCAGTCCTGTAGAAAGGCTTGTGCAGAAGTCATCGTGATGTTGCCACTGGCACTGAGGGCTGATGGAACAGCCTGGGAAAATCCAACAAGGAGATCTTCGAAATCATCGGCTGCAAGCGATTCGCCGTTAAAGCGAATGGCATCGTTGCTGACGGATGAACATGACGAGATCGTTGCCAGCAAGGCCACTATGGCAACGGTGGAAGTGATGATTCGACGAGAGGTAAGCACAAGGACCAAAACTACTCGGCGGACTGGGGAGGGATGAGTTCACGGAGAAATTCGACAAGAAATGCTGCTGGCTCTTTGTCACGCGGTATCGGCAGAATGAGTTGGCGAGCTGCCTCTTTGTGCAAGGCGCCCCGAGAGAGTCGCTTCAGACGGGCGGTTTCACTGACCTTGAGATCAAGTGGTCCGAGTCGGGCTTGCGAGGTGGTGATGTTCAGGTCATTGAGTCCGAGTCGGTGGCATTCGGCGCGCAATAAGCCAACAGTCAGTAACGCTTCGGCGGGTTTTGGCACAGGCCCATAGCGGTCCACCCATTCGTTACGAATGTCGGTCACTTCTTCGGCGCTTGTTACCAAAGCCAATCGACGGTACGCCTCAAGGCGTAGTTCTTCCTTGGCAACATAGTCTTTGGGAAGATACGCATCGGTTGGAACATCAATGCGAATATCGGAGGGCTCGCGTATTGGCTCACCTTTCATTTCCCCGACGGCTTCAGTGACCATTTGGCAATAGAGGTCATAGCCGACCGCAGCAATGTGCCCACTCTGCGACTCGCCGAGGAGGTTGCCTGCTCCGCGAATTTCAAGATCACGCATCGCGATCTTGAAGCCGCTACCCAATTCGGTTGATTCACCGATGGTGCGGAGTCTTTCGTACGCCTCTTCCGTGAGAATCTTGTCGCGTGGATGAAAGAGATAGGCATAGGCGCGTTGTCCACTGCGACCGACGCGCCCACGGAGTTGATGCATTTGTCCGAGGCCAAGTAGATCGGCACGCTCAACGACCAAAGTGTTCACGGTTGGCATGTCGATACCACTCTCAATGATCGTCGTGCACACCAAAACGTCAAATTCGCCTTCCCAGAAATCAACGACTACTTGTTCAAGGGTTCCTTCATCCATTTGTCCGTGAGCGATGGCGATACGTGCTTCTGGTACGAGTTCGCGCAGTCGCGAAGCACATTCCTCGATCGATTGGACGCGGTTGTGGACCCAGAACACCTGACCTTCGCGTAATAGTTCACGGCGAATTGATTCGACAGCGACACGCTCATCGTATTCTCCAACAAAAGTAAGAATTGGCTGGCGATCTGCCGGGGGAGTTTGTAATAAACTGAGATCGCGAATGCCCACCAAGCTCATTTCTAAAGTTCGTGGAATCGGCGTAGCCGTCAGGGTCAAAACATCGACATCGTTCTTCAGCAACTTCATTGCTTCTTTGTGTTGTACGCCGAAGCGCTGTTCCTCGTCCACGATGAGTAGTCCGAGGTTCTTGAATTTGATGCCGTTGGATAATAAGCGATGAGTTCCGATGACACAATCAACTTCGCCGCTCTCAAGTCCCTTGATGACTTTATTTGCTTCGGCATTAGTAAGAAAGCGCGAGAGGACTTCAACTCGTATGGGATAACCGGCAAAGCGATCGGCGAAGGTATTGCCGTGTTGCGAAGCCAACAGCGTGGTCGGTACCAATACTGCAACTTGCATTCCATCTTGGATGGCCTTAAACGCGGCGCGTACGGCGATTTCTGTTTTGCCGAAACCAACATCTCCACAAACCAGACGGTCCATGGGGAAAGCCCGTTCCATATCTGCCTTGGTGTCCTCGATGGCTTTTTTCTGATCGGGGGTTTCAACAAATGGAAAAGAGTCTTCCATTTCAAATTGCCATGGCGTATCTGAAGAAAAAGCGTGTCCTTGGGCATTGACACGTTTTTGGTACAAGACCACCAGTTCTTGGGCGATCTCACGAACTGCACTGCGGACTTTTGCTTTCGAACGAGCAAAATCTCCTCCGCCAAGTCGATGCAAAACTGGCGCTTCTCCACCCACGTAATGACGCACTGTGTCAATTTGGTCTGAAGGGACATAAACCTTGTCGCCACCCTTGTATGCCAACAACAAATAGTCGCGTTCAATGCCGCCAACAGTGCGTTTGACCATGCCCTCAAATTTTGCGACGCCATGAATGTAGTGCACGACATAGTTGCCAGTTTTTAAATCTTCAAAGACCGTGACACCTTCACGTCGCTTAGGTCGTGGCGCACGATGCGATCGTCGTCGACCAGTGATGTCAGCCTCGGTGATAACGGCCAACTTTGCTGAAGGAATGCAGAAGCCTCGATGGAGCGAGGTCACCACAATTGCTCCTCCAGCATTGGCGAGATTAGTCGCAGAGCCATCGACTGGCGTCGTATAAATTGAGAGTTGTAAGCCAGCATTACTAAAAATTTCACTCAGACGATTGGCTGAACTTTCTCCGTCGGCAGCCACGATGAGGCGATAACCCGACGACAGCAAGGTACGCATTCGCTCAGCAATCCCTTCGCCGCTACCAGCCATTGCGCCCCAACCGCTTGCTTCCATGAGAGGCATGTCTGGACCGTCGGCGACGGGTATGAGATTCCATGAGCCGCGTGTTTCACTCAGTAGACGATCGGGGGTCGAATATAAGCGTGGAAATTCGCGATCCGCGTCACGTGCCCAGGACGAAGCCAATGCTTTAGCGAGGTCAGCTTCTTCGGCCAACAGGTCAACTGCACGATCGCGCATTCGGCGCGGCTCAATCAGCAACATCTTTGATCCCTTGGGCAAGACATCACTGAGCAGTGTTGGGCTTTGTGTGAGCCAGGGCAACCAACTCTCCATGCCGTCAAAAAGTAAACCCTCGC
Organism: Actinomycetes bacterium; assembly: GCA_014190215.1. Lineage (GTDB taxonomy): Bacteria > Actinomycetota > Acidimicrobiia > Acidimicrobiales > Ilumatobacteraceae > Casp-actino8. Next base: position 12,970 of record BJGB01000030.1, on the reverse strand, counting down.
TGAGACGTTCCCAATGCTCGCGCCCCCATGGCTCAGAGGCCACAAAAGAACTGGCACGAGCGCGCACAGCATCACTTAAAATGAGTTCACGGGCGGGGAAGATCGTGAACTCTTCAAGATCATCATCGCTGCGTTGGTCATGTACCGAAAAAGTTGTCAGGCGGTCTACTTCGTCGCCCCAAAGATCAATTCGGATTGGGGCGTCGGCTGTTGATGGAAAAATGTCAACGATCGCTCCCCGGCGGGCAACTTCGCCACGGTGTTCCACGAGTTCTTCGCGGCGATAGCCACCGTTGATCAAAGTACGCATTAATTCATCAGGGTCGAGAGAGCTTCCACGACGAATAATCACGGGAGTGTTGGTTGCCGTATCGGGGCCGAGTTGTTGGAGTAGGGCGCGCATTGAAGCGACGATGATCTGCGGAGAGCGCTCTGGGTCTTGGAGACGCCACAACACTTCGAGTCGTCGCCCCATTGTTTCAACACTCGGGCTGACGCGCTCAAAAGGCAAGGTTTCCCACGCGGGGAAGAGCATCACATCACCAGGGGGCATAAATGCTTTGATGTCATCGGCTAACTGTGCAGCCATGGTGCTTGTCGGGCAGGCCACGACTACTGGGCGGCGTCCCGACAATTGAGCAAGAGCGGCGATAGCAATGCTGCGCGCTGTTTCTGGAACTGCGACCGTGCCATCAGGCGATCCGATCAGGCTCATCAGCGCACGATCATCACGCAGGGCCATCGGCAACGACGCCAAGACTCCCGATAGGGCATTGTGTGTCACAGTTTTTTGTGGAGCGCTGCTACTCACAATGTGTTGTACATGTTCATGGCAGCGTCAACGCCATCAAGGATGATTTTTTCCACTGCGTCAGCAGCAACATTGACTGCCACATCTAAAAGTTGGCGTTCCGCAGCGGGAACTTTGGAGAGCACGTGATTGGCTCCTTGCTCCTTGTTGCTAGGTTTGCCGACACCAAGACGGACGCGGATGAACTCCTGTGTTGCGACGTGTGAGGAAATGCTTCGCAAGCCATTATGTCCGCTTAACCCTCCGCCTTTTTTTATTTTGACGGTGCCAGGTGCAAGATCAAGTTCGTCTTGAATAACGATCAATGCATCAACGGACTTAAACCCGTAACGGCGCATTAACTTGCTGACTGCTTGCCCGCTTTCATTCATAAATGTGGTCGGAAAGGCAAGCACTGCGCGTTTGGTGTTTTGAGTCGCATTTGTGATACGAACTTCGGCGACTAGGGCAGAGTCACGGCCAGATTTCAACGCTTCGTTACCTCTGCGAGCAAGTTCAACGACAACTTCTTCGCCCACATTGTGTCTCGATCGGGCGTATTGCTTACCAGGGTTGCCGAGTCCGACAACAAGGGCGTCAAATGAAGACGTGTTTTTGCCCGATGAATCTGAAAATTTAGATGAGCGGCCAAAGAGGCCCATTGGCTATCTCAGGACTTGGACTTGTCATCAGTGGCGGCTACGACTGCGCCTTCGCCAGCAGGAGCGGCGACAGGAGCGACTTCGGCCTTTGAACCAGCAATGGCAGTCACGATGGGAAGATCAGGATCGCCAAGCGCACGAGTGCCCTTGGGCAAAGTGATGGCTCCAAGACGGATCACATCACCAGGCTGCATTTCAGAGATGTCAATGGTGATTTCACTCGGCATGTTGGCTGGGGTGGTCACAATGTCGATGGTGTCTTCTGATGGGTCAACAAGTCCACCCTCTGCGACAACGGCTTTAGCTTCTCCGACCAAGCGCACTGGAACTGCGATGGTTAGTTCTTCACTCATGTTGATGCGCAAGAAATCAACATGTGCCACCGTGCGGCGTACTGGGTGACGTTGCATCTCTTTAACGACGGCGGGGTAGACATTGCCGTCCAGAGCGATTTCAAGAATGGTGTTGGTACCAGCAGCACCAGACAGTGCGAGGCGCAGATCGCGGCGATCGATGATGACCGAAACAGGAGCCATGCCCTGACCGTAAATGACGGCGGGGATCTTTTCTTCGCGACGGAGGCGACGTGAAGCCGCACTTCCTGTGCTACGACCAGTTGTTGCTACAAGGGTGGTGGACATGGCGAGACCTTTCAAACTGGACCAGACGATCCAGACGCTCAGAGACAGATGCCAAGGCTAGAGGCAAAAAAGCGGTTTCTCCACCTTGCCGAGCACGAGGAACCGAGATATTGACCGGGTTTAGGCTTGGTTTTCCCCACCGAAGATTTCGCTGACGCTGGTGTCGTCAAAGACAGCTTCGAGGGCGTCGGCAATGATTTTGCCCACTGAGAGCACGTGAATCTTGTCAATCTTGGCGTCGGAGCTCAGTGGAAGGGTGTTGGTCAGAACCACTCGATCGATCCGCGAGTTCGCCAAACGCTCAATAGCGGGTCCCGAGAGAACGCCGTGGGTGGCCATGGCCCAGACCTCTGTGGCTCCTTTGTCGAGTAACAGATGTGCTGCGGAAACGATGGTTCCACCAGTGTCAATCATGTCGTCGGTCAAGATGCAGAGCCGTCCTTCGACGTCACCGATCACATCAAGGGCTTCGGCGACGTTTGTGCTGCCCTTCGGGCGACGCTTGTACACGAATGCCAGATCGGCGCCGAGATCGGCTCCCAAGTGTTGTTGCATTCTTTCGGCAACCTTGATTCGTCCAGCATCTGGAGAGACGATCACTGGATTTTTGGCGTTTTCACGAATGTATTTTTCAATCACTGGGATAGCAGTGAGGTGATCGACTGGACCATCAAAGAAACCTTGGATCTGACCACTGTGAAGGTCAATGGAAACCATGCGCTTGGCCCCGGCAGCTTTGAAAAGGTCAGCGATTAAACGGGCTGTGATCGGCTCACGACCTTCGGCTTTGCGGTCTTGGCGGGCGTAACCGTAAAACGGGCACACGGCAGTAATGCGCTTGGCTGAAGCTCTCTGGGCAGCATCAATCATGATTAGTTGTTCCATGATCGAGTCATTGATTGATCGACCATCACAGCCGAAATGACTCTGCATAATAAAAACATCCGAGCCACGGACGCTTTCGCCAAAGCGGGGGCGAACTTCTCCGTTGGCAAATTGAACGAGATTGTGCTCCCCAAGATCGATACCGAGAAAACCAGCGACTTCTTCTGCCAATGCTGGGTGGGTGCGGCCCGAATACAAAGACATTCTTTTGGTCGTGACTTTGTCTATGTGGTTCAACTGCGGCCTCCGCTATTGGGTGTGGTGATCCAAATCATAGAACGCGGCAGGGCTTACCCCATCAATGACTCGACCCAAAGACGAAAAATGCCCAAACGAATGCAGCAAAAACAACGATTGGCTCCGGGGAGAGGGCTCGAACCCCTATTAGTGGAATCAAAATCCACGGTCCTACCATTGGACGACCCCGGAAGGGGAGAAGACCTTGTGAGGGTCAACCGATCACAAAGTTATCTGCTTTTGACAACTTTGCCTGATTAGTTTGTTCACTCCTTTTGCTCTTCCGTTTGGATAGGGGGGCTGGACTCGCTAGCGTGTAAAGCCTGTCATCGGAGAGGTTCTATGGGTTCTTTAATTAAAAAGCGTCGTAAGCGCATGCGCAAGAAGAAGCACAAGAAAATGCTCCGCCGTACGCGTCACCAGCGTCAGCGTAAGTAACGGCTTTGCCCTGCGGGCAATGTGGCATCACTGCCTTGTGCGGGTCTCAATGACATAGGCATCGGGCAGTGCGTCGCGCAACGCCGGACCTTGTTCTGACAACTGATTGGCCACAAACCATGTGGCACCGCTCCCAGCTAGAACTGGTGAATCTCCCGTGACCTCGCGTATTCGGTCGCGCCAGCGGGCTAACTCGGGTTCAACTTGAATTGCTGCGGGCTCAAGATCGTTAGGTCCGTCACTGCGAGGTCCGCCCATCGCGTCCCATGCTTGGTAAACCTTGGGTGTACTGACGTGAAGCGGAGGAACGATCAGGGTAATTCTCTGCGGCTCAAGTGAAATTGGTTTGATGATTTCACCAATTCCAGAAACTTGAGCCTGACCACCGACGAGACAAAAGGGAACATCAGCACCGAGAGTCGCACTATCAATGACATCACTGGGTGAAGTCCGGCCTGCCCAACGAAGAATCGCCGCAGCATCTGTTGAGCCACCTCCGAGACCTCCTCCATGGGGAATATTTTTTGTCACCACAATGTTCGCTGACCGCTGAACAAATGTCAGAGCCCGGGTCACCAAATTAGACGCATCATTTTTCAGACCCTCTGCAAACGGTCCTCTAAAAGATAAGCCGCGAGAGTCATCAATGACTGTCAAGACGTCATGCAATTCAAGCGTTGTCATGATTGCTTCAATGAGGTGAAAGCCATCACTACGCAAGCCTCTAATACGCAAACTCAACGTCAGTTTCGCTGGAGCAATCAATTGTTGAGTGTGTGCGGTGACGTTCATTTTTCAACGGGTGATTGACGGCGATTTTCTTCGATCGCGGTGGCGAGGCGGCCCCACTGATGAACATCAAGTTCCTCAGGACGAGCCTCAGGTGAGACATCGGCCTGGGCAAAAATTTCCGCAGTCGTCATCGTGGCTAGTGAACGACGCAACATTTTTCGGCGCTGTCCAAATGCGGTGCGCACAATGCGAAATAGCTGCTGCGGCTCAATGTGGGGACCCACCGCGGGCTCAGTTCGGCGTGTGATTTCAATGATGCTGGAGGTGACTTTTGGGCGGGGCACAAACACGCTTGGAGGTACATCACCGAGAATCCGAGCGGTAGCCCAGTAGGCAACCTTGACACTCACTGCGCCGTAGTCAGATGATCCAGCAACTGAGGCCAAGCGCAGTGCGACTTCTTTTTGCACCATCACGACAAAGCGTGAGATAGAAGGAACTGTGTCAAGAAGATCGGCAACTAACGGAGTGGCTACGTTGTATGGCAAGTTGGCAACCACGACGGCAGATGAACCTGGAGCAATGAGTTCGGACCAGTCAAGTTCGAGGGCATCACCAACAATGACGTTGACATTGTTGACATGCTTGACGACATCTCGCAACACGGGGGCGATGCCATGATCAATTTCAATAGCGGTGATGCGCGCCCCAGTTTCGGCAAGCGCCAAGCTAAGTGAACCTAATCCGGCACCGATTTCGATGACATGGTCGGTGGGACCAACATTGGCCATACGTGCAATGCGACGAACCGTATTCGGATCGCAGACAAAGTTTTGGCCAAAGGATCGGCGCGGAGCAAGACCATGAATGGTCAATAACTCGGTGATGTCGCGTTGTGAGTGAGTCACGGTCAACGTTTCAGAAACTGATTTCGATGGGCAGTGGGGCATCAACAAGATCAGCAATCTCAAGAAATACTTCTGTATGAATCAAGATGATGTTGCCACTAGTCAGGGATTGAATTGACACGTTATTGCACTTCAGAGTTCGACCATTATTGAGGTTGGTAATAGTGATGATGGCCCCAATGAGAGCGTGTGGAGTGGCGCATGGACGTAATCCCATTGTCTTGGGCCAGCGGATAAACGAAGCGGTTCCTTTGACGATTGAACCCGACGGGGGTGCCGGAACATTGACGGTGATGATCTCGGGCGCTACGGATTCGCTGGGAATCGGCAAGAAGGCGGGGTCGGCTGGCTCTGAGTTATCAGGAGTTTTTGTGGGACTCGCAGTTGTCGTTGTCTGCGTCGTGGAGTTGTTCTTTGGCGAGTCGTTGCGCATCAACGCAATCGCTGGCAGGGCGATCAGGCTAATCACAGCGACAAGTGCGAGACGGCGGCGTTCAGTAAAGGTCAACATTGGTTGTTCTCAGGCTATGAAGTGAGCAAGGGGAACGCAATGCAGGCGTTCTCAGTAGTGATGCGAGCCATTTCGTGGGGATCAATATTTTTGATATCAGCCACACGGGCTCCGACGACCGCCACATTGGCGGGTTGGTTAGTGCGGCCACGATGCGGCACGGGGGCGAGATAGGGGCTATCCGTCTCAAGCAAAATCCGCTCCAGTGGGCACAGCAGGGCGGCTTCGACGACATCGAGGGCAGTTTTAAAGGTCACGATCCCAGAAAAACTGAGGAAGGCACCCATGTCAAGGCAGCGGCGGGCCTCGTTTGGGCCGCCAGTGAAGCAGTGAAAAATTGTCTGCTTGGGTGCACCTTCGGCTAGCAGTACATCGAATGTGTCATCCCATGCATCACGAGTGTGAATGATTAAAGGTAAATCATGTTGATGAGCAAGTTGAATCTGCGCCGCAAAAGCTTCTCGTTGGTCGGTGCGATGTGAATGCTCGTAGTAATAATCAAGGCCTGCTTCTCCAATAGCGACGACGCGCGGTAAGGCGATGAGATCAACGATGGTCTCCACCCCATGAACTGCCTCGTGGGGATGCAGACCAACGCTGGCCCACACATCATCGTGCGCAGCGGCGCATTCAATAGCGACTTGTGAGGAGGCTGCATCGCATCCCACAGTGATGAAACGCGATACCTGCGATTGGCGTGCACTTTCTAAGACGCCGCGAGTTCCACCTAGGTCACGTGGACCCTCGCCGCGATAGCGCTCGTCATCGAGATGACAGTGAGTATCGGTCCACATCTTGTCGGCTTAGTTCTCGGTGAGTTTGCGCCGTGGAAAGAGAGGCTCGCCCTTGTCGATCGATATGCCGCCTGGATAACCGCCCCAGGCAACAGCCAACGGCAGGCGTTGGTCGGTGATCTGTCCCGGCATTCCAATTCGTTCCCAAATCGTTTGGGCGGTTTCGGGAATGGCCGGCGATGCGAGAATGCAGACGATACGTAAGGCCTCAAGGGCGTCGCCCATCACTGCATCAAGGGCTGGTCCTGGCTCGGCTTTCCAGGGTTCATTGTTTTCAAGATAGGCGTTAGTGGCGCGGATGAGTTGCCAGGTCGCTTCAAGAGCCCGGCTGGGTTGCACATCAGCCCAGCGGGCCATTGTTTCGCGAACCGCTTCGGCAGCGGGAAGCGCCAATGGGCTGTCGGTTCGTGGTGCGGGCGACATGCCGTTGCACTTTTTTCCAACAACCGTCGCCACGCGACTCAGTAAGTTGCCGAGATTGTTTGCCAGATCCGAGTTGTAGCGACCGATCAGACCTTCATAGGTGAAGTCTCCGTCAGCGCCGTAGGGGGTTTCAGCCAACACGTAATAGCGAAAACCGTCAAGCCCGATGTCATCAATGAGATCTAGTGGGTTCACGACATTGCCGGTCGTCTTGGACATCTTTTCCCCACCGACCAGCAGCCAACCGCCCACGGCCCAGCCCTTCGGTGGCTCGAGACCGGCAGACATTAACATTGCAGGCCAGTACACACAGTGAAAACGGATGATGTCTTTACCAATGAGGTGATAGTCAACGGGCCAATGGCTATTGAACATTTCATCGTCTGTTCCGTAACCAATAGCGGTGATGTAATTGGCTAGCGCATCAAACCAGACATAGGCAATGTGCTTGCTATCCCAAGGCAACTCAATGCCCCAGGAAAAACTATTGCGACTGATACTGAAGTCAAGAAGTCCTTGCTTGATAAAGCCAATGACTTCGTTCATGCGGTAGTCAGGAACAATGCTGTTGGGATGATCGCGATACCACTGCAAAAGTCGATCGCCGTAGCGCGATAAGCGGAAAAAGTAATTCTCCTCTTCAACATATTCAACGGGTTTTTTATGAATCGGGCAATTGCCTTCAACGAGATCATCTTCGGTGAAGTAGGCCTCGCAGGCCACGCAATACAAGCCGCTGTATGTATCAAGTTCAATATCGCCGTTGTCGTAGCAGGCCTGAAGAAGTTTTTGCACGCCAACACGGTGGCGTTGTTCCGTGGTGCGAATGAAGTCATCGTGACTGATATTCAGTTTCTCCCAGGCTTCAGCGAAGAGGGGAGCGATGGAATCGGCAAAAGCCTGGGGCGCCAAGCCAGCGGCGTCGGCAGCTTGTTGAATCTTCAGACCGTGTTCATCTGTGCCGGTGAGAAAGTGCACATCGTCGCCGATGAGTCGGTGCCAGCGTGCCAGAGCGTCACTGATAATTGTGGTGTACGCATGGCCTAAATGTGGTTTGGCATTGACGTAGTAGATGGGAGTCGTGGCGTAAAACTTTGCAGGTGTATTTTCAGACGGCGTGACCACATCGTTCAGGCTACGACCTGACTAGCGTTACTTTGATGTCTATTGATGTGGGTAGTGAGCGGTTTTATGAATTTGATGTGGCCACGGAGGTTCAGCAAGTCGCCGTCGCAGACATTGATGGCTCGGTCTCGTATCGGACGAGGGTACACCCGGGCTGGGACATTATGGGTAACGCCAATGGTGGCTATCTTTTGGCACTCGTTGGTCATGCCCTGACTAAGGCGACGGGACGCAATCACTGCATTACCGTGACGGCCCATTATTTGGCTCCGTGCCCCGCGGGCGAGGCGCGAATTGTCGTCACACCAGTGCGTTCTGGTCGCACATTTGCCACCGCTACAGCTTCGTTGCTGCTGCAGACTGATAACGGCGAGAAAGAGGTTCTGCGGGTTTTGGCAACCCTTGGAAATCTGCAAGATGAATTCTCTGGTCCAACTCAGATGAGCCAAACGTTAGAAAATCATCAACCGTTTATTGCCCCCTTTGAAGACTGCGTGTCGCTTGCCGAGAGTGCTGCGAACAACTTTGCCTACATTCACGATCGTTTGGGAACCCGCGCCCACCCAGGCGATGTTGCATTCCGTGATGGTGAAAAATCGGGAGTGGCTTTACTTCGTGGCTGGTTTGCTTTTAAGGATCAAAGGCCGATTGATACGCGTGCACTTTTGTTGGCAAGTGACGCCTTTCCACCTTCAGTTTTCAATCTCAATGTGCCAACGGGATGGGTGCCAACTATTGAATTGACAGTGCATACTCGAGCAATTCCGGCGGGTGGTCCCATTGCTTGTTTTTTCATGACTCGCTATTTGCAGAATGGATTACTGGAAGAAGACGGCGAGATGTGGGATGTGAACGGGGTTTTGGTGGCGCAAAGCCGACAACTAGCCCTAGCCCCACGGCAGAAATAAACTATTTATTAAGGGTACGACGTCCGATGCCAAAGCCAACGGCACCGACGGAGAGGGCAATCGCAATTTTCTGCTCGCGCTTTCCCCAAACTTTTCCTTGAGCATCTCTTTGTTTGACTCCGTCAAAGCGAACAATTGGATATCCGCGCTCACGTGCGATCTTGGACAGTTCATGATCTGGGTTGACGGCGGTGGAGAATTTGGTTGATTCAAGCATCGGTAAATCACTTGCTGCATCACTGTAGGAATAACTCTGTGAAAGGTCATAACCGCAATCACGAGCTAACTCCATGATGGCCACAACTTTGCCAGTGCCATAGCAAAATGGTCCGATCAATTCACCGGTGTAGCAGTCATCAACAACCTCGCCGTGAGTGCCAATGCCACCTGTCATTCCTAATGCGAGAGCGAGTGGTTGAACAATTTCAATCGGCGAGGCGGACACGATGTATGTCGGTCGTCCAGCAAGTTGATGGTCGTGAATCAACGCCAAACTCTCTGGGCGCACCTGTGCTACAAGTTTAGGAATCACCTGACTGGATAATTTCTGCAAGGTGTAGGCGTCTTGCCCCTTGATTGCACCCAAAATCCGCTGACGAGTTTTTTCTGTCTTGCCATCGGTGGCCCCGGAAGTGCGAAAGGTGAGCGCCTCCCAAGCATCGTGAAGCAATTGTCGAGTGCTCAAATGACCAGATCGCCAAGCCACACTTGCCAACGTGAACACAGATGAGCCAGGAATTAAAGTGCGATCGAGGTCAAAAAAAGCCGCTCCACGATCAGTTTTGGGGTGCGGTGATTCAGAAATAGTTGGATCTACTGTTTCCACATCTCTAGTAGGGCACACTTTTCGCAATAAACAAGCCTTTATTGAGACTTGTATCTGAAAGTTTACTTGGTGTCTGTCTTGGCTAAATAAACCGCACGTTCGTAGGCAACCTTGCGGGAAATCCCGAGACTTGTTGCCACTGTCGTTGATGCATCCTTGGTGCTGAGGCCAAGGCCCAACTCGATCGTGAGTAAGCGATCAATGTCTTGTGCTGTGGCTGGTGGAGAGTCGGGGGCACCTTGCAGAACGATGACGAACTCCCCTTGTGGTTCTATCGTGGCAAAGTGTTCAACCGCTTCCGTCAGTGTCCCGCGCCAGACCTCTTCGTGAATCTTAGTGAGTTCACGGCACAGCGCTATGAGTCGTTCGGGGCCACAGGCCAGAGCGAGGTCATCCAAGGTGCGTTGGATTCGATGCGGAGCTTCGTACAAAATAACGGTGCGACGCTGTTGAGAGAGTTCCTCAATGTGGCGCGAACGCTCTTGACCACTACGTTCAAGAAATCCGTCGAAGATAAAACGCTCTGTGGGCAGACCGCTGATTACCAACGCCATGATCAAGGCAGCCGGACCCGGAATAGCGGAAACAATGTGCGAAGAATCAATCGCCGCGCGCACTAAGCGTGAGCCTGGATCGCTGATTCCGGGAGTCCCAGCATCGGTCACGAGGCAGACATCGCGACCTTCATTGAGGGCATCGAGGACACGCGGAATTGAATTGTGTTCAGTATGTTCATCAACACGCATCAAAGTCGCTTTGATACCGAGGTTGTGTAAAAGCAAACCGGTGCGACGCGTGTCTTCACAGCACACCAGGCCGGCTCGGGTCAGTGCTTCAATGGCGCGCGGCGAGATATCGCCCATATTTCCTAGTGGGGTAGCGACCAAGATCAACTGACTCATGTAGTCAACGTTTCATCAGAACCATGACGAACTTCAATCTTGTCGCCGACATTCACGCCCCAGCGGATGAAGGCACCTATTTCAGCTTCAATGACCGCGTGCCCATGCCGCGCTGGGGCCCCGAGGCGATTTCGTTGCATATGCACAGTCTTGATGACGAATCCATCATTGTCGAGGTAGGCGATATCTAAAGCGAACTTCATGCCAAAGGTATGAATCCAGCGGCACGGGGAAATGACGAGGGCACCGTCAAGATGATCGCGCCCGATCAAACCCCGGCGTCGTGAATTGGAGTCGGCGGCAATTTCGGCGCTTGCTAAAACGCGTCCCTCAGATACGAGCCATGCTCCACTGGATTTCATGACCGACCTCCTTTGGTATGCAAATTTTAGACGTTGAAGCGGAACTCCATGACGTCACCGTCAATGGGATGATATTCCTTGCCTTCAATACGAATCTTGCCAACTTCTTTGGCCTTATTCCAAGCCCCAAGTTCAAGAAGTTCATCCCAGTGAATGACTTCGGCTTTGATGAAGCCGCGTTGGAAGTCGGTGTGAATGCGACCTGCACATTCAGGGGCACTTGATCCTGCGTAGAAGGTCCAAGCCCGAGTTTCCTTTTCGCCTGTGGTGAAGTAAGTCCGTAAGCCCAAAAGGTGATAAGCGCTACGAACCATTCGGAACAGAGCACCTTCGCCAAGTCCGAAACCCTCAAGCATCTCTGCTCGTTCGACGGGATCCACAATTGTGGCTGCTTCGGCTTCTAACTGCACACACATTCCGATGACCTCAACATTTGCTCCAGCCGTGGAGAATTCGTCGCGCACAATCTTTTCCATGGCGGGAATCTTGTCGAGTTCATTTTCGCCAACATTGACGACTGCGAGAACAGATCGGTTGGTGAGTAAGAAATACGGCTTGAGTACTGCGCGGAAATCTTCAGAAAGTCCAGCGCGATATAAGGGAAGACCTTGACTGAGAGCGTCGTAGGCGGCCTGCAGCGGTTCAACTTCGGCGGCTGCATCTTTATCAAGTTTTGCTTGACGAGCAGCTTGCTTGAGACGCTTTTCGACAGTTTCCAAGTCTGCGAGAGCAAGTTCAATCTCGACGACTCGCAAATGCTCAAGCGGATCTGAAGGTCCAGGCACATCATCATCTTCAAAGGCACGAAGTACAAGGACAATGGCATCCACTTCGCGAATGTTGGCAAGAAACTTGTTGCCGAGACCTTCGCCTTTGCTCGCTCCCTCAACAAGACCGCCGATGTCAACTACTTGAACTGAAGCGTGAATCAGGGTTTTAGTTTTGGACATCACACCTAGGCGATCAACGCGATCATCGGGAACCTTGGCGACTCCAATGTTCGGATCTTTTGTGGCAAAGGCGTAGGGGGCGGCTAGAGCGCCTCCTCCTGTCAGAGCGTTGTAGAGCGAACTTTTACCTGCATTGGGGAGACCGACTAGACCGAAGCGTTCCATGACGCTTGGCAGGCTACCCAGCCGATCTTCCAAATAATATGGGGATTCATCGATCGCCTAGTTCGTTCTGGCAACTAGGGCTGTAGGCTCTCATACCTATGTCGAAGAAGACCAAGAAGCGTAAAGCAAGACTCCGCCGCTCAAAGGCGAACCACGGTAAGCGCCCAAACATGGGTCGTGGTTAAGTCTCTATTTTTCGTTTCGTCTGATTTCCGCCTTCGGCGCTCAGGTATTGCGTAATAGTTAGGACGGATCTACTCCAAGGGGCTGTTCATGATGACGACCATCGCTGATTTGTGGTTGTCATCCTCAAGCGAGGCCTGGAAAAATTTAGGTTGCCAAGTCGGCAATGTCCAACAAGGCGACGGCTCCTCGGTACCTTTTGTGTGGATCGCCGGACTGGGCTTACGTTTCGTTGAACCCGCTAGTGAAACCTCAGGGGAGTCGAGCGTGGTGGGCTGGACACTGGTCACGGATGCCGCATTGTCCTCAATGGATGGTGTGCCGACGCAGGTGATTGACGCTCCCCATCCCAAGCCAGAAGGTGCGAACACCCTTGAGGTGCTGTCGATTGATCACATTGTGATCACGACCGGCTCGCTGGACCGGACCTGTGGAGCCATAGCCGAGTCAATGCATCTCCCGCTGAAACGCATTCGTGAGGCGGGTCATGGAATGCGTCAGGGATTTCATCGCGCTGGTCCGATCATC
>BJGB01000029.1 GCA_014190215.1 Actinomycetes bacterium | reverse complement strand
CGACATCACGATCCTTCGAGATCTCATTGGTGCCGACCGAATACTTCTCGGAAGTGACTGGCCACACCCAGAGGGCCTTGGTGCTCCACGAGATTGGCTCGGTGACTTTGAGGGTCTTACGGTTGATGAGCGCCGTCTTGCGTTGCGTGACAACCTGCGAAGTCTCTGCGGTTTCTCGCTCTAATTCGCTTGCAAGCGTTTAGGGCTTGCGAAAAGTTGCTGCGCAGGTACTAACAACGCGGTCGTCATTGCCACGATCAATGAGATTGATACGGACGCCGTATTTTCCATGGGCGCCCTTGAATGCTTCGCCCCGTGTTTCGAAAGGTCCATTCTTGCCACGGTTGCAAAACATCACGTACCAGTCTTCAACTTGAAGACTCTCTTGGGCTAAGTCTTGGGCGAGTTCGCTAGCGGCGGCTTCGAGCACGATGTGTTGCGGACCAATGTGTAGGGCAGCATCGGGTGAAGCCAACTCTGCGGTCAGTATCGGCAGTTGCCAAAGTCCGAGGCTGATTCTTGTCGCTCCGAATACATGGTGCAGGGCAGGGAGATCTGGTGAATCAATGACAGCGATTGCGGGATTATCAATTTTTTCGTATCCTGCAGGAGCGTCACCAAGTGACAGTCCAACTCCTGTGGAGATGGCAATAATGCGCTCTGTGTTGTCGGCATCAACAAGCAAGGCCCGACTGAAACCTAAGCGTCGCCCTGTATGCAAGTTGTCAGGCAGGATCATCAGGCGTTTGACATCTTTGGCGGGATCGAGAATCTGTAGCGAGGCAATGAGAGGATTCGGCACGACGACATCGTCGTTAAACCCGCCGCATTCAGGCGAGGCTACACACAAAGGCGCAGCGGTAATTCCGCCAAGGTCGTTGCGCATATCGTGGCGCAAGTTCATGAAGTTTCCTTCAACCCCTGTGTCTAACGAACCCCATTCGCGCCCCAAATAGCGATAGGTCAACAACGATGTCCATTTGTCCTCAAAGACTTCCCAATATTTGTCTGGATCGGTACCCCGGATATCGGAGGGTCGACCAGGGGTCGCGTCATCACTACTCATATCTAAGGGTTAGCAGATACGAGGCCGCGATGTGGCAATCTGTGTCATGGACGATAAGCAGATGGCCCGACTGCGCAGTGTGATGGACCTCAAACACACCGCGGTTTTGACAATGGAACTTCAGCAAGGCGTTGTTGGAGAAGGCGCACTGATGAAGGCACTCGTTGAAGAAGTCGATCGTGTCGGGGTGCGAACAACAGCGGGTCGGGTATGTGATGAGGCGCGGTTGCGCTCGATTCGAGTTGTGCATTGTGTGGCGGAAAATAGACCCGATGGTGTCGGCGAAATTGAGAACTGCAAAGTGTTCGCCATGAATGCTCGCTTGCGCCGTGAGACTGGTGCGACCCCCATTGATCAAGGAACTCCAGGGGCACTACTGGTGCCAGAGTTGGGCCCGCAGCCGAGTGATGTCGTGGTGTCGCGGGTTCACGGATTGTCACCCTTCACACAAACTTCTTTAGATCAAATTTTACGGAACTTAGAGATCAAGACTTTGGTAGTCATGGGTGTCTCCGTCAACCTCGGAATTTTCGGAACCGTGATGTCTGCCGTCGATCTCGGCTACAACGTTGTCATCGTCAGTGATGGGGTGTGCGGGGTGCCGCGCGAATATGCCGAATCTGTTTTGCAGAATTCGCTTTCGTTGTTAGCCACGATCGCGTCCGCAGATGAGGTTGTTGCCGCCTGGAACTAGTTGGCGACGCGGTCAAGCATGTCGGCGTAGTGTTCTATAAACCCCGGCACCCCTGCGGGGTCTTCCCAACCTTGGCGTCCAGAACCGACAATGACGCGTTCAATGCCGAGATCGCGATAGATCAGCAAGGTGTCCAGACTTGGATTCCCAAAAGCCACCATTGAAATCGGAATGTCAAATCGCCCCGCTGCTGCGGCTACCTCGCGAAACTTTTTGACGCGCTTCGTGACGTCACCCAAAGTGACATCGAGTGGCATCCATCCGTCAGCCCAATTGACCGTATGTTGTGTTCCAAGTTTTCCACCAGCACCGAAGAGAATCGGCGGGTGAGGTGTTTGCAGTGGCTTCGGGCGAGACCACAATTTTTCAAAATTGTAAAACTCACCGTGATATTCGGACTCATCATCAGTCCACAGCGAACGTAACGCTCCAACACATTCGCCAAGAGCGCGATAACGCAACGACCACTTCACGGGATTGTGGTTTGCCAGTTCCTCTTGGTTCCAACCGACACCCACACCAAAGTGCACTCGTCCGGCAGATAAAACGTCAAGCGTCGCAACTGTTTTCGCCAAGACGAGAACATCGTGTTCCAAAGGCAGAGCCACACCTAACCCCAAGATGAGATCGGTTGTGTGTTCGGCGATCTGAGTGAGGCTGATGAACGGATCCATCATTGTCGTGTATTGCCATGGCATCTCGCCACCAGTTGGGTATGGAGTAGTTCGTGAAACAGGGATATGACTATGTTCCCCGATCCAGATTGAGTCGAAACCTGCTGACTCAAGCAATGGTCCGAGAACTCGCGGAGAGATGTCAGCAGGCGTGTTCATCGTTGTGTAGCCGATTTTCATTCTCTGAGACTCCTCTCTGTGCCGATCTTGCTGTCACGATAACGGTACTCGCCAGATCCTGATGGATGAAAGCACAACTCCTTGGGTCGATCAACTGGTTGGCCACGCGTGGCTGTGCTCTAAAGTGGCTCTTGTGATGAAAGAGACATTTCCAGCCTTCGTTTTTTCAAATGACCCCGAGAATTCGCACCGTTCAGTGCAGCAAGTGACATTGTCCGATATCGCCAGTGATGGTGTGCTGATAGAAGTTGAATGGTCAAGCGTCAATTTCAAGGATGGACTTGCAAGTACAACATCGGGAAGAATTTCTCGTCTGAAGCCGATGATTCCCGGTGTCGATCTTGCAGGAACCGTTATCGATCCAGCCAGAAGTGATTTTGTGGTGGGTCAAAAAGTTTTGGCTCACGGTTATGACATTGGTGTGGCCCGCCACGGTGGATATGCGCGGTTTGCGCGTGTGCCAGCCGAATGGATCGTTGCACTGCCAGAGAACCTCACGACGCGTGAGGTGATGGTCATTGGTACCGGTGGATTTACCGCTGCGCTGTCAGTCATGGCCTTAGAAGAGCATGGACTTGTACCCGGATCGGGGCCAGTGTTGGTGACGGGAGCGACTGGCGGAGTGGGCAGCATGGCAGTGTCAATGTTGGCTGGTCGCGGATACGAAGTGGTGGCCAGTAGCGGGAAAGCATCTGCTGCCGAGTTTCTTCTCGGTTTGGGTGCTGCGCGAGTGATTGATCGTCAGGAATTGTCAGAGGATGATCCAAAGCCTCTGCAAACCACGCTCTATGCGGGGGCGATTGATTGTGTGGGTGGGGCTACTTTGGCCAACCTGATTAAACGTCTGAACTATGGCGCAGCGGTGGCCGCCAGCGGCCTGACTGGGGGTACGTCGATTCCGACATCCGTGATGCCCTTTATTTTGCGTGGTGTGGCTCTGCTGGGGATTGACTCGGTGCAAACCCCCATGGATACCCGCAGAGAGGTCTGGAAGCGGATTGCCAGTGACCTGAAGCCCAAAGGCTTGGAAAGCATCGGTCATTCCATTGGGTTGGGAGACCTAGACGGAGTATTGACGGCAATCTTGAAGGGCGAAGTGTCGGGACGCTATGTCGTCTCGCCCACAGGGCAGGGTTCTTGACCGCTAGACGAGGTGCGTCGTACGGGCAGTGTGGTGACGACAGTCGTTTGCGGTTACGGTAGTGATTGGTTCTGAATGTCTGCGCTCCCGTCTACTCCTTCCTCGTCAATTGTGGTCCAGGGCTCTCATTTGATGTCTGGTCTATTAGGACCGCGGGATAGTCACTTACGTTTGATCGAAAGTGCATTCAAGGATAGCGAGATCATTGTTCGGGGGAATGAGATTGCCATTGTCGGTGATTCTGCAGTCTTGATCGCGCGTCTTTTTGAAGAACTCGTATTGCTTTTGCGTCGCGGCGAACCCGTTGATGAGACGGTCGTCAAGCGCAGTGTGGCGATGGTACGCGCCGATGAGAAACCGAGTTCAGTCCTCACAGATGAGATTTTGCGGGGATCAAAGGGACGCGCGATTCGTCCGAAGACCGCTGGACAAAAGCGTTACATCGATGCCATCAGAAATAATGTCATCACCTTTGGAATTGGTCCTGCTGGTACTGGCAAGAGTTGGCTAGCGGTAGCGATGGCAGTGCATGCGTTGCAAACAAAATCAGTACAACGGATTATTTTAACGAGGCCTGCAGTTGAAGCTGGCGAGCGTTTAGGATTTTTGCCAGGCGACCTGATGGCCAAAATTGATCCCTATTTGCGACCGTTGTATGACGCCTTGCATGACATGGTTGACACTGAGGGCTTACAGAAATTGCATGAGCGTCAGGCCTTAGAAGTAGCGCCTTTGGCATTCATGCGCGGTCGTACTCTGAATAACAGTTTTATTATTTTGGACGAAGCGCAAAACACGACTCCCGAACAAATGAAAATGTTCCTCACCAGAATCGGGTTTGGCTCAAAGGTGGTTATCACCGGAGATGCAACTCAGGTAGATATTCCAGATGGCCGGAGTGGTTTGGCGGGTCTGCAGAACCTCCTAGGGGAGATTGAAGGCTTGCAATTTGTTCATCTTGACGCCACCGATGTGGTTCGACACCGTATTGTTGGAGACATCGTTGCCGCCTATGAAAAAGATTCCGAACGAAAGAACGCTCGCGTGAGTAAATCCCATGGTTGAGGGCCCTCCGAGATTTCGTCGCAAGGTGAAAGTTGGAGGCAACACTGAAGCCGAAGTTTTTTGTGCCGATGAGCAAACTGCAGTCGCAGTCGACTTGTTGAGATGGCAAAAATTGGCAGGTGATGTACTCGCGGCTCAAGGTGTGCGTGGCGGAACTGAATTGAGCATCTTTTTTGTGACAAGTCATGACATGGCTGAACTCAATCTTGAACATATGGGCAAAGAAGGTCCCACCGACGTTTTGGCTTTCCCCATTGATGGCGGTGAGGTCCTGGAAATGGTTAATGGCCCTACGGGTGCCTCACTAGGTCCTGATCGCCCTGCACCCGATCGCGGTGATTTGCCACTGTTGCTAGGAGATGTGGTGATTTGCCCTGAAGTGGCTGTTGCGCAAGCGCCTACACACGCTGGGACGGCGGATGATGAGATGGCTCTTTTAATTGTGCACGGTATTCTGCACATTCTCGGCTGGGATCACGATGACCTCATCAAGACAGCGAAAATGCAAGAACAAGAGCGGATAATGTTACAAGCGCATCATTGGCACGCAGAACCGCCACCTCTTTTCCAACAAAGTCAGGAAGACGAAACCTAATGGTTCTTTCAACAATATTGGCGGCAGGTTTCACGGGTGCCGATTGGGGAATGATTGGGGCAATTCTGTTGCTTCTCATGCTTTTGATTTTCTTCTCCTTGGCGGAGATGGGTTTGTCGAGAATGACCAAACCCAAAACTGCCGCCATGGCCGAGGGTGGAGTGAAGCAAGCAAAAGCCCTGCAGCAGTTAGTGGGTGAGCCACAAAAATGGGTGAATCCTCTCTTGCTCTCCGTCAACATCTGTCAAACAGTCCAAGCCACTTTGACTGGAGTTGTGGCCGGTCGCGCTTTCGGTCCTTTTGGTGTGGCAGTGGGAGTTCTGCTCAACGTGATCGTGTTTTTTGTACTCGCGGAAGCAGTACCCAAAACTTATGCTTTGCAATATCCAGAAAAAGCTGCGCTATCAACTGCTCTTGGAACCAAACTTCTCGTTTCCTTTCCGCCGCTTCGCCTTGTGTCTGGCTGGTTGATCAGTCTGACAAATGTCATTGTGCGGGGGAAAGGTTTGAAGCAGGGTCCATTTGTTAGTGAGCAAGAACTTTTAGGCATCGTTGATGCTGCTTACCAGGACGACATCATTGAAGAAGAGGAACGTGATCTGATCGAGTCAATCATCGAGTTCGGAGACACTGTGGCCCGTGAGGTGATGGTGCCGCTGCCAGACATGATCACGGTGTCAGGTTCATTTACCTTGACACAGGCAATTGATGTTGCCATTGAACATGGGGTATCGCGCTTACCAGTTTTGGCAGATGATGATGATGTCTTGGGAATTGCATTTATTAAGGATCTCATGAAGCAAGAGCGAGCTGGTTTGGGAAGCGTTTTGGTGACTGACCATATGCGTGCCGCCGTGGTGATTCCAGAGAATAAACCTGTGAATCGATTGATGCGCGAAATGCAGGCGAAAAAATTCCACCTTGCTGTTGTTGCCGATGAGTACGGCAGTATTGCTGGTCTGATCACTCTCGAAGATTGTCTTGAAGAGTTGGTCGGTGAGATCGTCGATGAATACGACACGCATCATGATGCCATCGTTCATCTTGAGGACGGTCAATATTTGATTGACGGTTCAACCAGCGTTTCTGATGTCAACGACAAAATTGCTAGCAATATTCCTGATGAAGAGTGGGACAGCATCGGGGGCTTCGTTTTTGGAACCCTTGAGCATGTCCCGTCACTTGGCGAGTTCATCGATTTTGACGGCTGGCGATTAACGGTTGTTGCTCTGCAGGGTCGACGCATTCGTAAAGTTCGTGTCGGTGTTATCGCTGACCCGGATCACACGCCCGCTGTCTAAGTGTTGAGAGAGGCAAATGCCTGAGGAAGGTTGGGATACCGCCCCGTGTTGCCACCCCCATCAACCGAGACAAAAGAGGCGCTCATGAATGAAGCCTCATCTGACGCCAAGAAGGAAGCGACTGCCGCTATCTCGCTGGCTTGAGCGAATCGTGAAAGAGTCGCATTTTCTGTGAACTCTTCAATAATTATCGGTATTGAAAACATTCCGCTGGTGGCGTTTGTTTCGACAAGTCCCGGAGCGATGGTGTTCACGCGAATTTTCCGACCTCCCAATTCCATGGCGGCAACTTGGCTGAGCATCGCTACACCTGCTTTGGCGGCGCAATAGGCGGACATTCCTTGAGAGGGTTGGATGGCATTGAGAGATGCAATTGTGATGATTGAGCCGCCATCACTGATTCGACTTCCTGCATGTTTCAAGGTGATGAAGACTCCCGTCAAACAGAGGTCAATGATTCGGCGCCATTCTTCGAGGGGAAGATCTGTGATCAGTCCATACGTTCCAGCACCGGCGTTGGCGACGACAATATCGAGGTGCCCGAATCGCTCAATGGCGCATTCGCAGAGTGCGGCGACCTCGGTTTCGCTTGTCACATCGCACAGAAGAGTTGCTACGGAGGAGCCAAATTGAGCCTCGAGTGCTGCCAGACCAGCGGCATCAATATCTCCTGCCATAACGCACGCGCCATCGGCGATGTAACGCTCGGTTATCGCACGCCCGATACCAGAGGCGGCACCCGTGATTAATGCAACTTTTCCATCAAGTTTTCCCATATGCAAAATGTAGTTCTCGCAGATGGGTCGGCTGTTAGTTCAGCAATGCCTCAGTGATGATGTGACGTTGAACTTTGCCAACGGCTGTCCTTGGAATTGAGGGCAGATGGTAAATGTCTTTAGGAGCGCAGTACATCGGAAGGGTTTGATTGACGTGAGCTCGAACTTCGGCAATGTCAAGATCAACAGCGGTGCTGACTAAAACGACTTTCTGCCCCCACTCTTGGTCGTCTAATCCGATTATCGCAAAGTCTTGCTCCATCAACAAAGTGCGTAAGGAGTCTTCAACAGCCTCTGGCCACACCTTTTCGCCGCCGCTGGTGATCATGTCATCACGTCGTCCCTCAACGCTGAGGTTGCCATTGGGGAGCAAGCGCCCGATGTCGCCAGTGTGCAACCATCCAGCGCTGTCAATGCTCGTCTCGCCGTTGCGGTAAGAGCGCATGTTCATCGGAGATCTCAGCAAGATTTCATCATCTGTGGTGAAGGAGATTTCTACACCGGCAAGTGGGACGCCGTCGTAGACCACTCCTGAGCCAGTCTCAGTGAGCCCATAGGTGGCAATCGTGTTCGCAGGACGGGGGTGTGGGGGGCGGCTTCCTCCGAGAAGAATGGTGCGAAACAGGCGTGGATCAATGCGTTGCAAAGCGGTCGGAACCAAGGACACCAAGTTGCACTCATGAGCAGCGCGAGCCACTTCCTGCGCATCAAAGCCAGGCATGACGGTTAACGCGCTACCCGTTAGTAGTGCTCTCGTGACAACACTCAGGCCTCCAACATGGCAGAGCGGCAGACACGCCAACCAGTGATCGTTGACATCAACTTCAAGAGCGCGAGAACTAGCGAGAGCTGAGGCGAGCACCGCAGCATGAGTCAGCACGACACCCTTTGCTTGACCTGTTGTTCCACTCGTGGCAACGACGAGAGCGTCATTGGATCCAGTTTCTTGTCCACCCTCGAGAGAGGTTGATCCTGTTTCATCAATAACTTGCGAGGCGCGCATCTGCGTCATGAGTGCGCGCTTGGCGGGGATCGCAAGACGCTGATCAATAGGCAAGATGGCATCGCCATTATCCCAGGCCCGCGAAAGTTCATCCACGAAACGCTGTCCTCCAGCGAGGTCAAGGGCGATCAACGAGTTCACATTTTGAGGTTACGAGATTGTGTCGTCAGGAGCACTAGCGTTCAAGGAGTGAATAAGTGGATACTCGGTGCTCGCCCAAGAACCTTGCCGGCAGCGGTCGTGCCCGTGGCGGTGGGAACAGTGATATGTGTCGGCGAAGCGGGTGCCGTGTGGTGGCGGGCGATCTTGGCACTACTGGTGAGTCTGGCGTTGCAGATCGCAGTGAACTATGCCAATGACTACAGCGATGGAGTGCGCGGCACTGATGAAGTTCGGGTCGGTCCGATGCGGCTCGTCGGCTCGGGCGCAGTACCAGCACGGCATGTCAAGTTGGCTGCGATGTGTGCCTTTGGGGTGGCAGCGGTATTCGGTTTAGTGCTGGTGATTGTCACGACATGGGTGATTTTGTTGGTCGGCGTGGCAGCGATTTTGGCGGGCTGGTTTTATACCGGCGGAAAAAATCCCTATGGGTATTTTGGACTCGGAGAAGTATTCGTCTTTGTATTTTTTGGATTAGTGGCAACCGTCGGTACGACCTTTGTTGTTCTTGAACGCATGCCCGCACTGTCTTGGCTGATGGGCACATCTGTGGGCTGTTTGGCATGTGCGCTATTGGTGATCAATAACTTGCGAGATATCCCAACTGATCGTGTCGTCGGCAAGCGAACCTTGGCAGTGCGGCTTGGAGACCAACGAACGCGCTTTCTGTACATTGCTTTGATGGTGCTCGGAGTTCTTTCCGGGTCGGGTGGTGCGTTCTGGAATCCGTGGTTATTACTGGTTCTGGCGACAGGAATTTTCGTCATGTTGCCGATCTCCAAAGTTCGAGGTGGGGCGACGGGGGCTGATCTGATTGAAGTCTTGGGAGATACTGGGCGTTCGCAATTGATCCTTGGAGTTTTGGTCACGGTTGCGTTCATTATCGGCGGCTAAGGTTTATTCGTGAATTCATTACCGCCTCCCATACCGCCATCAAATTACGAGACCAATTTTGGTGGTCCCGTGCGAAACGACGGTCAAGCGATTGCCTCCTTGGTCTGTGGCATCGTTGGCTTTCTTTTTTTCGGTGTGATACTAGGAACTGTGGCCTTGGTTTTAGGTAGCAAGGCACGTACAAGAATCAGTTCCCAGCCCGAGAGGCTCAAGGGAAGTGGCTTGGCCTTAGCCGGGATGATTCTCGGAGCGATTGACCTAGCTGCTTTCGTCCTGCTCGTCGTTGTCTAGCGCAGTTAGAGAAACTCATTCAACAGTTCGGCGACGTGTTGACTCTGTTCCAGATGAACGGAATGTCCAGCCCCAGCGATCATCTCTACTCGCGCGTTGTCACCGATGAGAGCCTTCATCTCATGAGCGATTTTGCAGAACTTTATATCTTCTTCTCCGACAATCAGTAGAACCGGCATCGCCAACTCATGTAAACGTCCCCACAATGATTCTTGAGATCCAGTACCCGAGTCGCGCAGACTCTGTCCTAGCCCCTCTACAGTATTTCGACCACGATCAGAAACGTCAGCCTGTGATGTAGGGAGACGCGAAAACATTGGTTGCGTTAACCATTGATTGATGAACTGAGGAACGCCAAGGTCTTTAATGGAATCAGCGAGAACTTCGTCATCGCTCCGTCGCTTCTGGCGTTCGTCTGGGTCGGCAATACCCGCAGTGGCACTGATTAAAACTAAACGTCGCACACATTGAGCACGCTGTAGCGCTACGTGCAGTGCTACCCGTCCACCCATGGAGTATCCGATGTAATCAGCAAGTCCGCATTGGGTGGCGATGAGATCAGCGGTGGCTGGGAGATTGGCGCGTATATGTGTTGATCGACCGTGACCGGGCATATCAACACGCATCATTGGAGTTGACTGATCAAGGAGTGCCACATAAGGGTCCCAGGAACGTGAGGTTTGGGTAAAGCCGTGAAGCAACACTTGCGGTGTGCCACTACCGTCAATCGATCGTTCTTCAACAAAGAGTTGACCATTGCGCTGGTGCCATGAAGAATCGGCAGCGGGTTTCATTGGGCCATTCGCTCGGCTGCGCGACGCAAGACGCGTTCGAAAGTCTCCACATCTTGTGCCCCAGGGATTGACCACTGTCCGTTGATGACATAGGTGGGCACTCCGGTGATTCCATGAGACATTGCCATAGCCAACTCTTCGGTGACTTCTCCCTTTCCAGATTCACTGATCAGAAAATCCCTGATTGAATCGGCGAAGAGTTCGTCTGATATCTGATGGGGAATAACTTCGAGAGCAACAGACACGAGGGTGTCAAGTTCGCCCACGTTCTGACCCAGTGTGAAGTAGCAGTTCAGTAGCGCTTCTTTGAGGGCGGATTGAACTTCATAACCATGCTCGGATCCGACCCACCACATCAGGCGGTGGGCAAGAATGGTGTTTGAGCGTTGGGCAATGTCCATGCGGAAATCAAGTCCATCTTCGGCGGCAGTTTGCGTGAGTTGGGAGATGATTTTGTCGGCCCTTTCGTAGCCACCAAACTTCTTTGCATAGACATCGCGTACGGGGGCAGTGGAATGAGCGGGCGCTGTCGGATCTAATTGGTAGGCCCGATAGACGATCTCCACAGACGATGTGATGGCGTCGGGACCTGAGGTGACATTCGCCATGGCTTGCTCAAAACGGCGTTTGCCGATGAAGCACCACGGACAGACCACATCCGACCAAATTTCAATTCGCATGTTTGTACCTTAGATGGTCACTCAGCACAAAGACGGCGTAGCGTTTAGGGTCGTGGCATCACAAAACCTTGCTCTCAGTCTGGCTGGTCGACCCAGCGAGGACGTGCAGGCGACTTTTTGCGCTGTCTTGGTTGCACAGTGGGCCCAATTGGGCGTGCGACAAGCGGTGCTCGCCCCAGGTTCACGCTCCACGCCGATGGCCTTGGCCTTGCTGAATCATCCCGAGATCACGGTCCATGTTTTTCACGATGAACGATCCGCAGCTTTCGCTGCATTAGGTATCGGTCTGGCAGATGAACGACCAGCCATCTTGCTGTGTACCTCGGGAACCGCAGTGGCACATTTTCATGCTGCGGTGATTGAGGCCGACCTCTCGCATGTGCCCATTTTGGTACTGACGGCAGATCGACCCGCCGAGTTACGTGATGTGGGGGCGCCTCAGACGGTCTCTCAGACCCACATCTTTGGTAACAGTGTTCGTTGGTTCCATGATCCTGGTGTCGCGGAGATTGCCAGTTGCGATTCTTGGTCGCCTTTGGCGCACCATTCTTTTGTGGCTTGCTGTGGAGGGAATGCAGGCCCAGTGCATATCAACCTCCCATTCCGCGAACCTCTCACCGGTTCTGCCGTTGAGTTTGAACCGCAAGATCATCAACGCTTCCATGTGGCACATCATCCGCGCATTGCGGAATCTGATCTGCAGTCACTCGCTGACACCATGAAGACAAGTCGGGGGGTGATAGTTGCCGGACGAGGCTGTGGTGATCCTGCGAGCGTCGGGGAGTTGGCGCGAGTCACGGGTTGGCCGATCTTGGCCGATTCACGTTCAGGTTGCCAGGGCTTACCCGACGCGATTCTGCACTTTGATTCGCTGATACGCGAACCGAATTTTGCCAAGATGCATCAACCTGAACTGGTCTTACGTCTTGGAGAAGCACCAAGTTCCAAAGTCCTTGCACAATGGCTGACCGCCTCTGGTGCTCGACAGATACACGTCAGTTCATATCAAACAGTTTTTGACCCTGATCAACGAGTCGTCTCTAATATCACCTGCGAGGTTTCGTATTTTTGTGCAACTCTTGCGAAGAGTTTTGATATGTCGCCCGCATCCCATGTGAAGACCGACTGGATCACTCGTGACCATCAGGCCCGCCGTGCTATTGAGCAGGTGCATCGTGATGAAAACTCTTTGACAGCAAGTGCTGTGAGTCGCCAGTTAATCGCTGCCTTGGCGCCGGGTAGCAACCTCGTGCTTTCATCATCAATGCCCATTCGCGATATGGAATGGTTCGGCGGAGATTGCTCTCATGTGCATGTCTTTTCAAATCGCGGAGCAAATGGAATCGACGGAGTTCTGGCGACTGCGATTGGAGTTGCCGTGGCGACTGGGCGTCCCACAGCGGTGCTGATTGGAGATGTCGCTTTTGTGCACGACTCGTCAAGTTTAATAGCTCTCAAAAGACGCGATCTCAACCTCAAGATTCTCGTCACGGATAACGATGGCGGAGGAATCTTCCATTATCTCCCGCAGGCAACATTGCTTGCTCCTGATGTGTTCGAAACGCTTTTCGGCACTCCCCATGACACGAACATCGCGCAACTTGCGCAAGCACACGGCCTGTCTGCCTTTGAGGTGACATCTTCGGCTGAACTAGAGACAGCGCTATTCACCCCTGGCTGCGCTGTGATAGTCGTCAAGACCGATCGCCACAATGAGGTGCAACATCATCGTCTGCTGCATGAGGCGGTACACAGCGCACTTTCGCTGTGAGCGAATTTTACGGTCGTACGATGGCCGACAACATGGCCTGGAATTTGGCTTGAGTTTCTGCCAACTCGGCATCGGGATCTGAAGCCGCGACGATTCCTCCGCCGGCAATCAGCCGAGCACTGAGGCGGTCATCGGAGAGTTCAGCGCATCGAATAGCCACGGCCCATGTTCCATTTCCTGAGCCGTCGACCCAGCCAACAGCGCCTCCATATGGGCCACGATCAAGTTCTTCTACTTCGTCTATGAGAGCCAAGGCAGCGTCACGCGGATGGCCGCCTAGTGCTGGTGTCGGGCTCAGGGTCCGCACAATCTCCATCACGCTGGGGCGGACTGCACTCAGATGACCCTCAATGAGCGTGCCGAGATGTTGCACATTGGCAACTTGTAGGACAGATGGTTCGGGTTCCCAGTCAAGGTATGAACACCACGGCAACAACATCTCATGAATGACATCAATGACCACTCTGTGTTCAACTTGATCTTTCATACTGGCGATCAGTTTGCGCGCTAATTCATCGTCGGTCTTTGGATCACCTGTGCGAGGTGTTGTACCTGCCAAGGGGTGAGAACGAATACGATCGCCCTTGATCTCGACAAGAAGTTCGGGGGATGCGCCGATGAAACCGTTAATTGAATAGCGGTAACTGCGGGCAAAGGTGGCGCGTAGTCGAAGCAGAACCGCATGGACATCAATAGGAATTGAGCTAGTGACGCGAATTTCTCGTGCGATCACTGCCTTGGTAATCGCACCAGAACGAACGGCATCGCGAGCGGCAAACACAGCCTTCTTGTAGGTCTCGATAGGTGTAATTGGCTGCACATTGAATGTTGACGGTTTTGGCTGTGAGGCAAGCGCAGGAGAGATTGTCGGTGACGCATCATCAATAACCGTGATCCAACAGTTCCCTTCTTCGTCCTTACCGACAACCTTGCGTGGAATCACTAATGTTGCTGGCGCCATTCGTTGGAATGCAATATTGCCCATGGCGATCGGCCCGACATCTAGCGAAGTTTGGTTGTCATGTTCAATAGTGCGGAGAAACTCAGCCGCAGTATCCGCGGAAATGCTATGTGCGATTCCTTGACCAGCGAAACCAACACCGTCGCGGACAAAAAGATAACCATCTCCGCCGGCGACATCGTTGAGATCAACTGTTGCATCAAAGAATTGCGTTGTTGCTCTCATCACTCATTGGATCAATCTCTAGTGGCGAGCATCAATTGGGTGAGTCCACCGGATAGCTGTTGATGAGTGGCATCAGAGAAACCAGCATCACGGAGAGCACGGAGCATCTCATCACGCGGTGGCAGATAGGCCACGCTTTTGGGTAGATAGCGATAAGCCGCTGGATCAGATAGCCAGCCACCAATTTTCGGAACAATCTTTCCGAAATAAATTCCGTTACCGAATCGAATCAATCTATTTCGCGGCACACCAACATCGAGTAGAGCGATCCGACCATCAGGTCTGACAACACGCGCTAATTCTTGAAAAAACGCCGGTAGGTCAAGCAGGTTGCGTAATGCGAAGCCACATGTCGCCCCGTCCACGCTGTGATCGCCAACAGGAAGATTCAAAATATCGGCTTGGGATCGCGGTGATCCGGAACGATCGGCAGCCAACATGCCAAAAGAGAGATCCATCGAAAGGGGGCGTAGGCCCGCTTTGCGGAGGTCGACGCATAGATCTCCAGTACCACTTGCGAGATCAAGAACAGTGCTTCCGGTTGGCAAGTTCAACAACCGCACAGTCCGCTTGCGCCAACGGACATCTAAGCGAAAGGTCATAATCCGATTGACTAAGTCGTAGCGCGGAGCAATCGCATCAAACATTTCTCTGACGGCTTGAACTTTGGCAGCACCCGTGGGTAACTCGGCGGTATCCCAGGATTGTCCTGGAACCTCAGAGGGAGAGCCTTGTTGATTGTCGTTCACCTCATCAGACTAAACCTGTGCGACCCCGATGGCGATTTCGGACTCGTAGATATTCGTCACCATCAGGCATAATGATCACTATTGAAAAGTAAGCAATATTGCTTGAGGGGGACGAAATGATTGATTTCACATTGGCGCCAGAACACGAAGAGATTCGGGCCAGGGTCCACAAGTTCGTTGAGGAGCAGATCAAGCCATCGCTTGAGCCTTTTGGTCATCGCGAGGAAATGGATAGCGAGACTCACAAGAAATATGTCACCCAACTCATCAAGTTACGCAAGAAGGCGGTTGAGGAAGGGTTGTGGCTGCCACATATGCCTAAAGAGTGGGGCGGTATGGGCTTGGGTCATGTGGCCTTAGCAATGGTGCAGTCGGAAGCCGCTAAAACTCGCGTTGGTCCGTGGGTCTTGAACTGCGCAGCACCAGATGAAGGCAATATGCACACACTTGTGCACTGGGGCACCCCTGAGCAAAAAGAAAAGTACCTTAAGCCATTATGCGCGGGAGTTTCCTCTTCATGCTTCGCTATGACCGAGCCAGAAGTAGCTGGATCGGATCCAACACTGATTAGGACGACAGCGATTAAAGATGGCGACGAATGGATCATCAATGGGCACAAGTGGTTTATTTCAGGTGCTCATAGTGCCAAGTTTGCGATTTTGATTGCACGCACAGAACTTGATGTGCCAGTTGGTTCACGTGGTGCGAATACTGCGTTCATCATTGATTTGCCGTCAACTGGTTGGAACAACGTGCGTGAGATAGCAACCATGCATGGTCCTGGTGGCCACAGCGAGATTGTGATTGACGATCTACGAGTACATGATTCGCAGATCCTTGGAGGTCGAGGCAACGGACATCGGCTGGGTCAGTACCGACTCGGACCCGCTCGTTTGGCGCACTGCATGCGGTGGATCGCGCAAGCTGAAACAGCACTCGACATGATGGTTGATCGTTCACTAAAGCGTTATTCACACGGTTCATTGCTGGCTGAAAAACAAGGTGTGCAGTGGCTGATCGCCGATTCGGCGATGGAGCTCTACCAGTGCAAGCTGATGGTTCTGCATGCGGCCTTCAAGATTGACCGTGGAGACGATTTCCGAACCGAAGTTTCAATGGCCAAGCATTTTGTTGCCAATAGCTTGAACAGAATTATTGACCGCGCTATTCAAGTTCACGGCGCGCTCGGGTATTCGACGGACACCCCGTTGGCGAACATGATGCAGCAGGCGCGCTGGGCCAGATTCGCTGACGGTGCGGATGAGATTCACCAAATGCGAATCGCAGAAAACACCATTAAAGCTTTTACTGACCATGGCACGACGCGTACCGCGACTGGCGATTTACCGCTCTAGTTTTCTGGGGCAACGATCGATTTCGCCCAGCGATAGTCGGCTTTTCCGGATGGTGATCTAACAATTGAATCGTGAAACACAAAGGCTTTAGGCAACTTATAGCGCGCGATGTGTTTAGCGGCCTCGGCGAGCAATTCAGTTTCGCTGACCACTGTATTCGGGCGAATCTGTACGACAGCGACAACTTCTTGGCCCCATCTCTGGCTTGGCCGACCGGCGACAACGCAGTCAATAATGGCAGGGTGGGCTTTGATTGCCATCTCGACTTCTTCAGCAAATATTTTTTCGCCACCTGAGTTGATTGTCGCCGAGTCGCGTCCACGTAGTTCAATGAATCCATCGCTTGCAAGAATGGCTCGATCACCGGGAATCACGTAACGCACACCATCAATCGTTCGATATGTGCGAGCGGTCTTATCTGCATCACCCAAGTAGCCGAGTGCGAGACGCCCGCTCTTGGCTAACCAGCCTAAGTCAGGGTGATCGGTCTCGCTATGGCCAGGTGATAATAGGCGCGTAAAATCTGCATCAAGAACATGATTATGTGGAGATAATGGAAAGCGACCAGTTGTCGCGACTCCGTGACCTGAAGCGTGAGTGAGTTGGCCTCCTGCCTCTGATGATCCGAGGCCATCGATAATCATCACCTGCGGCAAAAGTTGAAGTAATTCTTCTTTGAGATGAACTGAAAGGATGGCGCCACCAGAAAGCAACACTGTCAAACTGCTGAGGTCGTAATCGGCAATACGGAGTTGATCAATGAGGGGTCGAGCAAAAGCGTCACCAACAATCAAAAGGAAGTCAATCTTCTCGCGTTCAACAGTGGACCACATATCGTGAGCGTCGAGTCTCTCGGGTATGGATGGAATGAATACGGTGCCGCCGGCATTCCACGTTCCGAAGGCCACCCAGTGTCCAGCACCATGCATAAATGGAGGGGCAATCAGGGCTCGTCGCCCAGGTGTGGCGGCTAAAAGCCCGCCCCCTTTTTCATCTATTGTTGGAGGTGTG
>BJGB01000028.1 GCA_014190215.1 Actinomycetes bacterium | reverse complement strand
GTCATCGGATCAAGAAAGATCACCACTGCCTTACTCGGATTCAGATTGAGGGCGTCAATTTCGCTCCTCAGATCGCACCATGCACCTCCGGGCGTATGCCAGCCGACGGTGAAACCCTCTTCGCGTAGTCGCCTACTGACCACCTCGCGAGCATCGGCGACAGCACCATTAGCGATCACTAAAACACCTGGTTCAGTTTCAGGATCACCCGCCCCTGCTAAGCCCGGCCACCACCAATACAGCACGACCGCAAAGATCGCTACAACAAGATAAAACGGACCTCGCCGCGATTTTGCGACAGGCAGAGAGGGTGAGAGAGGAACATCCACGACGTCTCAAAAGTACCATTGCAGACTCCTTGCGCGTGCCATCGTTGATTCGGGCGATAGAGCACCAGCAGAGCGGTGTGTCCGCCTAATATTGCCACATTCCTATGTCCGAACTCTTTCACCGCATTCGTCGACCAGGCGCTGTTCTTGCAAGTGCCTGCCTCTTGCGACTTGCGCTGCTCACGAGTCGCCTCAACGAAGGGTCGCAGACCGACAGATGGTTGGACATTCTGTTATGGCTGGTGATCACCTGCTCCTTAGTTCTCATTGCGCATAGAACTATCTCTTCTTTCTCTCGTACATCAGGTGCCCGCCGAGGTCTCCTGACTGTCGTACTGACTTCTTACGCAATGTGGTGGTCCACGCTTCTCGCCAGCGTCGCCCTCAATACTGGAGGTGCAAAGGATCCCAGCAGATTGCTCGCCTCTGGACTTTTTCTTATCCGCAGCCAAACTCTCTTGGGTCCATATCTCGCCCCAGCGCTCATCGTGACCTGTGTACTTCTTGTCGTTGCACATGTTGGGTCCCGCCAGCCGAGCGTGGAATCGCCATTTCCCTTCGCTCGAGAATCCCCCAGCACTCGACGACTTATTAACTGTCTTGCCTATTGCGCTCCAGGCTTATTTCTCTTTAGCCGTCAAAGTCTTGATCTGATTGCTCGCCAACATGTTGAACGCGTTTCCTACAACCGTTCGGGCAATGTCGTCACTCTCGTCGGTCCATTACTCACGACTTTTTTGTGGGCCGCGCTGACAGCCATCACTTTGGGTTACCTGATCTTTCTTGGTGTCGCCCAACTTTGTCTGACGATCAACAATAAGCGTTGGGTCCTGCCCTCATATCGCAGCGGTTTTGTGGCCATGCTGGCATTGTCCTTCGTCGTTCGATTAGGCACACTTCTCGCTGTCGCACCCACTCGAACAGACGGAGGAGATCCGCTTTTCTACCATTCAACGGCGAACTTTCTCGCCACTGGTCACGGGTTCCCTGAGCCATTAAATTTTATTGCCTATCAAAATTGGCGACCTAGCGCCTTACACGGACCGCTCTATCCACTCGTACTTTCCTTCATTTCACGACTCGGTGGGACGACATACTTTGATCACAAAATCTTCTCGCTGATCATCGGCACCGCCCTCGTGGCGATGATCGGACTCGTGGCCCATCAAGTCGCTCCACGCCAATCGGCGCAACGCATCACAATTCTGGCGATGTTCTTAGCGGCCATCTACCCCAACTTGTGGATCGTCGATGGAGTGATGTTCCCCGAGGGACTGATGGCCTTGTGCACGACTGCGACGGTGTACGCCGCTTACCGCTGGAAAGGCAAGCCGACCTTGAAGTGGGCCGCAGCAATGGGTCTGCTCGTGGGTCTCGCAGCCCTCACCCGTGGCGAAGGACTGCTGCTCTCTGTGTTGCTCGTCGTGCCCTGGATTCTTTTTTCGGGCGATCTTTCATGGCGCACACGACTCAAGCAAATCTTTCTTGCTGGCATTGTTTGCATCTTGGTGCTGACTCCGTGGACTCTGCGCAATGCTCGATCATTCGAAGTTCTCGTTCCGCTCTCAACTAACGGCAATGAACTCTTCGTCTATGCCAATTGCGATCCCGCCTACAGCGGAAAATTCATTGGCTTTTGGTCCTTCGCCTGCCAAGAAGATCTGCGGTCTCAAGGTGTTGACGCCACCGGTGACGAAGCACAAAAATCCCTCTTTTGGCGGGGTCAGGGTTTTGACTACGCCTCCGAACACATCTCTGAATTACCTAAAGTTATTGCCGCCAGAGTTGGTCGCCAATGGGAATTGTTCCGTCCATGGCAAAACACCGAGTTCGCTCCCATTGAGGGACGTAATAAAAATGCTGCCCGCGCCGGACTGTTGATGTACTACGTCCTAGCTGCATCTTCCATCTATGGCGCGATTCTCATCCGCCGTCGACGGGCGGGTCTGCTACCTCTTGGAGCACTATTCGTCAATGTCACTCTCACCGCGATGTATGCCTACGGCACCACGCGTTTTCGCGTCCCCGCCGAACCAGCCTTATGCGTGCTTGCTGCCGTGGGTGGCTACCCGTTACTGCAGCGTTTACGCGCCCGCTATGCGCCACGCAGTCCCCGCCGCAATGATGAGCATGCGACTACAGGAGCAAATTCCTTTGTTCAGGGCGCAACCATACATGTGCGCTCGGTTGTGAGCAAGCAGGCTCGCGCAACATGGGCATCGTTAGGTGTCGTTGCGCTGACGATTGCCATCACTCTTCCGGCCCTCTATCGTGCGATCGGCTCGTCAATGGAGGAAGGATTCATGCTCGTCTTTCCCGAGCGGGTCATCAAAGGCGCTGTTGCCAATGTTGACTTTTTGCATCTCTACGGACCTGGGTCTCTGCATGTACTTTCATTGTGGTATCGCGTCTTCAATGTCAGTCTCATGTCAGAACGAACGTTTGGGTTAGCACAACATGTACTGGTGATCTTCGGCTTAGTTGTCATCACCCGCCCTTGGGGTAAGAAAGCCTCAACCCTAGTGGGATGCGTTTCGACAATCTTTGTCCTCACACCAATTGGACTGCAAGCATTGGCTTGGAGTGGCGGTGTAGGAATTGCATTGTGGTCAGTTATTTTCTGCACCAGAGCGATTAACCGCCAAAGTCAACTCTTACCCACGCGCTGCAGTTGGGTCACCGCCGGTTTGCTCGCTGGGCTAGCGCTCACCTTTCGCCCCGATTTAGTTTTAGCGCTGGCTCTCGTTTTTGGTTGGGCGCTGTGGAAACGTTCACGACGTATCGTCAGCCAGGTGATGTGTGGCTTTGCTGTGGGCCTCATGTCTTTATGGATTCATCTGATCCAAGCGGGGCCAAGTGCAATTATTCGTGGCGTTCTGCTAGATCCAGTCATCCACCTGAGGCCTGGTCGTGAATTACCTCGTCCGCCGAATCGGCACTATCTGCAAGGCGCGCTGCAAGTCATTAGTGAAAAATTTGCGCCATGGTGGGGTGTACCGCACCTCAGCGCGCCACAACAGCTTTTTGTTTGGTTTTTCCTATTACCTGTGATCGCTTTGCTCATCGCCGTGATCGCCTTTCAGGTCATCAGGCGCTCCGATTCCACAGCCTCACAACAGCGCGGCGTCACACTTTTCATCGTCGCCCTTTTTGGTATCGGACTTTTACCCCAAGCATTACAGCGACCAGATAGCGCTCACTTGTTGTGGGTCTCGTGCATTTCTTGGCCTGTATTGATCATCGCTCTCATTGAATTGATTCGCCACCGAGCACCTAGGACACATCCAACTGTCCGTTTAGTCACAGCCTTCTCAATCACGCTCTGCGTTGTCGTGATCTTTGTTCCGTTTTACACCCTGCGGACCTACACCGATTTGGCGTGGCGCAGCATCGCAGGAAAAACCGAAGTTCTGCAAGTGACTCGCGGCGATCGATACTTCTATCTCGGAGACGACAGACCGTATATGGCATCACTGCAAGTAGTCAAAGATCTCGATCAGTTATCTCATCCTGGCGAGCGTCTGTTGGTCGGCCCGGTGGATCTACGCAACACTTCTTATAGTGACGCTTTCTTTTATTACCTTTTCCCCGATCTCATTCCGGCAACTTATTTCATTGAGATGGATCCGGGTCTTGCCGATCGAGCCGATTCACGTCTCGCCGATGATGTGCAAAGCGCGGATTGGTTAATCTTGACCCGTTTTTGGTCGGGATGGATTGAGCCCAATGAGTCCACCAAGTTCGGCTCTGACGTGCCAAACCAAGTGGTCGAAAACAGTTTCTGTCTCAGAGGTTCATATCAGCATGACTTAGTTCGCCTCTATCAAAAGTGCCCGACAGGCGATGGCATTGGCCCATACGATGCCCCCTACCAACCTCTTTTTGATTATGCGGTCGAGGTTCTAGTGCCAGTCACTCCGCGCCCAGATGGCACCTGCACGCCTACATGTCGCGGAATCTTTAATCCCGACTACGCCAACATTGACACGTCAGTTCTTGAAGTCAGCCCAATGGCAAGCGACGCCAGAGCGGACCTGGTAAGTGACGCAACACCATAAACAACCATCGTAAAATTCCGGGCGTCCAGACCATTCGCTGACCAGCGTTCAAAGCCTTGACGGTGAGATTCGCAACCACCTCGGGCGTCGTCGAAAATGGAGCGGGCTTCATCCCGGCTGTCATTGCCGAATGCACAAAGCCTGGTCGCACGATGAGCACACTGGCTCCTGAACCCTCCAATGAATCGGCTAGGCCTTGACAAAAAGCGTCAAGCCCAGCCTTACTTGAACCGTAAACAAAGTTGGCCTTGCGAACCCGCTCACCTGCCACGCTTGACAGCACAATCAGTTTGCCGTGACCCTGCTGGCGAAATTGCGACGCGAGACATAGTGCGGCCGAAACCGATGCGGTGTAGTTGGTGTGCACCGCACTCACTGCTGATTGCGGATCCTCATCAAAGTTATGCTGATCACCGAGAACTCCGAATGCCAAAATCGCCACATCAATATCACCGTGACGCGCCACCACATCAGCCAAGAAACCTTTGTGCGCCGCTGTATCAGCAGCGTCGAAGGAAACCGCTTCAACACTTAAACCGGTGCGACTCAGCGAGTGGGTCAACTCTGACGCCTCATCGGGCCGCCGACAAGCCAAGGTGACAACTCGCGCAGACGGCGAGAGCAGTTTGCGCACGATTGCTAAACCAATCTCACTACGACCACCGAGTAACAAAACATTTTGAACTTCACCGACTGCATTTTCCATGATGATCCTTCTGATGTGACGACTAAATAAGTTCTAGACGGCGAGCAAGATCGCTCTGCCATACTCCACTCGGGTCTACGGCACGCTGAATAGCTTTCCATTCATCGAGTCGCGGATACCCCCGTCGAATAATTGAAGGGGTCGTGTGCGCGTCCTTAGCCAAATAATGGCGCCCGCCAGCCTCCACGACCATTGAGTCAAGACTGTGCAGCAGTTCACTGACCCCTGAAGCAACACAGGACATATCCACGGTCAATGTCCAACCAGGAATAGGGAAACTCATTGGTGCGGGATTTGATTGTCCAAAGCGCTTGAGAACGACAAGTGGACTGGCAGTTTTTGAAACAGCAACCATTTCAATGATCCGTCGCAGAGTTTTTTCTTGACCGAAAGGAACGACGAATTGATACTGCAGAAAACCACCCCGACCGTATAAACGGTTCCACGAACCGATGGCATCCAGAGGATGGAAATACATCGGAATATTTTTGATCGTGCCCACTTTTCGACGTGGTTCTTTGCGGAGCCATAGTTCATTAAATATGGCCGAGGTCCACGAGTTCACGAAACCAAACGATGGCACCAACGCAGGCACTGTGGCGAGATGTTTAGGCGCGTAATGCAGTGGGTCAATCGCATCCTTAGTGGAGAGATCTGAGAGGCGGGCATGATCTCCACGCCACAGAACACTTCGTCCGAGTTTTGCGCCAGTCGCCAAAAGATCGACCCAGGCGACTGAATAACGATGCTCATCATCACCGTGTGACATTTCCTCAAAGAGTTCATCAATATTTTTGCATCGCACGGTATTCACAATGCAACGACTGCTCTCTATGCGAATCAGAGAAAATGTGGCATCAAGAATGATTCCCGTGAGGCCCATTCCACCAACGGTGGCCCAAAAGAGTGGAGCATCTTGATCGGGGCCAAGTTCCTTCACAGTGCCATCCGCAAGAAGCAGCGAAAGTCGTCGCACATGATTGCCGAAACTTCCTTCGATGTGATGGTTCTTGCCGTGAATATCCGAGGCAATCGCTCCGCCCACTGTCACGAAACGAGTTCCCGGAGAAACTGGAATGAAGAAACCCCGTGGCACGATGATCTGCAGTAAGTCGTGAAGACTGACCCCAGCTCCGACGGTCAATGTTCCTTGCTCAGTATCCAGAACTGCTTGTGCCACAGTGTCCGCCAAGGTCAGAACTGTTCCACCAGCATTCTGCGCAGCGTCTCCGTACGAACGACCGAGACCGCGCATAACAATGCCTCGTCCACTGCTGTCCTTGACGTGCTCGCCCACTTCACCGTGAGAGACTTTGGCGGTGCGCGCATAACTGGGCGAGGTCAAGCCCCATCCAGTCAAGCGCGATTGTGAATAGTCAGATTTCATGAGCAGAGCAATCCTACTAAGACCGATCCCTGTGTTCTGTTCAATGCCGATCGATCAGGCGACGTAAACACCCAACCCGAAGATAACGACCCAGATCACACCGAGAATTTGTAATGTTCGATCCGATGCGAAGACTTCTTCGGGAGCGGCACCATGGCCCTGCTCAAGCGCCAAAAGATACCTCAATAAGGCCGCCAGCATCGGAACGATGGATAACTCATAGGACGGCCAAGACGTACCAGAGATCTCCTTAGTCGCAAAAGCCCAAGTGCAATATGACACTAAGGTCGCTCCCAAACTGACCGCTAAGACCATCCGTAGATAATCCAAACTGTAGGAGGTCAATGTGGCACGGGTACTTGCGACGTCTTCACCGATATCGCGCATTTCCGCGTAGCGCTTACCCGTCACGATAAAGAGGGCACCGAAACTGACGCACAATAAAAACCAAGTGCTCATCTCCACGCCCGCTGCTTCTGCTCCCGCAATCGCGCGAATCACGAACCCAGCAGCAACGGCAATGAGGTCAAGAACTGGTTGGTGTTTCAGGACCGTTGAGTAGCTCACCGTTAACACCACATAGGTGATCACGGCCACGCCACAACGCCAATCAGGTACAAATCCCACAGCGACTCCAGCAACCAAAAGAAGGCTCCCAACAATTCGTGCTGTCGGCAAACTCACGAGCCCAGCGGCAATGGGACGCAATCTCTTCTTCGGGTGAGAGCGATCTGCCTCGACATCAAGAATGTCATTCCAAAAATAGGTGCCGCTAGCCGCCAATGACAATGCCACAAAAGCCAAAATCGTCCGCCATGCGCTACCCCATTCATTGAGGACACCTGCTGCCCCAGGGGCAGATAGAACTAAAACATTTTTAGCCCATTGCTTGGGTCGTGCTTCACGCAGGATCGCTGGCATTTTCATTGCATGCTCATTTCAGGGGCAACAGTCACTGGCAGATGATCAATACGCACAGGGTGATCCGCCATTGCCAACATGTGGTCATCACCCCGCGAATCACCATAGGCGAAAAGGTTGACTGCTGTCAGCCCTTCAGTTGCAAAATAGTGACGCAAGCGACGCTCTTTCTCTACCCCACGGCAATTTTCTCCGAGCAACGAACCGGTCAACAAACCATCTGGCGTCATCTCACATTCGGTTGCTAGAACCGCCGTGCAACCCAACTGTGCTGCCAAATGAACGAGATATAGGCGGTAGGAAGCCGAAACTAAAACCACGCGATGCCCTTGAGCCTTATGCCAATGCAAACGATCCACGGTGTCCGAACGCAGCCATGCGGGAAAGACGCGTTCGGCAAAACGCTGTGCCACTATCTCTACATGAGTCGCTGAGCGACCCCGAAGAGCCGCCTGCGTGACCAAGTTTTTGACCTTATCGCGATCACGACGTACGACCGCGATCGTCAAAGGGACGGAGCGCGATAGCAGGCCAAGGTACCAGCGCCAGCCAGCAACTTCACGCAAGAACGGCACGACACAATCCTTGGTTGTGAGGGTCTTGTCCACATCAAAGGCAGCCACCGAGGTTCTTTGCAAAGAGGAGACGGCAGCATCTGGATTCATAGGCATGATCAGATTAGTGCCCAGAAGTCGCCAATAAGGATGATCGTACTTCCCACCACTCGGGCCAACTTTTAGAAATGACATTGGGCTCATCAAGCACAATCCCATTGACCCGTAACGCAACCAGCGACCATGCCATAGCCAAGCGATGATCGTCGTGAGTCTTCAAGATAGTTCCGACCAAATTTTCCACTGCGACAGGTCGAATCAACAAACCGTCTTGCTCTTCAGTGACATCGCATCCGAGCGAGACGAGACCTTCAACTAAATCTCCAATTCGATCACTTTCTTTATGACGAATGAAACCGACTCCAGTGATACGAGTGGGAGTCGAAGCAAAAATTGCCACGGCAGCCAAAGTGGGCACGAGGTCTGACATACCTCCCATGTCAACCTCGATGCCGATCAGTTCATCGGCGCCCATGACTGTGGTTTGCGTGTCTTCATGCACAACGGCGCATCCCATATTCATCAAAACCTCAACGAAGCGAGCATCGCCTTGCAAAGCATCTTGCAATAATCCGATGACCGTCACCGATCCCCCGACAATCGCTGCGGCGGCACATGGATATGAGGCCGATGAAGCGTCGGGTTCAATGTCATATGCGGTGCCAACATAGCGTCCCGCTTCCACTCCGATACTGCGGTCCGAGATAGTGATTCCGCTGACCCCGAACGAACTCATCACCGAAGCAGTGATGGCGACATATGGACGTGACACTAAGGATGATGTCAATTGAATCTGCAGACCGCGATCAAGGTAAGGAGCGATCAGCATCAGTGCTGTCACATACTGGCTACTGACGTCACCGGGAATAGCAACAGAGCCACCTGCGAGGTCTAAACCGCTCACCCAAACAGGAAGATGCCCCGTCACTGACTCTGGGCGCACGATGGCCCCCAATGACGTGAGCGCGTCATGTAAGGCCCCCATGGGTCGACGACACAGTGCTTCATTGCCTGTGATCATTGAAGGCACTGAGGACAAAGATGCCATTGCCGTCATAAAGCGCGATGTCGTCCCTGCCAGGCGAGCATTCAACACGCCCCCACCAACAGGTTGTCCGGCAACTCCTGTGACATCAGCAGTAGTGCCCTCTTGTTGAATATGCACTCCCAAAGTTCGCAAGCAATCAACCATCGCCGATGTGTCATCTCCCGACGGAACAACGCGCAAGGTACTGAGACCATCAGCCAGCGCTGCGCATACCAATGCACGATTGGCAATACTTTTTGATCCAGGCACGGAGACAACGCCTGAGAGTGGTCCGTGCGCCGTTTCAAGAAGCATTGGTTTGCTCATTGAACGTCAATCCAAACGCTGTACTGAAGGTTTGAAACCACGCGCCATCAGTCCGCCACGGAATAACTCCACACTTGTCGTCTCCACTAATACAACTGCAATACCGCGATCTCCTTCAACCGAGTGCACCACTTCAAAGTTGGGAATGTTGACACCTAGTTCAGCAGCCAAGGTGAACACCTCAGCGGCGGCACCTGGTCGGTCAGGTATTGGAATGCGCACCTCTGAAAGATCGGCCAAAGCCTTAATTCGACTCGGCAAGTTGGCGCGTGATTCGCGTGCCGCCGTGAGTCGTTGCAGAATCGTGGCCCGATCACCAGTGTCAACTGCTGTTCTCATATCGCTCAGACCATCAATCAAAGCACTCAAAGTGCTGATGATTGCGGGACGATTCTCCGCGCAAATATCCAGCCAAATTGCCGGATGCCCTGAGGCGATGCGCGTCATATCACGAAAGCCACCAGCTGCCAAACGCAATAATGCTGCATGCTCTGTGGCGCGCGACCCGGCCACTCCCATCAAAGTCGCGGCCGTGAGGTGCGGCACATGGCTCACAATGGCAACCAACTCATCGTGGCGCACGGGATCAAGACCAACGACTTCTGCCCCAAGATCATTGACGATATTTGCCACCGTGGCGAATGCTGCATCTGAGGTTGTGGGAGTCGGTGTGAGAACCCACACAGCCCCCGTAAACAGTTCACCGTCTGCTCCATCAAGTCCCTCAAGTTCGCTGCCGGCCATTGGGTGACCGCCGATGAATCGAGGATCAGTAATCGTTCGCGTCACCACAGCCTTAACGCTGCCGACATCAGTAACGATGCCGTTAGTGGCATCAAGAGCTCGTTGGACTTGCAACGAAATTGCGGTCACGGGTACGGCAACAAAAGTCACTTGCGACTCTGCGTCAATACCGGCAGCGGAAATTAAGCCTCGCTCAAGTGCCTCGGTGACGCGCTGGGGATCTTGATCATCGCCCGAGACCAGCCAACCGCGTTCGCGCAGGGCAACACATATTGATCCACCAATCAATCCCAGTCCAACCACTGTGGCTCGTCGGTTCGTTGTTGTCGCCGTGTTACTCATTGCTCTTGATCGTATCTTTGCATGACAAGGGCGACTGCCTCAGTTAGCAAACGCAGTTCCGGCAATGTCAGTTCGCGCCATTGCCCAGGCTGTAAACGCCTATCACTCAACGGTCCAATGCGCGTGCGTACCAAACGCGTCACGGGATGTCCAACGGCTTCACACATGCGCCGCACTTGGCGATTACGACCCTCATGAATGACGATACGCAAGATCCCTGGGGTGGGCTGAGTGACTTTGGCTGGTGCAGTGACTCCATCTTCCAGTTCGACGCCATCGCGCAAGCGTCGTATCGCACCGCCCGACACTTCGCCGCCAGCGACCTCTGCCAGATATTCCTTTTCCACACCGTGACTCGGGTGCGCAATGTGGTTGGCTAACTGTCCGTCATTTGTCAGCAATAACAAACCTTCTGTGTCAACATCTAAGCGACCGATTGAAAAAACACGTGGCTCACTGGGCACAAGGTCAATCACAATTGGTCGACCTTGTGGATCGGACGCAGTCGTCACGACACCTACAGGCTTGTTCAGCAGGTAGTACACCAAACCTGGTTGGAGCCCGATTTCAACACCGTCAACTTTGACGGTGTCTGTAGTGATATCAATACGACGACCCAATTCAGCGACAACATCATTCACCGAAACTCGACCCTCAGCGATGATGTCTTCGCACACTCGGCGAGATCCAAAACCGTGCCGAGCCATAACTTTTTGCAAACGATCACCTTGCGGCAAAAGTTTTGATTTCGCTGCCAGTTGCTCCCAGAGCGGCCGCTCAGGTTCCCGATTCGTCATGTTCTGCCTCAACAGGCACTGATACGGGCTCGGGAGTTGGGACATCAAGATCATCATTTTTGGAGATTCGCAAACCAACTTCAAGGGCTTCAACGATGTCGGCACCAGGGATGAATTCAACAATTGGCGGCAAATCATTTACCGAGTTAATGCCCAACTTCTCTAAGAATGCAGGCGTCGTTCCCCACATCACTGCTTGACCTGGGCCAGGGTCGCGACCCACTTGATCGATATACCCACGTCCCTGCAGCGTGCGCAGTACACCATCGGGGTCAACTCCCCGAATGGAAGCGATTTGGGCGCGTGAAATGGGTTGCTTATAGGCCACAATCGCCAATGTTTCCAGAGCCGCACCAGAGAGTCGCGCTTTTTGACCATCAAGGATGAAGCGTTCCACATAGACCGCCACATCGGGATGGGACTGATAGCGAAAGCCACCTGCAACTCGAACGAGTTGAAAACCATGACCTGCTTCTTCGTAAGCCGCAGCCAATGAGGCACAGAGACTTTCCACGACTGCTTCTGGATGTCCAAGAATCTGCGCCAGAAGATCAACAGGCACCGGATCGGTGGCAACTAAAATAATTGCCTCCAGAGCACGCACGAGATCTGCGTCAATAGGTGTGGCAACTTCCGTCTCAACTGTTAATTCTTCGCTCATTATCTCTTCACATTCTTCATTAGGTCGCACTCATGAGTGCGCTGCTTCA
This sequence comes from Actinomycetes bacterium, assembly GCA_014190215.1. Taxonomy (GTDB): domain Bacteria; phylum Actinomycetota; class Acidimicrobiia; order Acidimicrobiales; family Ilumatobacteraceae; genus Casp-actino8. Next base: position 5,455 of record BJGB01000028.1, on the reverse strand, counting down.
ATTTCGCCTGAACATCAACCTTCATAATCATCAATAGTCATTGAACCAGCCATAGCTGATTCGCTGTCACTCAACCAGACGATCTCAATATCGCCAAACTTTTCATTTTGCTGCAACTCCACGAAACCTTGCTTGAAAAGTTCGAGCAAAGCCAGGAAGCGCACGATCACTTCAATGCGATCGACGAGATCGGCGGTCAAGTGACGAAAACTAATGCGCCCGATACGCGGCAACTCATCCACAAGTTCAGCAAGGGCATCGGCAACGTTGGCTTTGATGACACCCACGTGAAAGAGGTCGACCTTAGGTGCCAATTTAGGTGCCATGGCGCGCATGTAGGCGGCCAAGAACTGGCGCGGCTTGACCCCTTCCAAGAGATCGGGCATCAACTCCAAGAAGCGTTCATCGGGACCACAACGACGCGCATAGGAACGGTCGGCAGCACTAGCCAACTGCGCAAATACCTGACCGACATCCTTGAAGGTCTTGCATTCAAGCAAGCGCGCCAGCAAGAGGTCGCGCTCCTCCCAGATGCCGAGTTCCTCGTCGATATCAATGTCCTCGCGCCCTGGGAGCAAGCGTCGAGCTTTGATGTCCACGAGAGTGGCCGCAATGAGCAAGAACTCCGTCGCCAATTCCAGATCAAGAACATCCATTTTGGCGATTTCAGCCAAATATGAATTCACGATCACGGACAGGTCAACTTCGTAAATATCCACCTGCTCCTTGAGGATCAGGTGCAGAAGAAGATCGAATGGGCCTTCAAAGACCGGAGTGGAGACATCAACAGCCATTACCTTCAGGCTAATCGCCCGAGCGTCTCAGGAGCAGGCAAATCGGTGAAAAACGACCGTGATGAGTGAGTGCACGAGTAGAATTGCTCCGTGCCAAGAGTCTTATCCTGCATCCAGCCCACGGGCGTCGTCCATCTTGGCAACTACCTCGGGGCCTTACGCACGTGGGTAAGCGGTCAACATGAATGCGATGCTTTTCACGGCATTGTTGACCTCCACGCCCTCACCGTGACCGATCGTCCTGGCGTACTCGGCGCGAGCACCCTCGAATTAGCGGCCACCCTATTTGCGGTGGGACTCGACCCCGACGTTGCCACGGTCTTTGTGCAGAGTCATGTGCCCGAGCACGCTCAATTGGGCTGGGTCATGGAATGTACGGTTTCTTACGGCGAGCTCAGTCGCATGACACAATTCAAGGACAAGTCAGCCAAGCGCGAAGCCGATTTCATTTCCGCTGGATTGTTTACCTATCCCGCCCTGCAGGCTGCCGACATTTTGCTGTACGACGCTGAGGAGGTGCCAGTGGGCGAAGACCAACGCCAGCACGTTGAAATCACCCGAGACATTGCCATGAGATTTAACGGACGTTTTGGAAAAACCTTTGTCGTGCCGAAAATTATCACTCCCCGTGCCGGCGCCAAGGTCACCGATCTCCAGGAACCCATCGCCAAAATGTCCAAATCGGCGGCCAGCGATTCTGGCATTGTTTACTTACTTGATGAACCCTCGGCAATTATCAAGAAGTTCAAGCGGGCGGTCACTGATTCGGATGGTGAGGTTCGTTTTGATCGCACCGAAAAGCCAGGTATCTCCAACCTCTTAGAGATTTTGGCTGCCTGCACTGGTCGCACCCCAGAGCAAACTGCCGCTGGTTACACCCAGTACGGTCCCCTGAAAGCCGATGCAGGTGAGGCAGTTGTTGAAGTACTGACGCCGATTCAGCATCGCTACCGCGAACTGATGGGCGATCCAGGCGAACTTTCACGTCTGCTTCGCGTTGGCGCTGATAAGGCGCGCTCCGTAGCTTCGGCAACGCTGGCTCGCACCTATAGCAATATCGGTTTGCTACCGCCGAACTGAAATTCAGATGTTGTCGGCACGACGAATCAATGCCGCAATCTCATCTGTTGAATCTGCTCGCAAAACGCGCAATGTTTCAGTTGTTGAATGTGCTTTGATACACAAGTCAAGACCAATCGTTTCGTGATCGTGATAAGCCCGCAAACGTTTCGTGCGGGGTCCGATCAAAGTCGCAATCACACGCATCGCGATACCTAAATCAGACTCAACTTTGCCGACATCGTGCAACAATGCGGCCGCTATGTGATCGCGTTGTGCATCTGGTTTCAGGGTCACAAATCTTTGTGCCACGACAAGCGAATGACGCTGATCGCTCAGTGCCATTCTTGTCCACAAGGAAGACTCATCTTCCAATAAATATTTTCTCACCCAGGCAAGTTGCTCAACACTCAACGCTCGTCGTGATAATGACGTCAAAAAGCGTTTCACTAAATGCCGAGTTGATGATCTAGACACCACTGTCAACTCCCACGCGAAACTTGAGCTCGTGGATGCGCAGAACGATATTGGTCCAATAAACGTTCCTGTGAAACGCTGGTATAGATCTGCGTCGTTGAGATGGAGACGTGACCCAACATTTCTTGCACGATGCGCAGATCGGCGCCATGGTCAAGCATGTGGGTGGCACATGAGTGACGCAAAACATGAGGTGACAACACGCTCTTCAGACCCGCTTTCTCACCGGCGCGAGCAACCACCGCCCATGCGGCTTGACGCCCCAGTCGCCCACCCCGCATATTCAAAAAGATTGCCTCTGAATCTTCACGCCGAAGCCAACGTTTCGGTGTCATTTCTGTGCGACCCTGCTGCAACCACCGATCCACGGCCTCTCGGGCGCATCGACCCACAGGAACTAAACGTTCCTTAGAACCCTTGCCATACAAGCGCACTAGGCCCCCATCAAGATCGATATCACCAATGGAGAGTCCACAAATCTCCGAGATACGCGCCCCTGTGGCATACAACAACTCCAATAAGGCACGATCTCTCAAAGCCACCGAAGTTTCACCGACGACTGCAGCCAAGAGACCCTCAACTTCTTCTTCGCTCAAAGGTTTGGGAATGCCAGTCGGAACCTTGACCCCATCAAAATCTGCTGTTGGGTCGTCGCCGCGAGTTCCTTCGGCTAATAAAAAGCGGTGCATCATTCGCACGGCCGCCATCCGCCGCGCCACACTTGAAGGGGCCGCCCCCGAACTGCGTTGCACCGCTGCATAGGCATCGATATCTCGTGCTTGCACGGTTGCCAAATCCATTTTCTTTGCGACTAACCAATCCCAATAGTTCGTCAGATCAAGACGGTAAGCCGACAAAGTATTTTTTGAACGACCTCGCTCAGCCAACATCCAGAGAAGAAATTCTTCAACTTCAATGGGCAGCGATTCAGTTATATCCACAATGCTGATCTCAAGGTGCCGCTACATCAAGAGCGTTCAATCGGCGCTCGGCAAGTAACAAACCAATCGTTGATTTAGCGTCCGCAATCTCACCGCTGACCACCATGGCGACAGCGAGCGCTAAAGGAATTTCAAAAACCTCCATGTGGTCTTCTTCGGGTCCGTGGGCCTGGCGACCAACCTCTGTTAATCCAGTGGCAAGGTACACATGCAGAACTGAATCAGTCATCCCCGTCGAAGGATAAAAGCGATGCAAGAGTTCCATTTTTTCAGAAGAAAAACCCGTCTCTTCAATTAATTCGCGGAGCGCTGTTTCTTCAGGCAATTCTCCAGGCACATCACGCATGCCCGCGGGGACTTCGATAATCACTGCATTGAACGCAGCGCGGAACTGCTTGACCAAGATCACCTGTGGCGCACCTTGATCGTCATAGCGGATGGGGACGACCGCAACCGCTCCGGGAGAGCGCACAATGTCACGGGTGAACGTTTCTCCATTCGGGGCCACAAACTCACCGACAACCACATTCCAGATATACCCAGAATGAATCAGCTGGTCTCCCAGATGTTGGAAAGATCCCATGATCCGCTCAGGCGGAGCGTGCCTCTGAATGCTGTTCGTCGGTACCAATCGCCTCAGAGCGATGATGAGCGCGATATTGCAAAGCTGCCCCAATCATCTCGCGAAATAGCGGGTGCGGCCGGTCTGGACGACTCTTGAACTCGGGATGAGCCTGCGTTCCCACCCAAAATGGGTGACCAGTTAGTTCGATGAATTCGACGAGACGCTTGTCTGGCGAGGTGCCGCTGCAGACGAAGCCAGATGCCTCAAAGCGTGTGCGATATTGGCTATTGAACTCATAGCGATGGCGATGACGCTCACTCACTACTGCCTCACCGTAGGCCTGCGCCACTTGAGAGCCTGGTTGCAGAACCGCGTAATACGCACCGAGTCGCATTGTTCCACCCTTATCGGTGATGTCACGCTGATCATTCATAATGTCAATCACAGGATGTTTTGTCGTGGGATCAAATTCAGTGGAGTGAGCATCTGACATTCCAAGAACATGACGCGCATATTCAATTGTCATGACTTGCATACCGAGACACAGACCGAGACAAGGAAGATTATTTTCACGAGCGAATCCAGCTGCCGCTATTTTGCCTTCGACACCACGAATACCAAATCCGCCAGGAATGACAATCCCGTCAAGATCTGATAGTCGACCTTGCGCTAACAGACCTTCCACTTCTTCGGCTTGGATCCAATCAATTTCTACGTTGGCACCGTGATCGAAGCCGGCGTGCTTAATGCTTTCCACAACCGACAAGTAAGCGTCGTGCAGTTCGATGTACTTACCAATGAGTCCGATGCGCACAGGCTTGGTCGCATTATCAACCTTGTCAACAAGAACTTGCCATGATGACAAATCAATGGGAGCCTCAAGACGCAGAGTTTCACAGATAACGGCATCAAGACCTTCCTCATGCAAGACGAGGGGCAACTCATAAATATTTCGCACGTCAGCAGCATTGACAACTGCCCGCTCATCAACGTCGCAAAGATTGGAAATCTTGCGTTTCAAACTCGCACTCAAAGGTTCTTCGCTGCGACAGACAATCACATCGGGTTGAATGCCGCGGCTACGCAGTTCAGTGACTGAGTGTTGCGTGGGCTTGGTCTTTTGCTCACCAGATGGGCCAATAAAAGGCACCAAAGTGACATGGATGTAGCACACATTGTCCCGCCCAGCTTCCTTGCGGAACTGACGAATAGCCTCTAAAAACGGGAGGATTTCGATGTCACCGACAGTTCCGCCAACTTCGGTGATGACGACATCAACATCTTCAGTCGCCATTCGCCGAATACGACGCTTGATCTCGTCGGTGATGTGTGGAATGACTTGTACTGTCTTGCCGAGATAATCCCCACGACGTTCGGCAGCTAAGACAGCTTGGTAAATCGAGCCGGTTGTGGCGTTCGAATTGCGTGAAAGATTTTCGTCAATGAAGCGCTCATAGTGTCCGAGGTCAAGGTCTGTTTCCCCGCCGTCGTCGGTAACAAAAACTTCACCATGTTCAAACGGGTTCATCGTGCCTGGATCAACGTTGATGTACGGATCCAATTTTTGCATGGTGACTCGCAAGCCACGAAGTTTCAACAGTCGTCCAAGAGAAGAAGCG
>BJGB01000027.1 GCA_014190215.1 Actinomycetes bacterium | reverse complement strand
GAAAAACGAATTGTCATACCCGATTTGCTGACCATAAAAATCTCATCGGTTCCACTTGTTTCAATGACTCGCACTAATTCATCGTTGTCGCGCAAGTTGAGAGCGATTAATCCGTCTCGTCGTCCATTGTCGTATTCATTGAAGGCTGTTTTTTTGACGACTCCATCGCGAGTTGCAAAGAACAAGAACCGCTCCGCATCAAAGTTGCGGGTATCAATAATCGCCTCAATGGTTTCACCTAATTGCAGTGGCAAAAGGTTAACGATCGGAACACCCTTGGTGGCTCGCTCGCGTTCAGGCAGTTCGTGCGCGCGTAAACGATAGACCCGCCCCCTATTGGAGAAGAACAACAGATATGCGTGAGCAGATGTGAAAATCACCCGCTTGACGATGTCATCAGTTTTCAATTTGGCGCCGGTGACGCCCTTGCCGCCACGACCCTGGCTCCTAAAGTTTGAAGCTAGAACAGTTTTGACGTACTGGGCTTCTGTCATCACGACTACTAACGCAGTGTCATCAACAAGATCTTCAATACTCATGTCTCCTGAGTCAAAAGTGACTGGGCATACGCGTGGAGTGGCGAACTCAGAGCGAATAGCCAACATCTCTTCAGAGATAACAGCCCGCAACTTGACATCGTCGGCCAGAATGCCTTCGAGTTCGGCAATACGTTCGTTGAGTTGGCCCATCTCGGTCTCAAGATCAATGCGCGAGAGACGTGTTAATTGACGTAACTGCATGTCAAGAATGTCAATGGCCTGCACTTCACTGAATTCGTAAGGCGGATTCATGAGTGACGCTTTAGCGGCTGGTGCGTCTTCACTTTCACGAATCAACTTAATGATCTGATCAATGACATCGAGCGCTTTGATGCGACCCTCAAGAAGGTGCAGTCGTCGTTGCGCTTTATCAAGGCGGAATGTCGTGCGTCGCGTGAGTACTTCTATCTGGTGACGGATATATCCATTTAAGGCATCAACCAAAGTCAGTTGACGTGGCACCCCATCAACGAGGGCCACCATGTTCACTCCGAAACTTGTTTGGAGTTGTGTCTGCTTGAAGAGATTGTTCAACACCACATTGGCATTGGCGTCGCGCTTTAACTGAATAGTGAGATAGGTCTCTCCACCCGATGAACCGTCGTTGACATCGGCGATGCCATCAAGTTCTCCGTTATCCACAAGTTCTTGGATGCGTCCTGCGATTGCTGAGCAACTCGTCTGATACGGCAACTCCGTGACAACAATTTGCATGCCTCCACGCTTAGTTTCTTCAATCGCCGCTGTGGCGCGCATTTTGATACTGCCGCGTCCTGTGCGATAAGCGTCCAAGATTCCAGAGCGACCCAAAATTGATCCGCCCGTCGGAAAGTCTGGGCCCTTGACAAAAGCCATCAGGTCATCGGTTGTGGCTTCGGGGTTCATCAGCAAATGGATACATGCGTCAATCACTTCACCCAAGTTGTGCGGTGGGATATTGGTGGCCATTCCCACAGCGATTCCCTGGCAACCATTGACGAGCAAGTTGGGAAAGCGCGCTGGAAGAACGACTGGTTCTTCGCGCGATCCGTCATAGGTATCCACCATGTCGACGGTGTTCTCGTCGATGTCCGCCAATAGATGCATCGCTAACGGATGCAGACGACATTCGGTATAACGACTCGCTGCCGGACCAAAGTCAGGAGATCCATAGTTGCCATGAAAGGCGATGAGCGGATGTCGCAGTGAGAAGGGTTGCGCCATACGAACCAAAGCGTCATAAATTGCGGTATCACCATGAGGGTGATACTTGGCCATCGTGTCGCCACTCACGCGCGCTGATTTTACGAACGGACGATCAGGACGAAATCCTTGTTCTTCCATATCCCAAATAATGCGGCGGTGCACTGGCTTGAGGCCATCGCGAACATCAGGAAGAGCACGCGCCATGATGACCGACATTGCATAATCAAGAAACGAACGCTCCATCTCATCTTGCAGAGCAACTGGCTGTACGGGAATATTGGGTTCCGAGGGTGTTGCACCTTCCTCGGGCGGGGTGGGGGGCGTTTTTTTACTAGCCATCAGATATCAAGGAACCTTACGTCTTTTGCATTCGTTTGAATGAAGTGTTTGCGACTTTCAACGTCGTCACCCATCAGCACGCCCATGACTTCATCAGCTAACGCTGCTTCGTCAACATTGACTTGCAAAAGTGTGCGAGATTCGTCCGACATCGTCGTCGAACGCAATTCTTCCCAGTCCATTTCTCCGAGACCTTTGAGACGCTGGAAATCTTTTTTGTGATTGGGATGTTCTTCCAAGAAACGCGTCTTGGCAAGATCGTCTTTGAGGTAGATCTTTACTTTGCCGACCTCTGTTGAATACAGCGGTGGTTGCGCAATGTACACATAGCCAGCTTCAACCAATGGACGCATCTGGCGGAAGAAGAAAGTCAAAAGCAAGGTCCGAATATGGCTGCCGTCAACATCGGCGTCAGCCAAAATAATAATTTTGTGATAGCGCGCCTTGGCTGCGTCAAATTCGTCACCGACGCCACCGCCGATTGCCGTGACTAAGGCAATCACTTCAGTATTTTTCAACATCTTGTCGAGACGCGCCCGCTCAACATTCAAAATCTTTCCGCGGATCGGCAAAATGGCTTGCGTTCGGGGATCACGCGCATCGAGGGCCGTACCACCAGCAGAGTCACCTTCAACAATGAAGATTTCACTCTCTGATGGATTGCCACTACTGCAATCTTTTAATTTGTCTGGCATACCGGCGCCAGCAAGCGCAGTCTTTCGGCGCACTGCGTTACGCGCGTTCTTTGCAGCGACTCGTGCTTGCGCTGCGGACTGGGCCTTTTTAACAATCTTGTTTGCCTCAGTTGGATTTTCATCCAACCACTCGGCTAGGCGATCGTTCGTTACTTTTTGCACAAAGGACCGCATCGAGACGTTGCCTAATTTGGCTTTGGTCTGACCCTCAAATTGAGGTTCAGATAATTTCACTGAAATAATCGCCGTGATCCCCTCACGAATATCTTCGCCGAGAAAATTGTCATCTTTTTCCTTGAGCAACCCGCGGTTCTTCGCGTATTTATTGATGACACTGGTTAACGCTGTTTTGAAACCCTCAACGTGCATGCCGCCTTCAACAGTGCTGATTCCGTTGGCGTACCCGTGAATTCCTTCGTGATACCCGGTATTCCACTGGATAGCGATGTCCAACATCTGCCCATCGTCTTCTTCTTCGTAGTAGGCGACCTTAGTGAACAATGCATCCTTGGATTGATTGAGGTGCTTAACGAAGTCAATAATCCCGCCCTTGTATTGGAAGGTGACGTTTTGGATTTTGCCGACGCGTTCATCCTTGAAAATAATTTCCAGGCCGCGATTAAGAAAAGCCATCGTTTGTAGGCGCTCAAGAACTGTGCGCGCCACGAACTCTGTGCCTTCTGAAGCGAAAATGGTTTCGTCTGGCCAGAAAGTCACCGACGTACCGTTTTTGCGACCGCGTGCTGGCGTGTCACCAGTGACCTCAATCTTGCCGTTGGGTTTTCCGCCGTTTTGAAATTCGAGTTCATAGCGCTTGCCACCACGATCAATCTCTAACTTCAGTCGATCCGATAGTGCGTTCACAACTGAAACACCCACACCGTGAAGTCCGCCTGAGACTTTGTAGCCCTCGCCACCGAATTTTCCTCCGGCGTGAAGCACTGTCAGCACAACCTCGGCGGCACTTTTACCCTTATGAGGACCGGAAGGATATGGATCAACAGGAATACCGCGACCGTTGTCCTCAACACGACATCCGCCACCCTCTAAGAGAGTCACGCTGATCGTGGTGCAATGACCAGCCATGGCTTCGTCAACGGAGTTGTCAACTACTTCCCAAATGAGGTGATGTAAACCTGATAGGCCAGTCGATCCGATGTACATACCGGGTCGTTTGCGGACAGGGTCAAGACCTTCAAGAACCTGAATATCTTTGGCTCCATAATCGGCTGTGGTGGTGGTGCTTTTGGTGGACACGAATTCCTTTTTGGGTGGGTTTAGAAGGCCATCACAACTGTGTGCGCGGGGGTGGAATTTGGGGCGACACAATGGCTCAACACAACACTCAAATCCTACTCGCTGGGAGTCGCATTTTTGGTGACCTTGCGTGCCTGATATGCAGGGTAAATACACTATTTTTTAGCCACAAAAAAGAAGACTTTTGGGGTTCCTAAAAAGAGGCTCTTAACGGCGCTTTTTGACCCGTATCTCCAAGGTTTTTATGGGCCTTGTGGCACCCTCATTGAGGCGCTTCAAAAGGTCCGCTTCAAGGAACTTCATCTGGGTCGCCCACATCGGTTCATCAACCTCAACGATGAGCGTTTCGTTGTCCAATTTTAAGGGTCGCACATGGCTTGCAACTGATTCTCCAACCAGTTCCTCCCAACGACTAAAAACCGTGACGGTTGTCAGCCGATCCCCCCCACGGAGCGACTTCAATAGTTTTTCAATACTGCTTGAAATGGGTGTGGGTTCAGGATTATTCGCTGACAACTTGACCTCCTTCAATTCGCAAGATTCTCTCCGGTGTGGCCGTGTCGGGTAGGGCACTGGCCGTCGTAATCACTACTTGGCCGCGAGGCAGGTGACTGAGCAAGGCTGTGCATCTTTGCGGGTCAAGTTCAGAAAGAACATCATCAAGAACGAGCAAGGGAGTCATGTTGGTTTGCTGCGCTACAAGTTGGTGGGCTCCAAGGCGTAATGAAAGCGCCAAACACCGCATTTCACCCTGACTTGCGTGGGTTCTGGAAGGCAGTGTCCCCAGAAATAAGTCAATGTCATCGCGATGCGGACCGACTGTCGACACACCTCGGCGAAGATCGTCCATACGCGCCGCCTTGAGGGCATTAGCTAAACCGATGCGCCTCCAGGTTGGCTCATAGTGAATGCCGACCGCTAACGGCGCCCCGGCGAGATGTTGGTAGGCGTCTTCGACAACGGGTTGTAGTTGTGCCAAAACAATGGCTCGTTGGTGACCGACTTCGTCGCCGACAGCAGCAAGTTTTTCGTCCCATACATCAAGCGTGAACTCAATGTCCTGGGTTAACCGACCGTTTGCCTGTCGTAATAGCGTGTTGCGTTGCCGCAAGATGCGATCTAGTTCTAGGCGCCGAGCATCATTTTTCAGAGCCAAACTGACCATGGTTTCGTCAATGAAGCGTCGTCGCTCACCTGGAGCGCCCTTCACTAGTTCAAGATCGTCGGGAGAAAATACCGAGACTCGTAAAATCCCTAAAAGATCGCGAGTTCGTGCAAGTCGTTGTTTGTTGACTTGCACAATGGTGCGCCCCTGGCGTTGAATCTGCACCTCAATTTGTATCTCCCGACCGTCTTCGTGACGCACGATGGCGCGAATAGTTGCGAGTTCTGCCCCCTCACGCACTAGAGCCACAACAGGGGCCTGACGAAAACTTTCAAGCGTGGCCAGGAAGGCCATGGCTTCTGCAACGTTGGTCTTTCCTTGTGCGTTACGCCCAACGATTGCTGTCACGCCTGGTGTTAAGGAAAATGAGGCGTGGAAATAATTACGAAAATCGACGAGCTCAAGTTGCTCGACAATCATCTCGCTGTCACGACTTCAGAGGCATCAACAAATACGTGAAATCTTCTTGACCGACGCCGCGAATGAGGGCCAATTTGCCAGGCTCGCTCGTTTGAATAGTAATTTCGTCAGCACCAGATGCATCTAATCCTTGAGTTAACAGTTCGTTGTTAAAGCGAATTTCAATATCGGCTCCGTGAACAACTGCGTCAAGTCGCTCAACTGCTTCGCCATTATCTGGAGTCACCATTCGCAAAGTCACACTGTCTTGCTTGATTTCCAAACGTAGCGGTGTGCCAATCGGATCGCGGGCCACAAGTTTGACTCGACGAATTGCATCTATCATTGCTTCTCGCGAGATCACCAACTTATTGGGCAAATTCGCTGGGATAAGGCGTTGATAATCAGCAAACGCACCGGTCAGTAAACGTGTCACCAAACGCACCGACCCAATCTCAAAGGTTGCGTCATTTTCCGTGATATTGATTGACACCTGCTCTGCGTTACCCAACAATTTTTGCAATTCTCCTAGAGCCCGCGCTGGAACAACAACGCTTGTTCCATCAGCAAGAACACCGGTGATGATGTCGCGCACAGACATGCGGTAAGAGTCAGTTGCGACCAATCGCAACTTTCCCGCAACACCAGTGAGCAAAACACCAGTGAATACTCCACGACTGTCATCAGTACTTGCGGATCGAACTACTTGACGAAGTGCCTCTGAAAAATCTTTGGCGTTCATTGAGGCGCCCTGTCCAACAGTGCCGGACCACTTCGGGAAATCATCTCCTGCACCAATCGGGACCGTGAAGTTCACGCGGTTAGCGGAAATCTCGACGTTGTCTTCTCCTAAGTCAAATTCCACTGCGCCGGGTTGCAACGAACGGACAACGTCGCTGACTAATTTCGCAGGTACTAAAACCACTCCGTCTTTTGAACCAGCCACGATGATGCTGGCATCAATTGTTAAATCGCCGTCAGTTCCAGTGATGCGTAGTTGGTCTCCAGCGAGAACTAGACGTAAACACGACATTGTTGGATTTGTTGAGCGGCCTGTTGATGCTCGACTCGCAGCACCCAGTGCTTCAGCTAAAACTTCTTTTTCACAACGAAATTTCACGACGGGACTCCCTACTTGTTAACACAGTCTGATGATGATTTGAGATAGTTCTAGTAATAAGAGTTGTGGATTGTGGATAAGCACTTCTTTGCCCAGCGTGATCAAGGTATTTGCCCGCGCCTAGTTGTCCACAAGTATGCACACTCAAAGTATGACCCACGGGTGGGGTGGTGGATAACTTTGAGTTTTCCACATACTGATCATCGTCATTCACATGGGTTGTGAACATGTTGTTGATACCACCTTGCGAAGACATTGACTCAGCCCAATTTCAGCATCTTGACCAGACTTGTAACCTGGTCGTAGGTTTCGTTGCGTTCCACCATCAAGCGCGTGATTTTGTCGACGGCATGAATCACTGTGGTGTGGTCACGACCGCCGAAGAGTCGGGCAATCGCTGGATAGGAGAGGTCAGTCAGTTCGCGAAAGACATACATTGCCTCTTGCCGCGCCGACACTAGAGGTCGCTGGCGACTCTTGCCGCGTAATGCTTCAACCGTGAACCCGAGAAATCGGGCGATTTCGGCGAGTAGTTCATCGTCGGTTCGGTTTTTCGGGGAACTACTGGGTAGGAGGTCCTCGAGAAGCCTTTCAGCTTGCGCCACCGTCATGTCAACACGATTCAAACTTGAGTAGGCACTCACTCGAATAAGGGCGCCCTCGAGTTCACGAATGTTGGTGCTGACTCGCGAGGCAATGTGTTCAAGAACGTCTGCTGGCACGAAGGTGCCGTCTCGTTCCGCTTTATTTCGCAAAATCGCTAGTCGCGTTTCTAGATCTGGGGGCTGAACATCTGTAATCAAACCCCAACGGAAACGGCCGATGAGTCGGTCCTCTAAGTTTGGTATGGCGTCGGGGACCCGGTCGGAAGAAATAACAATCTGTTTGTTCGCTCCGTGAAGGGTGTTGAAGGTGTGGAAAAACTCTTCCTGGAGCCCCTCTTTTGCCTCCATGAACTGAATGTCGTCAATCAGCAAAACGTCGATATCACGATAGCGACGCTTGAAATTGGCGATCGTGTTGTTACGAATTCCGTCCACGTACTCGTTCAGGAAAGTTTCCGTAGTGATGTATCGCACCTGGTAGTGGCTGTAATTCTGGAGTACGTAATGGCCGATGGCATGCAGAAGGTGGGTTTTACCAAGCCCGGCGGAGCCATAGACGAAGAGTGGGTTATACGAGCGCGCTGGGGTTTCGGCAACCCGTTGTGCTGCCGCTAAAGCGAAACTGTTGGATGCCCCTTTAACGAATGTTTCAAAGGTATAACGCGGGTTCAATCCAGCCCTGTTACCCATTTCTTCAACACTGGCAACCGTGGGTCCGGAGTTCTTTGACCCGTTCTTTGAAGGATTTTTGGTGTTTTGCTGCGGGGTGTTATCAGTGTTGGCTGCCGAATCCACAACGATTTCGTCGGGGGCCGCAACATCGACGACCAATTTCAATGAACCAGCACCAAGTTCAGTCAGGGCATCGAGAACAATAGGAAGATAACGCGATGTGATTTTATCGCGCACGGTTCCACTTGGAACAGCCAAACGCAAGGTGTTCTGGTCGTCAGGCAACGAGTGCACATCATTGAAAGTGGAGTACCAGACGGCATCTGAGACTTGGGCGCGAAGCAGTTGCGAAACCGCTGTCCACAAGTCATCAGTATGTTCCACCTGCTACTCCTTCAAAAAATAGGCATGTTGTCCACAGACCAATCCACAACTTGTGGACAATACAGTGGCGTGATTTTAGATACCCTGACCTGCCTCAATGGTCAACTAGGGGGGGTTGAACGTGAGGGCAATTGCTAGGGAAGGGACACCTTAGCAGGCTGTGGATAATCCGTAAAGACGGGATTCGCGTGTCAGGGTTGCCCCCATTGGCCTTTAGGCCGTAGCCTGCTCTTAAGCGCTTGACTAGCTACGTTCCACCCGCGTGGAGCAAAGGTTGTCGAGGAGGCTGAATAGTAGTCACTACCAGGTGTTTCTCGCCCGGATGGGGCGCCACCAGGAATTGAGGATTTTGCATGAAGCGTACGTACCAACCTAATCAGAAGCGCCGTTCAGCCAAACATGGCTTCCGCGCTCGTATGTCCACCCGCGCCGGGCGAGCAGTTTTGAAAGCCCGTCGCCTGAAGGGCCGCAAGAAGCTGTCGGCTTGATCAAACGACTTCACGGCCGAGCCGGATTTGCGCGATTACGTCGCCAAGGAATCCGAGTTCGTAGTGGAGTTGTTTGGTGCGTGATGTTGTCGGACTCTGCTCTTGATGGCCCCCATGTGGCCTTCGCTATTGGTCGCACTGCTGGAACAGCAGTGAAGCGCAATCGCGTCCGCCGACAGTTACGTGAAGTGCTGCGTCACGCAACTCCTGATATGCGGCCCGGTTTGTATCTCATCGGCTTAACCCGCCCAGCGGAGTCGATTACTTTGACCGACTTGCGTTCTGCGGTCGATGGTCTAGCTAGTAAATGGAGTGTCAAAGAGTGATTCCGTTATGAAATCTTACCTATTAAAAGGCATAAACTGGTACCAACTAGCACGTGAAGGTCGTCCTTCACCTTGTCGCTTCACCCCCAGTTGCTCGCAGTACGCCAAAGAGGCGATTGACATTCATGGGGCGCGCAGTGGTTCATGGTTGACTCTTCGTCGACTTGTGCGCTGCCGCCCATTTGGTGCGTCCGGCTTTGACCCAGTTCCCGAACTTAGGCATCAACACGATGCCCAATGTGCACAGATAAACCATAATCAGCCCACCGGAAAGGTGTCGTGACATGTTCCAAGCAGCAGCCTGGCTCGTCAGTCAGTTCTACAACCTCACATCGGACTACACGGCGGCCATTGCCTTAGTCGCTGTGGTCATCATGATGTTGATTTTCCCACTCACACTAAAGAGCACGAAGTCGATGTTGGAGATGCAGAAGGTTCAGCCCGAAATGAAGCGGCTGCAACAGCAATATCGCAATGATCGCCAGAAACTTAACGAAGAAATGATGAAGCTCTACCAGGAGCACAAAGTCAACCCATTGGCTTCATGTCTGCCACTTTTGGCTCAGATGCCGATTTTCTTGATCATGTTCCGAGTTCTGCATGGTCTCACCAAGAAAACGGCTGATGGCACCTTTGACCCGGACTACATCTCAAAAACTGGCGAACTGTATAAAAGTTTGGCAGGTAAGACCAAGATGAGTTCTCTTGGGCTCGACCTATCCCTCACTCCAGTGAAGGCGATTCAAGAAAACGCCGCCACGGGCGTTGTCTATGCCCTACTAGTCGTGGCTCTGATGGGTCTGTATTTCGTCCAACAGCGGATGATCGCAAGTCGTACTGTGTCCCCGACGATGTCGGCCTCGCAACAGAAATTGATGCAGTATTTGCCAGTATTCTTCGGCGTCTTCCAATTCTTTTTCCCGGTAGCGCTAGTCGTTTACTACTTTGCCCAGACGATTGTGCGTATTGCTCAGCAGTCGTATATCACCCGCCGCTTCTATAAAGGTGATGATTCACTGGGTCGTCAAGCCCAAGCTGCTGGTGTGAAAGCGCGCGAATTAGCCAAGGATGATGTTGGCGGTGGCGGCATGTTCGGTCAAATGAAAAAAGACCTTGCTAAAGCCAAGGAGCAACCAAAGGCAGGCCCCAAGCCCATTATTAGCAAGCGCGTCACCCCGCCCAAGGGTGGGTCAACTCCGGCTAAAGGTAAGGCCACGCCACCTAATCGTCCGAAGCCTTCGGGCACGTCACGCCATCCCAAGCCGCCACGCGGCTGATCAAACCCCCACTCAATCAATCTCACGTCAGAAAAGAAAGCAGGAATCTTATGGAATGGGTAGAAACAACCGGTAAGTCCATTGAAGAAGCTAAGAGCGTTGCACTTGATCGTCTCGGTGTTGCAGACGAAGAAGCCGAATATGAAATCTTAGAAGAGCCCAAAGCGGGGCTATTCGGGCGCACTCGAGGAGAAGCCCGAGTTCGTGCTCGAGTCAAGCCACGTATTCCACGGGCCAAAGTCGAACGCCGTGACCGTCGTCCACGCAAGGATGACACCCCGTCAGCGGAAGGAGCACCTCGTGCCCCTCGTGCCCCTCGTGCAAAACAACCACGTCAACAGGAGAAGAAAATGAGCGACAGCAGCGAAAACAATGATCGTCCTCGCCGGGAACGACCAGAAGGTCCCCCAGCCGACCCAGCACAGGTAGCTGCAGAAGCCGAAAAGTTCCTGATTGGTTTAGCGGCCTCTTTGGGCGCCAATGGCGAAACAGCGGTGAATATCGACGGCAACGACATCGAAGTTCAATTAAACGGCAGCGATCTTGGTCTCCTGGTTGGCCCACGTGGCAGCACCTTGCAGGCAGTTCAGGACATCACTCGCGTTGTTAGCCAGCGTCGGATGGGTGATCATGACACTCGTTTACGTATTGACATCGGGGGTTATCGGGCCAAGCGCAAAGAAGCGTTGAGCCGTTTCGTTACCCAAGTTGCCGATGAAGTCGTGGCCAGTGGTTCAGCACGTGCTTTGGAAGCGATGCCGTCCCCCGATCGCAAGATCGTCCATGACGCATTGACTGGACGCACCGATATTGCTACTCACTCTGAGGGTGAAGATCCCAACCGACGTGTTGTGATCTCCCCCGCAGCAGTAACTGCTGCTGAATAGTCCACTGAGCGTAAGGTGGGACTGATGTCCTCGGCCCCTGCCTTAAGTCCAGAAAATCGAAAGAAGTTGTTGGATGCGCTGGGCGATGCCCAGCGCATCGGCATGTTGGGCAACAGACCACTCGAGCAGGTGATTGATCATTCCATGGGCTTTGCTGAGGCTCTCAATGGCAAGGTCAGTACGGTGATTGATCTTGGTTCTGGGGGTGGAGACCCAGGCCTAGTGATTGCCTTGGCCTGCCCCGATATTCAGGTGACCCTGGTTGATCGTCGATCCAAGCGCACAGACCTGCTTGTTCGCCTCGTGGGTCGATTAGGAATTCAGGCTCAGGTGGAGGTTATCGAGGCCGATGTGGCTGTTCTCCCCATTCGTTTCCCAGGTCGAACCTGGGGAGCCGTGACATCTCGTGGGTTTGGCTCTCCGACCTACACGGCAGAGCATGCTGGGCCTCTTTTGCTTCCGGGTGGGTTGTTTGCGGTGAGTGAACCGCCAGAGGGGGATGGATCTCGCTGGATTGACCCGACTGTTGCCATACACGGATTATGCCTGCAAGAGGTGCGCTGCGGTGTCGCCTTGCTTGTGAAGGCCTAGTGTCCATCAAGACTCAGTGTTCCACGTGGAACATGTACGACTCACCCTCGCTGAGGATCTGTTCGGTGTTCCACGTGGAACACAACGGCTATCCCTGCAGGTATCACATCCTTCAGGTACGATTTGTTCAGTCGTCCTTTGAGTGTTGAGGAAAAGCCCGTTATGACCAAATCTCCCGTTTCCCCACATCATCTCCCACTCCCCCGAGTTATTGCAATCGCCAACCAAAAGGGTGGCGTGGGCAAAACCACAACATCAGTCAATCTGTCTGCCTGTTTGGCTGAATTGGGCTTTCGAACCCTTCTGATTGACCTTGATCCCCAAGGAAACGCCTCCTCGGGCGTGGGTATTGAAACACGCGGCATAGAAACTTCGATTTACGATGTCCTTCTCAATGATGCGGCGATGGAGGACTGCGTTGAGCCGGCATCGGTCAAGAACCTATTCGTGGCGCCAGCCAACCTTGATCTAGCCGGAGCAGAAATTGAACTGGTTAATGAAATGGCCCGCGAACACCGCCTCAAGAAGGCAATAGACCAGGAACTTGATCGATATGACTACATCATTATCGACTGTCCACCTTCGCTCGGCCTCCTGACAGTGAATGCCCTCGTGGCTGCCCGCGAGGTCCTGGTACCCATTCAATGCGAGTATTACGCCCTAGAGGGGTTGGGGCAACTTTTGCGAAATGTCGACAAGGTGAAAAAGAATCTCAATCAAGAACTCGAGGTGAGCACCATTGTTTGCGTGATGTACGACGCTCGGACGAAGTTATCTAAGGCTGTTGTTGATCAAGTGCGCGAGCACTTCGGCGACAAAGTCTGTGACACCATGGTCCCCCGTGATGTCCGGCTATCCGAGGCACCAAGTCATCATCAGCCCATCAATGTGTACGACCCAACGTCCAAAGGCTGCATTGCCTATCGCTCAGTGGCCAAGGAGGTATCTGGTGGCACGTCGCCCAGGACTCGGTAAAGGACTTGATGCTCTGATTCCTAGTGGGTTCGGGGATTCAAGCAAAGGTAGCGCGCCCGCAAAAACTGGTTTAGTAGACATCCCGATAGGGGACTTGTCCCCTAATCCGCATCAGCCGCGAGTGCATTTTGATGAGGAATCATTGACGGATTTGTCAGCCTCAATACGTGAGATCGGTGTTCTTCAACCACTTCTGGTGCGTTTGCTAGCGGATGGCTCCTACCAACTTATTGCTGGTGAGCGTCGTCTCCGAGCGGCCAAGCGGGCGGGACTGACAAGCGTCCCAGCGATCGTGAAGACCACAGACGATATGTCCTCGGTTGAACAGGCATTGGTAGAAAACCTCCATCGACAGGACCTCGCCCCATTAGAGGAAGCCTCGGCCTATCAGCAACTGATCGACGATTTTTCTCTAACTCACGATGCAGTGGCTAAGCGAGTCGGCAAAAGTCGAAGTTCAATTTCTAACTCCTTGCGACTTCTTGGACTCCCAGCAGCCATTCAGGCATTTTTAGCTGACGGCAAGTTGTCGGCTGGACACGCCAAAGCACTCCTCGGAACATCGGATCGAGCGTTTCAAGAACAATTAGCCCGGCGAGCCGTCACCGAAGGGTGGTCGGTTCGAGCTGTGGAAGAAGCCATTCGTGATCGCGGCGGTGACGTTGATGTGGGGGAGGGCGACAAGCCAGGAACAGGGAACCGAGGAACAGGTACCGAAACTAAGCCTCGCAAGCTTCCCCCTGCTGGACTCCTGGAACTTGAAAGCAGAATCTCGGAATATCTTGATACTCGAGTGTCGGTCAAGATGAACGCCAAGAAGGGCGCAATCACTGTCGAATTCGCAGGTCTTGAGGATCTTGAGCGCTTGTACTACTTAATGATGGGCGTCCAACCCTCAGATTAAGAAAAAGTCTCAACAAGTAGTTGAGACTTTGGGCGGGGGGATAACCCTCTAGTCGCGCGAGAAGGTTTCGCACAAGGTGGGGAAAAGACTGTGGATAACTCTGAAATATGGCAGTTTTTAAGGGGCCCAGGCCGATAACGCCAAAAAAATCGCCTCGGCGATTCGAGTACTTCTTGGGATCATCATTTCCGTAGGACCCAAGGTCACTAAAACTGCCGGCATCTTGGTTTCCCGCAAAATCGGTAAGCGCATGCCCTCAACTGCGATTCGTGGAACCACATCGCGTAAGTGTCTTTCCATTAACTGTGCTAATGAACGACCACCTGCAGATTCAAAAGATGGGACTGCATAATAAGAAATGCGTGACTCGTGTTCGGGCGAAGATTCAAAACCCACGTACACATCAGCTCCGAGAAGATTGGCAGTTCGGCTTTGTTCGGTTGAGTCGCTGTGAGGCAAGTCAATGAGCATTGCTCCATGTTCTCGCAACGCGCCATTGAGGGCTTGGCGTAATTCATCAAAATCGCCAAACTGGCCGACAGCAACGCGCCGCCCCACTAACGGCTGACCATAACGCGCCTCCTCGGCGTCGCGAACATAGGCGATACCAGGACCATCGCCCGTCATGCGCGACAGACGACGCAAAACAGTGACCGTATCTTGATGGCAGACCCCATCAACTTCAAGGCCTGCATTTAACTGAAAGTGATTTAATGCCCGATCAAGTTTCTGGCCGAAAATTCCGTCGATGCGTCCACAATCAAAACCCAAGCGAGACAAGATCCTTTGCAATTCTGTGACATCATCGCCGCGTAAGTTCGGGCTTCGCAGCACAAGCGGGCGATCACCTAGATTCCACCACGCTTCTAATAAAGCAGTCCACGTGTCTTCATCACATAGACCAGTTGCGGGAAGACCACTCTCTGTTTGAAAAGCACTCACAGCCTGTTGCGTCTGCGCGCAGTACACATCGGCGGACGCAATGTTTGCTGGCAAATAGCCCGCAACACCGAGGCGCCGTTGTAGTTCACGAACAGCCTCACCCGAATCTCCGGGGGCTAGAGCCATCAGACGAGAAATTCCTCCAGCTCCGAAAGAAGCTGTCCTTTACCTTTTGCACCCACAAGGCGCTTGACGATTTCGCCGTCTTTGAAAACTAACAATGTAGGAATACTCATCACTCCGTAACGCTGCGCGATATCGCCATGCTCATCGACATTGAGTTTGGCGATAGTAACTTGCCCAGCTTTTTCAGTTGCAATTTCACCAAGGATGGGAGCGATCATCTTGCATGGTCCGCACCATTCAGCCCAAAAGTCAACAACGATTGGGGTTATTGATGAGTTGACTGTTTCATCAAAGGTTCCAGAAGTGAGTGTCACGATGCCGTCGGCCATGTCGCGTCCTTTCATTGATGTTGCGAGAGATCAGAGCCTACCGCGATTAGCTCAGTGCTGCTGTTCAAGCCAACGTTCGGCGTCAATGGCCGCCATACAACCTGATCCAGCAGCAGTAATGGCTTGACGATAGACGTGATCTTTCACATCTCCGCAGGCAAAGACTCCGGGAATATTGGTATATGTGCTGTCTGGTCGAGTGATGAGGTAACCACTGTCTTCCATGTCAATCACACCTTTAAAAACATCCGTGTTCGGGCGATGTCCAATGGCAATAAACAATCCAGCCACAGCCAAACTGCTGCGCTCTGCGGTCACGGTGTTCTGTAGTGAAATTGATTCAAGTTGATCCTTGCCGACAATTTCAGTGACAGCGGTGTTCCACAACATTTCAATCTTCGGATTATTGAGAGCTCGGTCTTGCATAATTTTGCTCGCCCGTAACGAATCTCGTCGGTGAATGAGTGTCACTTTTGAGGCGAATTTTGTGAGAAAGTTTGCTTCCTCAATGGCTGAATCTCCGCCACCGACGACAGCGATTTCCTTACCTCGGAAAAAGAATCCGTCACATGTTGCACAGGTTGAAACACCGTGTCCTATCAGGCGTTCTTCATCTTCTAGTCCAAGCATCAAACTTTGTGCACCAGTAGAAATGATCACTGAATCAGCTGTGAAAACTTCATCGCGAACATGAACTTTGAGTGGGCGTTCGCCAAACTCAATCGAAGTTGCCTTACCCGATAAAAATGTGGCCCCAAAGCGCGCTGCCTGATCTCTAAAGCGCATCATTAATTCGGGACCCATAATGCCTTCGGGAAATCCAGGAAAATTTTCAACGTCTGTTGTCAGCATCAGTTGCCCGCCAGGTTGATCGCTCGTGCTACTCGGTTCGCCTTCAATAACAAACGGGGCAAGATTGGCGCGTGCGGCATAGATGGCCGCAGTCAATCCAGCGGGACCCGAACCGATAATGATGAGATGGTGATGAGTGGACACTTACACGCCTTCCTTGCGTTGGCGCTTGATCATCAAGATCGCGCCGGCGAGAACTAATAAAGAACCAAGGATTAGGTGGGACATCCATACCGCCGAATCGTGATCAAAAGGCCACTCAAGAAGATTGATGAGTCCCCGCGAAAGTCCAACCAAGAGCAACACAAGGGCCATCACTCCGAGGAAAGCAATCAATAATCCGAATACCAAACCACGGGCGATCATGACGATCGGCTTGGTCGTACGGTTGCGAACCTTGTCAATGCCCTCGACAATCGTATGCGTGAACTCCGTAGCCCAATTTGGGTCGGTGAGTGGGTTGCCAGCCATGGGATTGAGGCTAGCCACGAACCTGAGTTAAGGCACGATTTTCGCCAGCAGAGTGCAATCACTGAGGCGATAAACAGCAATTCCTTGGATCACATCAAAGTGAATTTCTGCTGGTTGATCTGCAAATATGGAAATCGGCGACCCGACAGCAACTGCTGGTCGTAGATCATCAACGCACAGGGCGTCCGTGACGGTTGGGGGCAGTGCGCCTGGCGCAAGCCATTCGTCGAGCAATGCTTGCAGTTCGCTCTCACTACTGATGACCTTGAACGATGAGGAGTCAGTCTTTGTTTCGACCCCTGAGCTTTCGGGAGTTGTCGCATAGGCCGTCGGTGTAGCGCTCTCGGGTGCAGCGTTGTCTGTTGCAAGACTGTCACTGACAAGACTGACTTTTGAAGAAAACTGGTCAGCCTGTTCAGAGGGCGAATTTTGATTGATCGCTACGCCGACAATGGCCACACAGGCCGCCGCCGCGGCCAGTGACCCGATGTAGACAACAAAACGCCGCCGACGCAAGGCAACAACCTGTCCACGCGAGTTTGAGAAAATGGCCTCCACCGCTGCAATGACCGTTGCCTGATCGACAACCACAACCGATGACTGCAAGCGCCGGCGTTGCTCGGCGAATTGTGACATTCGTTTTTGCACTGCCGAACGAAACTCTTGCGGAACTTGGTCAAGGGTCATTTCTGCGTCGAGACACAGACTCGCTAGGCCGTCGATATATTCCGGACTGTTGGGGTCAAAGGTGTTGAGGTCGTCGTTCATGAAGGGCTTTCGCTGTCGGGTGTTTGACGTTCGGCACTGGGGTTTTAGTTCCCAAGAATCTCCGCCAGCCGTCCTCGGCCGCGGGCGATACGTGAACGTACCGTGCCAATGGGAACATCAAGGATGTGGCTAATTTCTTCGTAATCTAAATCGGCTACATCGCGAAGTACCAGCGCAACACGGTATTCCTCGGGGATAAGAGTTAAAGCCGAGGAGAGTTCATCGTGGGCGTCAATGTGTGAAAATTGATCCTCGGACCTCTGATCAGCAATATCGGTGGTTTCCCCGTCATCTTGTCTGAGCAGGGTGAGTGGGCGTCGCCGTCGCCGTCGCAATTCGTCAAGGGCGGCATTGGTGGCGATGCGATAAGCCCAAGTTGAAAATGCTGAACGCTCATCAAAGGAAGACAAGTTTTTGACTATTGCCATCATTGCGTTTTGGGTCGCATCATCTGCGTCAGATTCGTTGTTCAAAATCCGCCAACAGACGGCGCGCATCATCGAGTAGTTATCTCGCAATAACTGTTCAAGGGGTGCCATGACCCTCTTTTTCAGGGTACGTCGACGATGCTGATTTCACTGATGTCGCCTCGGTATGGATTTTTGTTGCTGCAAAAGCCACTGGCGCCAACTTTTCTGAGATAAACCAAAACATATTGGCTTGGTGTGCCGAATGTAGCCGAGATCGTGGAACCACTTTCGTCAGTCCCTTTCCAGATTGGCGAACCCCACAGTGCTAAATCATCACTATTCGTGTTTGCGGCGTAGACCTCGGCCTTCCAATCTCTGCCGAGAACCCCAATTTGTAGTTGGGCCATTGCTGAGGCGCTGATTTGCACAACTACTCCAACACCACTTTTACTGCCAAAAGTTGAAGATTGGTAGCAATCAGTGGACCATGCGGTGCTCAA
>BJGB01000026.1 GCA_014190215.1 Actinomycetes bacterium | reverse complement strand
AATACAGCCCTTGACGTCAGGCCCAACAGCAATTTTTTCCATATACATACATGGGCCCGGATCAAACATCGTGCCTTTTTCTGAAACCGCAATCACCGACAACGCGTTGCCACGGCCGTTTGCCGTCAACGTCGTGCCGTCAATCGGGTCCACAGCGACGTCGGTTTGAGGGCTCGATCCATCGCCGACTGTCTCACCGTTGAACAACATCGGAGCTTCGTCTTTTTCACCCTCACCGATGACAATCACACCACTCATCGGCACCGTCGCCAGCACCGTACGCATAGCGTCCACAGCGGCTTTATCGACACCATTCTTGTCACCACGACCGACCCAACGAGACGCTGCAAGTGCGGCTGACTCAGTAACTCGGACTAATTCCATTGCGAGGTTGCGCGAAGGTTGCTCAGGCATGAATCCAACGGTACTCCCTCAGCCACGGTTAAGCCCCTACTCTCGGAGTATGACCCCCACCACGCGACTCGCCGCCGCAGAATGCCTCGCGGGGCGCGATATCACCGAACCCCGTCTTGGGCCTGACGGATCGATGATCGGGGTAATTATCAGTGATCCAGAGGGTGCTTTTTTGTACGTTCTCACCCTCTCCGAGAACGTCGCCAGGCAGGTTTCGACTTTGGCGTTACGTTCCGGTCGCGGTCTTGGTGGCGGATGCTTTGATTGGCTCCCAGATTCGTCTGGGGTGGTAGCTGTGGCCAAGTCGGGTGCCTTATGGGTCATCCCCCTACACGGCGAGCCACGCCTTTTGGTGACACCCGCACCCGAGCAGTCGTTGTTCGCTCCGATCGTGTCACCGCTTGGCGACGAGGTGGCGTATGTGGTCAATCAAGCCGAGATCCACACCGTGGAGATTTCTACAGGTGCGACCAGGCGAATAGATCGTGGGGAACACGATTTTGTCAATGATCCCGTGTGGTGGAATGAGCAATTGCTCTGGCAGGCGTGGAACGTGCCACATATGGCATGGGATGAAAGCTTGCTCGTGTCCGCGGAGGGAGTGATCGCTGGGGCAAAAAATGTTCAACATCAACAACCTGCAACTGATCGCTCGGGCACACATCTTGGTTGGCTTGATGATCGCTCGGGCTGGCTGAACATTGCCACGCACGACGGCGAACGAATCGCCGAAGGTTTTGAACACGGTGGGCCAACGTGGGGTGAGCGTCAGCGGAGTTGGTGCTTTGACTCAACGGGCGAACGCATCGCCTTCGTACGAAATGAAGGTGGGTTCGCAAGGCTGTGTGTTGTGCACAGAGCAACTGGGGTAGTGAGCGAAAAAGCCAAGGCAATTCATGGTCAGTTGTCGTGGGTCGGTGAAAATCTCGTAGCTATTCGCACGGGCGGAAAAACACCCACACAAGTTGTTGTCTACGACACTTCTCACGACGCATGGACGCGAAAAACTTTGTTGATCGGTCCATCTTTTGATTGGGACGATCATCCTTCGCTCGTGGAGCCGTCTCTGCTTGAAGTGACTGCTCGTGATGGGGCCACCTTGCATGCCCGTCTGTATTCAGCGCCACAACCCACAGGTGGCCTCGTGTGCATGATTCACGGTGGTCCGACAGATCAATGGCCCGTCAGTTTTATGCCGCGTGTGAGTTACTGGATTGATCGCGGTTATGACGTCTTGGTACCCGACCATCGTGGAAGCACGGGGCACGGACGCGCATTCACTCAGGCGTTGCGCGGTCGTTGGGGCGAACTTGATGGCGACGATGTGTGCGACATTCTGCGTTCATTACACAGACCCAAAAATATGATTGCCGTACTCGGGTCATCTGCTGGTGGACTGACAGCTCTCGCAGTCGCTGCTCGTGAGAGTGATCTTGTCGGCTGCGTCAGAGTTTGTTTCCCGGTGTGTGACATCGCCGCTCTAGATGCTTCAACGCATCGATATGAGGCTCATTACAACCGCAGTCTGGTAGGTGATTTGGGTCAAACAGTTCACCTCTCGGCACAACGGTCTCCAATCAATCACGCACACGCGCTCGCCCAGGTCCCAATCTTGATCATTCACGGTGATTGCGACCCAGTCGTTCCTATTGATCAAAGTCGCGCGCTGGTCGCGGCGGTCACTGCTGCGGGGGGAGACATTGAGTTAGTTGAATTCATCGGTGAAGGACATGGGTTCCGCAATCCCGAGAACAACCGTGACGAGTATCAACGTACTGAAGCCTTTCTCGAGAAGTATCTGTCGTGATTTAGAGATAGCGTTCACCAGGTGACCGACTGGAATCCCCTTGACCCCGATTATGAAAATGTGTTTTACGATCTTTCCTCGTGGACAATTGATCATCAATCCGAGATGACAGCGGCATTAGCACAGGCCGATATTCCCCATGCTTGGGTTGAAACAGAACTTGTCGTTCCTGCCGAGTTTGAAGACAAACTTGACACAATCTTTGATCGCCTTGAAAAAGAACTCGGCATTGGTTCAACCGCTGTCGTAGGTGGCGTGGCCGAAGAGGACGATGTCACCGAATACGAACTTAACGAATACACAGTTGCTGAACGGCGCGATCTCACGGAGATGTTGATCACTGCACGCATCACTCACCGCTGGTTGGATTCAACCTTGATTGTTCCGACTCCTGCCGAAGCAATTGTGGATGGACTACTTGATGAACTTGAAGGCGATGCTGAGATTTTTGACGATGTTGACGTGGGCTCCGAATCAGACGAGTGATAGTTCGTGTTACTCGCTGAAATCGAAATTTGGCATACTCGTCCGCTGACACCGACTCGTCGCGTTTCTCTTGGGCATTTAGTACTTCCATGTGATCCCACACCCGGTTTCGGTGGTCTACTACTCGGTGCCGTCGTGGCTCGCTTTGTTGTCGACATTGATGAGGAATTGGTTGCTGACACTCATCGTTTGATTACTCAAATTCAGCGCGGTGAACATATCGCTCAACCTCGTTTGCGCCACCGTTTCCAAGTTGACCGTCACGGCATGGCGCGCAGTCTGCATCGTCTCGTAGGCGAAGGCGACGATTTCAACTTTGAGTTTGATTCGCAAGGAAGCCCGATGCATCAGGTTCTGGGTGCAATCTACGCCCTGGAGCGTTTGGATATCCCAACTCGAAAATCTCTCGCTCCGATTTTGGGCAAGGCGATGAACTGGCGAGGGCCATTAGGTTCCGCTTTTGTTGCGCACCTAGTGGGGTCCAAGGCCACATCTTTGATGTCAATCGGCGATCCACGCGCCTGGGCTCTCGAACTTCTCGGCTTCCCACCAGGAACAATCAAACCATCGTCAAGTGAAGTGAAGGCAAAATATCGTGCACGCTTGCGTGAGACCCACCCTGATCATGGTGGCGACGAGGTCAAGGCGGGCACATCAATCGGTGACCTCGGAGAAGCGCGCAAGATTTTATTGCGTTGAGATTTTAATCAGGACTAGCTCCCTGGTCGATCAAACCCAGCGTGATCCTCGGGATTGAGTTCTTCAAGTTCGCGGTGAGCAGTTTCCGGATACGTCAGTAGGACGATCAGTGCCACGATCACTGGGCCGATGACGAGTGCCAACATGATCGGTCCGTAGTGTGTCCCGCTGTCAACAAGCCACCCCGTCAACAACAGCGAGAGGCTTCCACCAATCAGCGCACTAGCAAGAATGAGAAATGCTGCGCGACCACGATTACCAGTGGGGAAAAGTTCGGTGCGATATACGGCTAACGGTGGATAAGCCGTGGCGGCAATAATCCCACCGAAAATGGCAGCAGCCCACATCCATCCACCTGAGGCCCAAAAAGATAAAGCAATCAGCAGTCCGCCGATTGGAGCACAGACGGCAGCCAAGAGCCGTCGCCCGCGTCGGTCAGCGATGCGCGCTCCGATGATCAGACCAATGACTGCAGGGGTCGCTGTTGACAAAGAAAAAACAGCCACCATGCCCGCAGAAAATCCGCGTTCATCTTTGAGGAATGAGTTTTGAAAAAACGAAGCAGGGGAAAGCAACATATTACCGAAGAATGCAACAGCCATCTGAATAGCCAGTCGTTTGCGACGCAACGGAGGTATCGCAACAGCCTGTGTATCGCGTTGATGGAACTCGAAGCGTCGTGTTTCAGGGAGACGACGAGTGAGATCAAAAGCCACCACTAACCACATCAATGTGATCACGTAAATCAGTCGCCATCCATTGTCTGCAAGATCGGCGAGGGGCAATGCCATGACCGCCACGCCCGCACCCATGCCATTAGCCATGGCCAAAATACTGATCGCGTACGCTCGTGAACTGCGCGGCATTTCCTCGGTGGCAATCACCGCTATCAAAAGATCGAGCGCCAATCCCAGAGGTCGCCCCAACGTCTGTGTCGCCACGAGCAATTGAAAGTTTGGTGCGATGGCACCTAGTGAAGCGATGATTGGTGCAGCCCATGCCAGACAAATCACGACGCGCCTGCGCCCGATTCGGTCCGCAAGTAAGGCAGCTGGCAATCCCAACACGATGCCGACACGAACGACAGTGCCGGCTATCCCGCGACCCCAATCTCCGACACCGAGATCATCGCCAGCGAAGGCCACGGTCTGCGTGAAGAGGGTATTAACGAATGCGCTGAGAAGGGATGCCGCGGCGAGGAGACCCAAAACATGGATTTGCCTCGGGGTGAGGCGATCAGGTGGCGCCCACTTCGGTTGCTGCTGCGGTTCGGGTCCAAGTTTTCGACCCCTGATGGAACGATGCATCAATCGGCCAAAGAGCCAGGAGAACCACGGGATCAGAACTTGATAGTCGGTCGTCTCAGTCAGAGTTGGCGGATTGGCACTGACGCTGACCACGCGTCGATATGTAGTGAATGGTCCCGCAGACTGTTCAAAAACCGCTATTTGAGCAGATTCTTTGAATGATTGATCGGATATTTCAGATTCAAGCACCAGATCAGAGCGGGGCGTGACGAGCCACTGACGCACATCATCGCTATCGGGCCAAGACCGCACCAGATTTTTCACCCCGTGACCCACAGCGCCGATGCTACTTGGCGACCTATATTTGTTGTCTATGGACCGCATCGTTGTTCAGCGCAGTGGTCCGTTAGCGGGCGAGGTTCAAGTACCTGGGGCGAAGAACTCGGTACTCAAACTAATGGTCGCCTCGCTCTATAGCGCGGGGACACACGAACTCACCAATGTGCCGGCGATTTCCGATGTGAAAACGATGGGCAAGTTACTGGAATCTTTGGGGCTAACTGTTGAACACGGCATTGGCGAATCTGGTGTCCTGCGCTTAACAAATTCGGGAACGATCACAACTGTTGCGCCCCACGAATTGGTGACCAGTATTCGTGCCTCAATCAATCTTCTCGGACCATTGCTGGCTTGTCGTGGTCGGGTGCGACTGGACATGCCTGGAGGTGACGATTTTGGCTCGCGCCCAATTGACATGCATATGGCTGGTCTTACGGCCATGGGAGTACGTTTCGATATCAACGACAACGCACTGTCAGCAGAGGTTGATCATTTAATCGGTGCACACATCACTCTTGATTTTCCATCTGTTGGAGCCACAGAAAACTTATTGACAGCAGCGGTGCATGCCGACGGCACGACAACTATCTCTAACGCAGCGCGTGAACCAGAGGTTGCTGATCTATGTGATCTGCTTGTTGAGATGGGCGCCAAGATCACTGGCATTGGTTCTGCTTGCTTGACAATTGAGGGAGTTCCACGCGGCGCATTGCATCCCGTCACGCATGCCGTGATTCCCGATCGAATTCAAGCAGCGACATATCTTGCGGCAACGGCGATTGCTGGTGGTGATGTGACTGTGCGTGGCGCACGACCTCAAGATATGCAGGTTCTGTTGAGTCGGATGAATGACATGGGTCTTGAGATCACCGCGGTTCCGGGTGGCGTGCGCATTGTCTCGCAAGGTCGGATGCGAGCAGTCGATATTCAGACTCTGCCGTATCCCGGTTTGGCGACGGATTACAAACCCTTATTGGTGACGATGTTGGCGGTGGCCGAGGGCATGGGCGTGGTCACTGAAAACTTGTATCCGGGACGCTTTCGTTATGTCGAAGAATTGTCTAAGTTGGGCGCCGATATTCGCACTGATGGACATCATGCCATCGTCAGGGGTGTCGAGGGACTGCGAGGAGCGGGCGTTGTAGCCCCCGATATTCGAGCGGGCGCAGCCTTAGTGGTCGCGGGTCTAGCGGCCCAGGGTCGAACGGTGATTTCTGGGATTGAACATATTGATCGCGGATATGACGATTTAGTTGGACGACTTGTCGGACTCGGCGCCCTGATTGAGCGCGTCGATGTCCCTGTGACGCAAGGAAAATGAGCGATCAAGGCGTTTTTTGACGAGAACAATCAAGGCCACAATGACCAAGATGGGTCCAGCCACGAGGAGGATTTCATCCCATCCGCCTTGGTGAGCAAGTAGTGCCATAGTGCTAGTCGTCATACAAAAGCCTTCGTGAAGTGCGCCTCATAACCGAGGTTCTAGGTCCTCTTCACTCTACGATCATAAGTATCCGATTTTTGAGAATAACTCAGGTACAGCCGTGACAACCACAATGCGTGAACAGGTCGAAGAGACCATTGAGGTCATCCGCCCCGCGCTTCAAGCGGACGGCGGCGATATCGAATTGAAAGAAGTCGACGAAGTCACGGGCATTGTCACGGTCACCTTGATTGGGGCATGTGGAACCTGTCCCGCATCGACCCAAACCTTGAAGCAAGGTATCGAGCGCATCATGCGGGATCGCGTTGATGGTGTCACTGAAGTTGTGAATGTATGAGTCGTCGCGAGAGAAATCCGAACACTCTTTTTGCAGCAGCACTTGATGGTGATCGCAGTGCTTTAGCGCGTTTGCTGTCCATGATTGAGCAAGGTGGCGATGATGCGCGAACCGTGGGACGTCTGTCGTACCCATTGGGTGGGCGTAGTTACACGGTCGGACTGACCGGTGCGCCTGGTGCGGGCAAGAGCACGCTGACCTCGTCCATGATTGGTCACCTGCGCAAGATGGATCTTGAAGTAGCCGTATTAGCGATTGACCCTTCATCACCGTTTACTGGTGGAGCGATTTTGGGTGACCGTGTGCGGATGCAAGATCATGCCACTGACCGAGGAGTATTCATCCGCTCAATGGCCACACGTGGGCATTTGGGTGGCTTGTCTCTAGCGGCACCTGAAGCGATTCGTCTGCTTGACGCCATCGGTCGTTTGTGGGTTCTCGTCGAAACAGTTGGCGTCGGCCAAGTGGAAGTTGAAATTGCTGGCAAGGCGGACACGACAGTGGTTGTTGTGAATCCCGGTTGGGGAGACGCAGTGCAGGCAAATAAGGCTGGACTGATGGAGATTGCTGACATCTTCGTGATCAACAAGGCCGATCGCAAAGGTGTGGATGAGACTCGTCGCGATCTTGAACAAATGCTTGATCTTTCCGACCTTCCACACGAGGCCTGGCGCCCGCCGATCATCCCAACTATTGGTTCAACAGGTGAGGGTGTTCCAGCGTTGTGGGATGTTGTGACGCAGCATCGTGAGCACATCACTACTAACGGCGAATTAGATCGACGCCGTCGGTTCCGTTTGCGTGAAGAGTTGCGCGAGATTGTGGCGCGTCGTTTAGAGCAACGTGCCCGCGAAGTGTGTACGGGCGAACGCTGGGATGCGCTTCAAGACGGTGTGATTGCGCGGAGCATGGATCCATGGAGTGCTGCCGACGAGATGTTGAAGGTTGTCGGCGCCTAACCCAAGGTTGTGGCGGTACGGTGTTCGCAATGGAAGATCTCGTATTACTTGAACGGCGTTCCGATGGTGTCGCCATCGTGACCTTAAATAATCCCAAGGTCAATGCTCTGAGCCAAGCCGTCCTTGCTCGCTTGCGCGAAATTGCTCTCGACTTGACAGCGAATCCGCCTGGCGCCGTAGTGATTACTGGTGGTGAACGTATCTTCGCCGCTGGAGCCGATATCAGTGAATTTGCTGGGGCCAATGAAGCCGATCGTATTGGACTTGGTTTTCACAGTGCGCTTGATGCCGTCGCGGCGATTCCCCGTTTCGTCATTGCTGCAGTGAGTGGATATGCCCTCGGTGGAGGATGCGAACTTTCACTGGCTTGCGACTATCGCATTGCTGGAGAAAAAGCAGTCTTTGGTCAACCGGAAGTTCTTTTAGGAATTATCCCAGGTGGTGGTGGGACTCAACGTTTGCCGCGTCTCGTCGGCTCAAGCCGTGCCAAAGAAATTGTGATCACTGGTCGTCAGGTGAAATCTGAGGAAGCCTTACGAATTGGACTTGTTGACGAAGTGGTACCCAATGAACAACTTCATGAGCGAGCTTTGAGTTTGGCCAGCGAAGTCGCCAAAGGTGCACTTCACGCCCACGCATTGATGAAGCGCGCCATTGATGAGGGTCTCTCGTCAACCCTTGCCGATGGTTTACTTCTCGAGCGCCGTTTATTTACTGAGGTTTTTCACACTGATGACAGCCAGGTTGGTGTTCAAAGTTTTCTTGAGCATGGTCCAGGAAAAGCAAACTTCACTGGTAAATAATGACGCTCACTTTCGAGTTCGCCTAATCTTGGCTCCGTGGCTGAGATGACTCCGTGGTGGCGTGACCCGACGTTACGTCCCGCCATTGTGGCCTGCCTGACGCTCAGCGCGGCTGTCGGTGTCTTTGGCGTTTCCTTCGGCGTTGGTTCGGTGGCGGCAGGTTCGACAGTTCTGCAAACATGCGCGCTGTCGTTGCTTGTCTTTACCGGCGCCTCACAATTTTCGGCAGTGAGTGTGATTGGCGCTGGTGGATCTATCGGCTCGGCACTCGGCGGAGCACTACTTCTTGCTGCGCGTAATGGTGTGTATGGTTTGGCAATGTCGCGCCGACTTGATGGCAGCCTTGGACGTAAATTTCTCGCCGCCCAATTGACGATTGATGAGACGACCGCAATGGCCGTCGCTCAGCCAACGCGACGTGCTCAGCAAGTTGCATTCTGGGTCACTGGTGTGGCGCTGTATGCCTGTTGGAATCTTGGCACCTTGATTGGTGCCTTGGCAGGAAGTGCTATTGATCCAAAAACATTTGGTCTTGATGTGGCTTTCCCTGCAGGCTTCGTGGCGATGGTGTGGCCATTGTTCAGTGATCAACGCGCTCGCCTCGCAGCCTTGGTCGGTGGAGCGGTGTGTTTGTTGACGGTTCCCTTCACACCCATTGGTGTGCCAATTTTGTTGTCAGTCTTGGGAGTCCTCGTGGGTCTTCAGCGACCGGCGAATGCGCCGAATAGCGAGGTCATCCAATGACGTGGACGCTGATCATTCTGTTGGCCGTTGGTGCCTATGCCTTCAAGGTCACGGGACTGATCATTCTTGGTGGGCGATCCTTGCCCCCAGTTTTCGAACGTTGTCTAGGGTTGATTCCAGCGGCGATTATCACTGCTTTGGTGATGAAGGACACTTTCACTGTGGGCCAAGATCTTACCCTTGACGCTCGCGCACTCGGCATTGCAGTTGCAGTGATCGCCGCGTGGAAGCGTGCTCCTCTGATCGTGGTGATTGTTCTTGGTACAGCGGTGACTGCACTCGTTCGTCAGTTATAAAGGCGCCACGAAATTATTTCGGTGCGGCCTCAACAAGAGCTTTGAGTTTCTTTAGATTGCGACGCCAAATTGCTTTGAGAACTATGCCGCCGCCGATGACTTCACCGATAGGGCCACCTAGCCACCAAGGAAAAGTTAATTTTTCACTCCACGTGAACTGTGTGCGATTTCCGCTGTCAAGTGGAGACAATGTGAAAACTCCTGTGCCAGTCACGATCCCACTGTGCTTGACGCCCATTGCCTCACCAGGTATCCAATGCGTGATTTCCATTTTGTCGGTCAACTTGATCGGACCAACTTTGGTGTCACAGTCAAAACTTGTTCCCACGCCGCGTGTTTGATCGCTGTGAAAACGAATTGCGACAGCGTCAGCCATCCAATCAATATGGCGCTCAACGGGTTCAACGATTTCCCACACGCGAGCAGGAGAGGCGTTGAGCTCAATAGATACTGTGATTCGACTCATGCGATCAGTTTTACCTAGATTCAGCGTTCGCGCCCATACGGCGCAATTCTGCTGCAGCCTGCTCAGGTGGCACGATGTTGATCATCACACCAGTACCGCGTTCAAAACCAGCGACCGTCGTGAGTTTTGCGAAGAGATGAATATGCCAGTGGAAGGGACCGTCATGTTGATGAGGCGCAGTGTGGAACACCAAGTTGAAGGCAACGTCGGGGAAGAGAGCGTTGAGATGCTTCAGCGAATCGCGTATTGCACGTCCGACGCCGGCCAACGGTTCATCGCCCGAGTCAGGTAAGTGAGCATGGTGATGGCGCGGGATAATTAAAATCTCGTATGGGGCACCGCTCCACCATGGGCAGATGGCGATGGCATCATCGGTCGCAAAAATAACTCGTTCACCAGTGACTAGTTCTGCTTCAACGGTGGCGCACAAGATGCACCCACCTTCAAATCGTACGAATGCTCGTTCTTCGTCAAGAATTTCACCTGGGACAAAAGGCAGACCGAGCAATTGTCCGTGGGGGTGAGCCAATGAAGCGCCAGCCTCACGTCCGTGATTAACAATGGCTTGCGAATAGCGAATATTTTCTGTGGAAGCGTGATCAAGTAAACGCTTTTTCAGGGTGAGCATCAAATCTGCGCAGGTGGCGTCTGAGAACGATTCAATGCCGCGACTGTGACTTGGCGTGAAAACAAAAACTTCGTGAGTTCCACTTGCTTGCGCCATGACATGTACGGGACCTAAGTTGCGTACTGCCAAAGACTCTTGGCCATCAAAGGCGGGATAAAGATTGGGGAGCACGCGCATTCGCCAATCATCTTCATCACCAGTCGAATCAATCGGCGGGAGAGCAATTTCATCGCTGCCCGGACAGAACGGACATGGTCGTGAGGGACCAGATTCGACAGTAGGCGTGCGGGTAGCGAAATCGGTGGGGCGCATGGCCCTTTCGGCGACGATGGTGACCCATCGGCCAGTTAGTGGATTCAGACGAAGTTGACTCACGGTGCTTTCAGGATACGAGATAGTGGGGGTTTTTGTTGATCATTTTGAATACACCGAGACATGTGTCTCAGATTGTTCGGTAAAAGGTTCCTGGCTCATATTCGCCCATCGGTGCTTGAGTCGCAGCCCGCACTGCAGGGCCATCTGGTCAAGTTCATGGGGGTATGAATAGCGAATACTCCAAGGTCGCAAGCGAACACCCCCAGATTCGGTGAATTCAACAAATTGGCCATCCACATGCTGGGTATTTGGATCATGGATATCGGCCGAGAGGACAACTCGATCCGAACGCATCGAGCGCACGCCTACAGTGCTGCCAGCGGGTCGCTGCGGGTCGGGAACGATGGCTTCGACGACGAATGAGCCACCGTCACAAAGGCGGTTGGCGACAGCGTGAAAAAGTTGCTGTTGGCGCTCCGCTGTTTGCAGGCTGAAAATGGTGTTGTAGGCAATGAAAATGAGTGCGTAGCGTGCGTCCCCAAGCCCATCAACCATGTCTCCCTGAATCGCCGTGAGGTGAATGTTTCGCTCGAGAGCTTTACCTTGGAGGCGCTCAAGCATCAAGGGACTGGAGTCAATGCCAGTGACCTCAACCCCGGTGGCGGCCAGTGCCAAGGCCAGGCGTCCCGTGCCAACACCTAATTCCAAAAATGGGCCTGCCCCGCCCAACTCTCTGACAGTGGCGACAGTCGCCTGAATATCGCTGACATCGTCGTACCAGTCGTCGTAGACATCGGCAAAAGAGTCTCCATAAGTTGAATCCTCGTAACCCTTCACGCAGGCAACGGTACTCTGAGGGGATGTCTTTGGACCTTGTCTACCTCGATCATGCGGCAACCACGCCAATGCGACCCGAGGCAGTTCAGGCCATGCTCCCGTTTTTGACCGAGGTTTTCGCCAATCCTTCCGGCTCACACCGTTTTGCCCGACAGGCCCGCCAATGCATTGACGAGGCTCGCGATGTGGTCGCCGATGTTATTGGGTGCAAGCCAGGCGAGGTCATCTTCACTGGTTGCGGTACCGAGAGTGATAACTCTGCGATCACCGGGATCATTCGTCGTCGAGGTGGGGTGGCGGTGTGTTCGGCAGCCGAACATCACGCTGTTTTAAATTGTGTTGAACATGCTGGCGGGCGAGTTGTGGCCGTTGACAGCAATGGGGCAATCGATCTGCGCGCATTGGAAGCAGTCCTTGACGCTGAAGTCTCAAGCGTCTCGGTGATGGCAGTGAACAACGAGATTGGGACAGTGACAGATCTTGTGGCGGTCTCGCGGTTAGTTCGCAAACTGGCACCCCGCGCTGTTTTACACACCGATGCAGTTCAAGCTGTGTGTTGGATTGACTTGCGCACTCTGTGGCCGCTTGTGGACACTATGGCACTCAGCGCACACAAATTCGGCGGTCCAAAAGGCGTGGGTATTTTGATTGTGCGCGAAGGCATAACTTTTGAGCCCACTGTTCTCGGTGGTGGACAAGAACGCGATCGTCGCAGTGGAACGCATAATGTCGGCGGCATTGTGGCCACGGCTGAGGCGCTGCGACTGACTGATCTCGCACGCGAAGATGAGGTGCAACGCATCAACATGTTGCGCACTGAGTTGATAGCGGGAATTTCGCGTATTGAGGGAGCACAGCGGACTGT
Organism: Actinomycetes bacterium; assembly: GCA_014190215.1. Taxonomy (GTDB): domain Bacteria; phylum Actinomycetota; class Acidimicrobiia; order Acidimicrobiales; family Ilumatobacteraceae; genus Casp-actino8. The sequence continues at coordinate 6,340 of BJGB01000026.1, read as the reverse complement.
TTCATCTGAGGTCAGTGTTCCCGGTATCGTTCATTTTTGTCTCCAGGGGATCGAGAGTGAATCTCTGCTCTATCTTCTCGATGAAGCCATGGTGTGTGCCTCTGCCGCCTCAGCCTGCGCCAGTGGGGCGATGGAGCCATCACATGTTTTGGCTGCCATGGGCATCTCATCTGAACTCACCGCTGGGGCATTACGCCTGAGCATGGGTCACACCACCACACAATCTGATGTCACACGGGCAATTTCTGCGATCACCGATGCCACAGACCGAATCCGTAGTGTGCAAAATCGCCGTAGCCTGTGACCTATGAAAGTCTTAGTAGCCATGTCTGGAGGCGTTGATTCGTCGGTCGCTGCTGCATTGTTACTTGAGCAAGGTCACGAAGTCGTTGGTGTCACGATGCGCCTCTGGGGCGGCGAGAGTGACACAGGTTGTTGCAGTGTGAGCGACGTGGATGATGCTCGTCGCGTCGCGCAACAGATCGGCATTGACCATCTAGTTTTTAACTTCACTGAAGATTTTCAGCGAGCGGTCGTTGATCCCTATATCAATGACCACGCCATCGGTATTACCCCCAATCCCTGCATTGAATGCAATCGCCATCTCAAGTTTGATCGCTTACATGAACGAGCTTTAGTGCTCGGCTTTGACGCGGTAGCAACTGGTCATCATGCGCGAGTTGTGTATGAAGATGATGTCTATCGCCTAGTTCGCGGACACGATATGGCCAAGGATCAGAGTTATGTGGTGCACATGCTTGATCAGCAGCAATTATCACGCACTCTTTTCCCAGTTGGCGAAATGACCAAGACGGTTGTGCGTGAACACGCTGCACGCCTGAATATGCGCACGGCCTCAAAGCCAGACAGCCAGGATGTGTGTTTTATCACTACAGCGAAAGATAACGACGGCCGCAGTGGTCGGGTGAGTTTCATTGGTCGGCGTATTCCACTGAATGAGGCCGTTGTCGTTGATGAAACTGGCGTTGAATTGGGTTCGGTTGAATCAGTCGAATTAGTAACTCTTGGTCAACGACGTGGAGTTGCTGGTGGCGGTGGAACCAAGCGTTTCGTCGTGGACATTGATGTGCCAGGACGGCGGGTTGTCGTTGGACCAGAAAATCTTCTGCTCACCGATTTTGAATTGGTCAGTGGTGTGGTGTGGAGCGATCAACCACATACTGGGATGGCTCGTGTGCAGTGCAGCGCGCATGGTGAGCCTCGTTCGGCGATTCTTTCTCTTGACGAGAGTGGTCGAACTGTTGTCGCCTGGACAGAACCTCAACGACGGATATCGCCAGGACAAAGTGCGGTTTTCTATGACGCCGAAGATCGCTATGTTCTTGGTGGCGGACTTATCGTACGTTCAGCAGTGTCAATGACGACTCACTGAAAACTCAAGCCGTAAGTTCTTGCAGGGTGCGTGCCACACGGGTTGGAGACACGCGCATCGTTTGAACGTGTAAGGCTTTGCCACCAGGATTTTTTCTCGTAGCCGCCAAAATAACCTTGTCAAATTCCCGAAGTGCAATGGTGATACTTGGTCCGCGACAACCCCCGCTGAGATCTGCTGCTTCTGAATTCTCGCTATTGGTTTCGATCCCGATGTGAGCAATGCTTTGTTTCATAAACATCGCGGTTTCCGCCAGTGCAAATGAGTCGTGGATCACCACTCCCGCAGGTACACCAACGAGCCACCGCCGTGAGAAGCGATGAAAGCGAGATGGCAAGATATAACTCAGTGCCACTGTGAGGAGCGCGAAAACTGTTCCTGCAATCCAATTCTCATCATTGAAAAATGAGACTGCTGTGATCGCAGTGCCCACCCATAATGTCCACATCAGACATTGCACGATGACCATATCGGTCGGGCAGCGAAGTAAAAACCTTCGCTCATCTCCATAAGCCGAGAGCTGCGCAAAAGCGTTTCCCACCTCGGCACTGAAAACAGTGGAGACACAAATCAAACTCAGCATGACGCTCACTAAAGAACGAGGACTCCAAGAATCCGTCGCAAGAGTGGTGAAAAGAACGAGAGCAAGGTTGCTGGGTGCGGCTAAACGCAGGCATGTCAGCGCAGTGCAGGATGGAACCAAGATGCACAAAAAAGAGACCGCCCACAGCGTCCACAAGGCGATCCGGGTTGCAGTGCCAGCCAGGGTGGCATAGTCGGCGATGGCTTGATCAAGAAGAGGCACGGTGAGTCCGAGGGCGACGACGCTCACTCTCGCCGCCATTTGAAGACTTCGATTGAGATCCATCCGTGTCTTCAAGGCCATGTCTTAAGCGTTGCCGATCGACCGACTAATTGTGTCATTAGAGAGCGCAATCGGAGAATTGGATAATTGTTGCATGGGTGGTGTCTCCCAATGATGGCGGGACATTTCCATCCTGTTAGGAAAGTGTTGTGGGAGGTGGTGAAATGATGGAAACAAACTCAGTCAAAAAGCATTTGTTGGGCGGCGTCGCCACGGGCATCGGCAGCCTTCCGCATCGTGATGCGAAGGAGGGCGCCGAATTCGCGCTTCGTATGACACCTGACCTGCCTTCAATTCCCGCACTCACGCGTCGTTCACCTAACGAGGGCATGATCGCCACGGCCGTAGCGGGGATCCGCGGCATCAAATTTGGTCAATACAATTCGTGCGTCATTGACCTTGACAAGATTGACCCCTTTGCCGATGTCATCACCGATTTTGATCACGATGCGTACCTCGGACTGCGGACATTCCTTGAGGTAGCCAAGGGTCATACGGGCCCAGTGAAGTGGCAGTTCACGGGGCCGGTGACCCTTGGTCAAGCCTTAGTGCGCATTGGGGTCCCCGCCAGTATCGCCTTTGATGTGGCCGTGCGTGCTGTGCGCACTCACGTCCAAAATATTCATGATTTTGTCGCCACTGCCCTTCCTGACAGTCCGCAAGTCGTTTTCATTGATGAGCCTGATTTGGCAATGATGATGCACGAGTCGTTTCCGATCGCCCCTGATACGGCGGTCGACCTGATGTCGGGTGCATTAGCGATCATTGAGCACGATGCCCTGATGGGATTGCATTGTTGCAGCGGTATTGATGGCACTCCACTGTTGGCTGCAGGTCCAGCGATCTTGAGTATTGAAGTGGGCAATCATGTCAAGAGTTACGCCGGACTGTTGGCGAAATATTTGGAAAATGGCGGGATGATTGCGTGGGGTGTTGTTCGCACGGATGCCCCGATTATGGGCTCAGCCGATCGTTCGTGGAAGCAGTTGGCTGCTCTGTGGTGTGAACTCGTTCAGCAAGGTTGTGATGCTCAGAGATTGCGTCAACAGTCGCTTGTCACGCCTGCCCGTGGATTGGCGAGTTTCAGCGAAGATGCTGCTGAGCAGATTTACGCTCAAGTACGAGATATCGGCGAAAGAGTACGAACCCAGGCCCTTGCTACACGTCTCAACATTGGTGCCTAGACCCTTGTTTCACCCCCGATCTAGAATGGTCATGTGGGCGACCAACTACATCCAAGATCGCAGGCGTTGTGAAAGAAGATTCCGTTCAACGCCATAGCGAATTGGTGACACTGATTGCTTATCATCGTCAGCGCTATTACCAAGACGCTGTACCCGAAATCAGTGATGCAGAATATGACGAACTTGAAAGTGAACTACGAGATCTTGAGTTCGCTTTCCCTGAACTGATCACTGCGCAGTCGCCCAGTCAGACAGTGGGCGGGGGAGTCACTGAGACATTTTCTGCAGTCGTTCACCGTGTCCCGATGACGAGCCTGGACAATGCCATGGATGCAGGTGAGTTAGTCGCTTGGGGCGAGCGAGTCCTCAAAGGTTTACCTTCCGACTCAATGGTGCAATTCGTTTGCGAACTTAAAATTGACGGACTCGCTATGAGTATTCGTTACGAAGACGGCGCTCTCGTGCAAGCGGCGACTCGTGGCGACGGTCGTATTGGCGAAGATGTCACTGCCAACGTTGCCACCATTGCGGCCATTCCAACAACATTGATCTCTGCTTCAGGGGCATCTGTTCCGCATGTTCTTGAAGTGCGTGGCGAGGTGTATATGCCGATTGATGCTTTTGAAAAGTTCAAAGCATTCAAGGAAGCTGAGAACCTTGTGAGAAGTGCGGCAGGGAAGAAAGCCGATCCCGTGCCCGTCAATCCGCGCAATGCGGGAGCGGGAAGTTTGCGGCAAAAAGATGCGACAGTCACTGCTGGACGAGGCCTTGCTTTTTGGTCATACCAACTTGGTGAAGTGATTGGTGGCCCAGAGTTCATATCTCATGATTCATCATTAGAATTTCTGCGCGATTTTTCCTTTCCTGTGAATCCGAATATTGAGGTGGTCGAGTCTCTGGCGCAAGTCATAGAGTTTTGCCAAAAATGGCAAAAAGATCGACATCTTTTGCCATACGAGATTGATGGCGTGGCAATCAAGGTGAATGATTTGCAGCAGCGCGAAACTTTGGGTTTCACGGCACGCGCCCCGCGCTGGGCGATTGCCTTTAAGTTTCCTCCTGAGGAACGCACAACATTATTGAAAGATATTCAGATCTCTGTGGGGCGAACTGGACGAGTGACACCATTCGCGGTTCTTGAATCAGTCTTCGTGGGTGGTTCCAATGTGGCAATGGCGACCTTGCACAATGAAGATCAAGTACGCCTAAAAGATGTCCGACCTGGCGACACAGTGACTGTGCGGAAAGCTGGAGACGTCATTCCCGAAGTCGTGGGGCCCGTTCTTGCGCTGCGCCCCGATGGCCTTGAGCCATGGGTTTTTCCTTCGGTGTGTCCGTGCCCCATCAAAGGTGAACTCCTTCGACCAGAGGGTGAGGTCAATATGCGTTGCGTGGAGACCGATTGTCCGAGTCAACGTGATCAGCGGATTATCTATTTTGCTTCTCGCGGTGGCATGGACATTGAAGGACTTGGTGAGCGAACCGTTTATCAACTTTCCGATGCTGCTCTCGTGGGTGATCCAGGAGATATTTATTCTCTGACAGTTGAACAATTGCTGACCCTTGATGGCTTTGCGCAAAAGGGTGCCGAAAAACTTGTGGTTGCAATCGACGGTTCAAAGACTCGACCGTTACCCAAACTTCTCACAGCCCTCGGCATCAAGCATCTTGGACCGGGAGCGTCCGAAGCATTAGCCACGGCATTCGGCAATCTTGATGACATTATGAATGCAAATGAAGATGATCTCGCCACCGTTGATGGGGTTGGTGGCGTCATTGCAGCTTCCTTGACCTCATGGTTTGCTAAGTCAGAGAATAAGAACTTTATTGAAAAGATGCGTACTGCTGGTGTTGAGTTTGGCAACGTGCAGATTTCTCGATTGCCACAAAACTTGGTGGGAAAAAATATTGTGGTGACTGGATCATTGATTGATTTCGATCGTGAAGGTGCGGAACGGGCGATCAAAGATCGAGGTGGGAAAAGCCCGAGTTCAGTGTCGAAGAAAACATTCGCACTTGTTGTCGGCGGCGAACCGGGAGCGAGCAAGTTGACCAAGGCTGAAGAACTCGGCGTACCGATCCTTGATGAACTTGGTTTTCAGCACGTTCTCGAAACTGGGGAACTTCCGCAGTAGATCAGAGAACTTCGAACGTCCACGTGAAACTGCGAGCCGAGTTGCGTCCGTCTTCAATTCTCCAATAGAGGATTTCAACCCGGTGTACGCCGACTGTGTACGACTCGATCACTGCACCCTCCGTAGGCTCAAAGCGAATTCGTGAGTTGCCTTGATCGTAAATAGCGGTGGGTGGCAAAACGATTTGCTCACCAGGTTTCACAATTTGGCTTGCTAAGGTGTCGAGCCGTTCGGTTGGAATTTCTATATCATCGAGAATAAGGACGGCCTCATAGCCATCTTGTAGATCAACGTTGACTTCTGTCTGTGACAAAACTTGGCGATCATTAGGCGCAGGGGAAATTTCAATGATTGCATCGGGGTAACCAAGTGCGTCGCGTCCAGTCGTAGCGGAGTTCACACCAATGACGATAAGAAGCACGCCGATGCTCAGTCCGAGACTGATCACCAATGTTTCAATGTTGATCCGTCGCCGACGAGATGGTGCGACTGGTAGGTCGTGGTCATTATTCACATCGCTATTCTGACTGCTAGAGCAGGGTATTTGCACTTTCTGCAGAGGGCGACCGTCACACATTCCTGACAAACCGATAGTTTTTTACGGATGTCTGTGTTTGAAAACCATGATCCCGACTCGCTTATCGGCTCAGTTCTTGATGGTCGATTCAGGCTCGAGACCGAACTTTCACGAGTCACCGCCTCAACGACCTATTCCGCTACTGACCTGCTCTCTCAGTTGACCGTCGTACTTCGTCTTTTTTCT
>BJGB01000025.1 GCA_014190215.1 Actinomycetes bacterium | reverse complement strand
GAGGCTGCCGAGTTCCCCGGCATGACCTCATATTTGGACATGATGGAGACCTATAACCCCGACGGGAAGATTGCCGGTCTTGGATTACAAGCAACTTCGGCGTTTTTGATGTTTGCCACCGCAGCAAACGCTTGTCTCGACAGCAACAACAACGTGCTTGAACGAGAGTGCGTTTTGGCTGCAGGTAAAACGATCACTTCGTGGACCGGGGGTGGACTCCACAGCGAAACCAACCCCGCTGAAAACCACCCTCCCAAGTGTGGCGCCATCTTGGGTGTCAAGGGTGGAAAGTGGACACGAATTTATCCAGTCCTTGGCTCCGCTGATGACAATGCCAATGGTTGGCACTGCGACGAAAATGGGTCAGTAGAAATCGTTGGCGATTTCGGCGATGTCACCGCTGGTCTTGATCCCACGCGTCCTTAATCACTTCCTTGAATTCGGTGATCCATTGATTAAGGCTGACTGCTGATGCAAGAACTGCTGACGTTCACAATCATTGGACTGTCAACGGGCGCGATCTACGCCGTCGTTGCCAGTGGCCTTGTTGTCACATATACGACTTCGGGTATTTTCAACTTGGCCCATGGTGCCACCGGAATGTTGGCGGCTTTTACCTATTGGCAATTGCGTTTCGATTGGGATCTACCAGCTCCCTTAGCGCTGTTCATCACATTGTTTATTCTCTGCCCCTTGTTTGGGCTTCTCACCGAACGAATAGTGATGCGCGGACTACAAGGCACAACTGAGGTTGTGCGTTTATCGGTTACCGTCGCCCTCTTTGCCTTCATGATCGGTCTGGCCAATACGGTATGGCCCAGCGATGGAAGCCGTCAAGCTTTTCTAAAATTTTTCGAAGGCAACACAATCCACGTCGGTGGAATAAATGTCAGTTGGCACAAAGTCATTACTTTCGGCTGTGCAATCATCGTCGCCATCGTATTGCGCTTGTTGTTATTCCGAACTCGCATGGGTGTGGCGATGCGTGCCGTTGTTGATGATCGATCACTCACCGAGCTAAACGGAGGGCGTCCGAATCGGGTAGCAATGTTTGCCTGGGCTTTGAGTGCAATGTTGGCTGGTTTGGCTGGCATTCTGTTAGCCGGCGAACAACAACTAAATATTGAACCCCTCGTCCTGTTGGTCATCAATGCTTATGCCGCAGCCATCATCGGAGGCCTCAAAAGTCTTCCTCGCACCTTTGCGGGTGCTGCAGTCCTGGGATTGCTCGATGCCTACTATCTGCAGTTCTCCGATAACTCATGGTTTCCACAATCGTTTATGGGTTTTGGATTATCGGGTATTCGTGCATCAATCCCGACCATCGTCCTCTTTGTCGCCCTTCTAGTTCGTCCGCAGTCGCGATTGAGAGCAGGGACAGTGCGATTTCGCGAAGAGAATAAAATACCCAGTTGGAAAACTGCTGTTCTCGGCGCAGTCTCATTGATCGTCGTCGTCGTCGGCATTTCGGGCATGCTCACACGTTCGAACACGCTGTTTCTACTCAACGGCTTTACTTTGGCTATCGTCGCCCTTTCACTCGTGCCACTCACTGGATATGCCGGACAAATGTCGCTTGCTCCATTGACTTTTGCTGGGCTTGGCGCAGTTGCAATGTCAAAGTTGCCTGGCGATGGCAACCTGCTCAGTTTGCTGGCAGCCATCACTATTGTGGCAATTGTTGGAGCCGCTGTCGCTCTCCCGGCGATACGACTCTCGGGTATTTACTTGGCTCTGTCGACAGCAGCCTTCGCTGTATTGGTCACGAAATTAATCTTCAACCAACGCCAGACTTTTATGAGTGGCAATATCTCCGTACCGATTCTTGACATTCCGTTTATTGATATCAACTCCCCACGGGGTCGATTGATCCTCAGTGCAACTGCTTTTTCGCTGCTCGGTCTTGGCGTTATTGCGATCAGACGAAGTCGTTTGGGTCGCCGATTGATCGCTCTCAAAGATTCCCCCGTAGCGGCGGCAACACTCGGCATGAATCTGACTCAAACCAAATTGGCAGCCTTCGCTATTTCTGCGGGGATCGCCGCTTGCGCAGGTGCCCTCGCTGGTGACAAGGTCAGTCCCCAACAATATGACTTCACACAAAGTTTACCGATCGTGTTATTGGCTGTTGTCGGCGGAGTGGGCACAGTCGGGGGCGCTCTCTTCGGTGGTCTGTTACTGGGGGGCAACGCAGTTCTCGCCAACGCCGTACCGAGCCTGAAAAACATCACCAAGATCATGCCCGGACTGACTGGAATTACTCTGGGTCGCAATCCAAGTGGTGCAACCTCTCAGATTTCTGAGAAATTCCGGCCTCTGCTCAATCGTTGGGGAATCATTTCTTTCTCGGCACTCGGAGGCGTGGGAATTTGGGCTCTCGATGCCTCACGCATCATCTCTCATTGGGCATTCTTCATCGGTGGCGTGTTTTGGTTTTTAGCAGTCATGCCGAATCTCATCGCCATCGTCGATGGAACCTCTCAGCGTCGCTGGTGGGCTAGTGCGATTGCCCTGACTGGCTTGGCCGTCTCCCTCGGTGTCGATTGGGATCAAGCAGTTGATTCAACGGGCAAGCGTTTATTGTCGCTGATCTTATTGGTTGCGATCTTCGGCGTCGGCACTCAACGCGTTGCAGAGAACGCTCCAAGAATCCATCACTCCTCACCCGATCTCTTGGGGCTTGATGTGGCGCTCTCGCCTGATGAGTTGGACAATGTCGAACGCGAATTAGGGGTGACTATCTAATGGCGCTTCTTGAAATTCGCGAGGTTTTGGTTCGCTTTGGTGGAGTGATGGCCGTGGGAGGTGTTGACCTTGATGTTCAAGCGGGAGAGATCACAGGGCTGATTGGCCCCAATGGTGCCGGCAAAACAACTCTCTTCAACGTCATCAGTGGAATGCAAGATCCCACCGCTGGGATCGTCAGCGTCAATGGCGTGGACATCAGTCATGAAAGTCCACACCGTCGAGCCAAGCGTGGCTTGGCAAGAACTTTTCAGCGACTTGAACTTTTTGCCTCGCTGACGGTTCGTGACAATGTGCGGGTCGCCGCTGAACTTGCCTCACTAACAAACATTGATTCAACAGTGAATCGCTTGCTGGAGAAAGTTGGAGTCTCTCATCTCGCAGATCAAACTGCTGGCGAGTTACCAACTGGTTCAGCCCGCTTAGTAGAAATTGCGCGCGCACTAGCGACTGGGCCACAACTTTTATTACTTGATGAGCCAGCCTCAGGACTTGATGAGAGCGAAAGCGATCGCTTAGGAAAACTTCTACGCGAACTTTCTGGGGAAGGTCTCGGAGTATTACTCGTTGAACATGACATGAGTTTGGTGATGCGTGTGTGTGACTCCATCTACGTCTTAGATCTCGGCATGATCATCGCTCATGGCACCCCTGAATACATTCAACATGATCCCCATGTTTTACAGGCGTACCTCGGAGCTCCATCGTGAGCACGCCAATTCTTGAACTGCGAAATGTACGAGCTTCGTATGGATCAATTGAGGTGCTACACGGCGTGAATCTCACAGTGGGTCGCGGTGAAGTCGTGGCTTTACTCGGACCTAATGGGGCTGGAAAAAGCACACTGATCAAAGTAGCTAGCGGAATATTGCGACCATCAGCCGGACAATTGATGATCGCAGGTCGCGATGCCACTGGTGCCTCAGCAAATGCTCTTGCTCGGGCAGGACTTTGCACGATCCCTGAAGGTCGAGGCATCTTTCCAAACTTGACTGTCCGAGAAAACTTATTGATGGCTACTTACAGCGGTCACAAGTTGTCCGATATCGAACACAGCACTTACGCCCGCTTCCCACGTTTGGCAGAGCGGCGTTCGCAGTTGGCAGGAACAATGTCCGGTGGAGAACAGCAGATGTTGTCTTTGGCCCGCGCCCTAGCAACTGATCCCGTCATTCTGTTACTCGATGAATTGTCAATGGGTCTGGCACCCCTGATTGTTTCTGAGCTGTATCAGCAAGTGGCAGCCATTGCCGCCGAAGGCGTTTCCGTGCTGGTTGTGGAGCAATTTGCGCGAACAGTCCTCGGAGTCGCCGACAAGGCAGTGGTGCTGGCTCATGGCAAGGTCCAAGCCTTCGGCAAGGCTTCTGAAATCGGCGAAGATGTATTAGCCAGTGCTTATTTAGGCTCTTAATTTTATTGATCAGTACCAATGCCCCAGATACCTAGAATAGAAAAGGAAACAAAATGAACGAAGATCGCATTCAAACCTTTACCGAAGAAATCGGCGAGTTGAAGTTGCGTGGAGCGCGCGCGGATCGAGAGCATTGGCTTCTCGTTCTCGGAGTTGTGGGCCTCGTTGCCGGCGTAGGTATGGCTATCTTCGGTGGTTTCCAAGCCAGCGGTTCAGCCATCCTTGAAGATCAGATTGCATTCTTAGCAACCGGAACTTTAATCGGTTTAGCACTAGTCATCGCAGGGACAGCGCTCTTCGTGCGTTATTCGCTGGCCCGTTTTATGCGCTTTTGGCTAGTCCGTTTAGTTCACGAGCATCGCAGTGAAACTGATCGCCTGATCAGCGCTCTCAAAGATATCGAAAGCAAATTGCAACAATAATTAATTGATCGCCGACGGAGTCACTGTCCGCGAACGATAGGTGCCTCCACCAGTGGCGCTTGTGTCTTTATTCAGCCGCTTTGAGAGATGCATACCTTCAAGTACAAACTCAACCGCTGCCGCCACACTGGCGGCACTGTCATCGCCTTCAATCAATGAATCAACAATCGGGCGCAAGGCCGGAATATTGCCCAACAACATGGCTTGATCTTCGGACCCGACATCTTCGCCAGTATGCACAACGGCGCCTTCTTCAAAACTCGCCAACACTGCCCGAGTCAATTCGGGGCTGACAACTTCACGAAAGACGGTGAGTACTGAGGCTTTAATCAGATCACGTAATACTTGCCCCTCGCGGCCTTCTTCAAGAGCTTCAATCTCAATCTTGCCGCCAGTTGAAGCAGCAAATGCTTCAAGATCGCACACTCGCGGAACCACATTTGTTTCGCCCAATCGCAAACCTCGGCGCAGCGCATTTGCAGCCATCACTTCGTAGTTGCTGACACTCAACCGCACGCTGACACCACTGCGCTGGTTCACCTGACTGCTGCTGCGGGCCAACTGACTAAAGGTTGCTACAACACGTTCCATATAAGCGGGGACAGTGACCGTGACATTGCCGACACTAGGTGGGCGGGCTTCTTGGCGCACGATCTGCACTTCAGTGTCCGTCTCAAGTGGGTAGTGAGTGCGGATCTGACTTCCGAAACGGTCTTTGAGCGGGGTGATGATTCGCCCACGATTTGTGTAATCCTCAGGGTTGGCAGATGCCACTAGCAACACATCAATAGGTAAGCGAATTTTGTAGCCGCGCACTTGCACATCTCGCTCTTCAAGAATGTTCAATAAGCCAACTTGGATTCGTTCAGATAAATCGGGGAGTTCGTTGATTGCGAAGATACCTCGGTTGGTGCGCGGCACCAGACCGTAGTGAAGCGTCAGTTCATCACTGAGGTACCGACCCTCGGCGACCTTGATCGGGTCCACCTCGCCAATGAGGTCGGCGATTGAGGTATCTGGAGTAGCCAACTTTTCGCCGTAGCGAAGATCACGATGAACCCACGAAATCGGGGCATCGTCTCCGAGTTCTTCAACCAAATCGCGAGCATGTTTGGAGACTGGGTTATACGGATCATCATTAATCTCGCTACCGGCGATGATTGGCATCCACTCATCAAGCAAGCCCGTCAGACTGCGAATGATACGCGTCTTGGCTTGACCTCGCTCTCCCAAAAAGATCACATCATGGCCAGCCAAAATGGCGTTTTCTAACTGCGGCATCACTGTGTCCTCATAACCCAGCACGCCCTCAAATAGAGGTTGCTTAGCCATAATTTTGGTGACTGCGTTGAGACGGATCTCCTCTTTGATAGGACGCGAGATCCAACCCGAAGATTTGAGTTGACTAATAGTCGCCGATGAGGGGGCAGGAGTAGAAGACATATCCTGAGAGTAATACGCCGAGCTTCCAAAGGGCATGGTGGAGCACTTCGTCCACTACCGTTTGCTAGGTGAGTGCTTATCAAAATGCCAGCCAGTGGACCGCTCTCGACTTGGCTGGGCAATGGAGAGTGACCAAAGCCACCGATGATTCATTGAGAACGAGTGTGGGACTTGACACGGATGATGCTGAGTGGCCGCTCATTGCCGTTCCGGGTCATTGGCAGTCCAATAGCGTGTTTAGCGATGAAAGCGGTCCTCTTTTATACCGCAAGGATTTTGACTTAAAAAAGCCAGAAGATGGTGAGCGCAACTTTGTCGTGCTTGATGGACTGTTCTATCAAGGCGACGTGTGGCTTGATGGTGCCTATCTCGGTGATCCGGAGGGTTATTTTGTTCCCCACGCCTATGATGTCACCGCACTGGCCGACCTTGACACTGAACATGTATTGGCAATTGGCGCAACCTGTGCACCACAGCGCGATAAAAAAGCAAAACGCAATATCACTGGCGTGTTTCAACATTGGGATTGCATCAATCCCAATTTTAATCCTGGCGGTATTTGGCGCGGGGTGCGAATTGAGCGCACTGGTCCCGTGCGCATTGATGCGTTACGAGTTTTATGTCGCGACGCCAGCGAGGCTCGTGCCAATCTTCGGCTCACGGCACGCCTTGACAGCAACGGTGAGGCCCCAATTCGCATCATTACTTTTGTTGATGACAAGGTCGTTGATGAGCAAGAGAAGTCTGTGGCATTGGGTCTCAACACTCTTGACTGGGATATTGACATCGATGATCCAGCATTGTGGTGGCCGTGGTCATTAGGCCCGCAGAATCTCACCGACATTCGGATTGAAGTGATCTGCGATGGACAAATCAGCCATAGCGCTACTCGACGCACAGGACTGCGCGAAGTTGCGGTTCATGATTGGATTTATTCGGTCAATGGAGAGCGCTTATTTCTCAAAGGCGCGAATATGGCTCCGACCAAAGCCATGCTCGGTCAAGCAACAACCGAGGAACTTCGTCGCGATGTTGAATTAGCGCGCGATGCTGGTCTTGACTTGATACGCATCCATGGGCATATCTCACGGCCCGAGTTATACGACGCTGCCGATGAATTAGGAATGCTGGTATGGCAGGACTTCCCGTTGCAATGGGGTTACGCCCGACACATTCGCAAACAAGCAGTTCGTCAGGCCGAAGAAGCCGTCAATCTTCTTGGTCACCATCCATCGATCATCGTCTGGTGCGCACACAATGAGCCGTTCACATGGGATCTCGGTCAAGGACAACCATTCGACTTAAAAAAATTCGCATTACCTTTTATTGCTGGTCATCAACTTCCGTCATGGAATAAAAGTGTGTTGGATCGGTGGATCAAGCGGGCTTTTGAAAAAGCAGATGTGACGCGTCCAGTCATCGCCCATAGTGGCGTTCTCCCCCACCTGCCATTGCTCGATGGAGCCGATACACATTTTTATTTCGGTTGGTATCACGGCAGCGAAAGAGACTTGCCCGGTCTGGCAGCAAAGTTGCCGAGTTTGGTGCGTTTTGTCAGTGAGTTTGGAGCACAGGCGATTCCTGAATCAGCGGACTTCATTGACACGGCACTTTGGCCAGACCTCGATTGGAAACATTTAGAATTAGAGCACGGTCTGCAGTACAGCATTTTCGAACAGCATGTACCTCCAAGGGCATTCGCATCATTTGATGAATGGCGTGTAGCTACTCAGATCTATCAATCAGATGTCATCAAATATCACATTGAAACTTTGCGTCGCCTGAAATATCGACCGACGGGGGGATTCTGTATGTTCCTTTTGAACGATGCGATGCCCATGGTTTCGTGGAGTGTGCTTGATCATCAGCGAGTGCCCAAACTCGCTTACACAACTCTCGCTGAGGCCTGCCGCCAAGTCATCATCACCGCCGATCGGCTTCCCATAGCAATGCATCCGGGCGAGGAAATACGAATTGCTGTTCACGCTGTCAGTGATCTTCGCGAGAATCTAGAAGATGCCGTTGTGTGCGCAACACTTGAAGTTGCTGGAGTCCCGCAAGTCTGGCGTTGGGAGGGCGATATCGCCGGCGACGATTGCTCGTTGGTCGGCCACATCACAATCACCGCGCCCTTTGCCGAGGGTCCACTTGTCCTAGACCTGACTCTGGAATGCGGCGAGGTGGTGGCGACAAATCGTTATTACAGCGTCGTCGCTGCAGGAAGATAAGTCTTGGGCGAAACAACCCCCGCATACAGGGTGGTTTCGCTCCCTAGTTTTAGGTTCGGGAGATTTCTTTACGATTCTTCAATTTGGACTTGCGATAGTCCTTATTCATCAACGCAATGACATCAATTGAAATTTCTTTCGGACACGCTGCTTCGCACTCCCCATGGTTGGTACATGATCCGAAATACTCGTCCATCGTTTCCACCATCGCCTCAGTGCGCTTGAAACGTTCTGCTTGGCCTTGAGGCAACAAGTTCAAATGCGCAATCTTGGCACCAGTAAATAAGTTCGCTGCTCCATTGGGACAAGCCGCGACGCAGGCGCCACAGCCAATGCATTGAGAGGCATCCATGGCTGCATCAGCCACAGTTTTAGGAATCGGAATCAAGTTCGCATCTGGAGCGCCACCAGTCGGAGCAGTGATATATCCACCCGATTCAATAATCCGATCGAAAGCCGAACGATCAACCATTAAGTCCTTGATGATCGGGAAGGCTGAGGCCCGCCATGGTTCAATGACAATCTCATCACCGCTCTTGAACTTACGCATATGCAACTGACAAGTTGTCGTACTGCGCTCGGGCCCATGAGCCTGGCCATTGATCATCAAAGAGCAGGTTCCACAGATACCCTCGCGGCAATCATGGTCAAAGACCACTGGGAGTTTGTTTTCGCCAATGAGACCTTCATTCAAAACATCCAGCATTTCTAGGAAAGATGCCTCATCGCTGATCTCGTCCATCACATAGTTTTCGAAATGACCAGTGTCCGTTGGACCTGACTGACGCCAAATCTTCAGTTTGAGATTCTTTAAGTGGTTGCTCACTTGTAGCTCCGTGTCGCTAGGTGAATCGCTTCAAAATTGAGTTCTTCAGAGTGACGAATCGACTTCGTCGGATCGCCTGTCCATTCCCATGCCGCAACATGGGCGAACTTTTCGTCGTCGCGTAATGCTTCACCCTCATCTGTTTGATATTCAGCGCGGAAGTGACCGCCACAACTCTCTTCACGTTCAAGGGCGTCACGGCACATCAACATGCCCAACTGGAAGAAATCATCTACTCGTCCAGCTTTTTCTAAGGTCTGATTCATGCTTTCAGCATTACCAGTGACGCGCAGGTCTTTCTGAAATTCCTCGTACAGGGCAGGCAGTTCAGACAATGCTTTTTCAAGACCTTGTTGGGTGCGCTCCATGCCGCAGTAATCCCAAATAATGCGCCCCACTTCACGATGGAAGTAGTCAGGTGAACGCGAACCCTTAATGTCGACGTAACCCTGATAACGAGCGGTAGCAGCCAACTCTGCTTCTTTGAAAGCAGGGTGGTCTGTTCCGGGGATCGGCTTATTCAGCATCGGCGCCAGATAGTTGCCAATGGTGTAAGGCAAAACGAAGTAGCCATCAGCCAAACCTTGCATCAACGCCGAAGCACCTAAGCGGTTCGCTCCATGATCAGAGAAGTTGGCCTCGCCAGCGGCATAGAGACCAGGAATATTGGTCATCAGTTCATAGTCCACCCACAAACCACCCATTGTGTAATGAGTGGCGGGATAGATACGCATTGGCACGTCGTAGGGATTCTCGCCAGCGATGCGCTCATACATCTGGAATAAGTTTCCATAACGCTCTTCAACAACATCTTTACCGAGACGATTGACTGCGTCACTGAAATCGAGGTACACACCATTTTTCAGCGGACCCACACCGAGTCCAGCATCAACAGCACGCTTAGCGGCCCGCGACGAGACGTCACGTGGAGCCAAGTTCCCATAACTCGGATACAAACGCTCAAGAATGTAATCGCGTTCGGCTTCAGGTACTTGATCAGCAGAACGAGACTCGTCAGGATTCATCGGAACCCAAACTCGTCCGTCATTACGCAACGATTCTGACATCAGCGTCAACTTGGATTGGGTTGGATCACTCTGTGGAATGCAGGTCGGGTGAATCTGCGTGTAACAAGGATTCGCAAATGCCGCACCTTTGCGATGGGCACGCCAAGCCGCAGTCACGTTACAAGCCATCGCGTTTGTCGAAAGGTAGAAGACGTTTCCGTATCCGCCTGTGGCCATCACGACTGCGTGGGCGGCGTGCGAAACCACCTCACCGTTCACTAAGTCGCGAGTGACGATTCCCGCACAGCGATCATCTACCGTCACAACATCGACAAGTTCAGTGCGGTTAAACATCCGCACATTTCCGAGACCGATCTGGCGCGCCAGTTGCTGATAGGCACCCAATAACAACTGCTGGCCTGTCTGACCGCGAGCATAAAAAGTACGACTCACCTGTGCTCCACCGAATGAACGATTATCCAACAAACCGCCGTATTCACGAGCAAAAGGGACTCCTTGGGCAACCATCTGATCAATAATGTTCACAGACACTTCGGCGAGTCGATGAACATTACTTTCGCGAGAACGGAAATCTCCTCCCTTAATTGTGTCGTAGAACAAACGGTGCACACTGTCGCCATCACCCTGATAATTCTTAGCGGCGTTGATTCCACCCTGCGCGGCAATGCTGTGTGCACGGCGCGGCGAATCATGAAATGTAAAGACGTCGACCTGATAACCGAGTTCGGCCATCGTGGCTGCCGCTGATGCACCGGCAAGGCCTGTGCCGACAACTATGACTTTGAACTTTCGCTTGTTACCAGGCGCAACCAACTTGGCATCTTCTTTGTAAGTTGCCCATTTGTCGCCAATGGCACCAGCAGGAATTTTGGAATTGAATGTGATTGTCATGTGAGTATCTCCTAGTAATTCCGAACAAGTACCCGTCAGCCGACAACGCCAGCGAGGACGGCAATAGGGAACGAAACGTTGCCAACGACGATGATCGTGGCAAATGAGGTAGCAACAGCGCGACGCCATTTATTAAAACGTGGATTGTTCCAACCAAGCGATTGGAACAAGCTCCAAACTCCGTGGAACAAGTGAGTACCAAGTGCGATATTGGCTAATACATAAAAAATTGCGACGGGAACTCTGTTCAGGCTGAAAGCAACTGCGCCGTACACATCCTTCAGGCCCTCAGTATCTTTTGTCCCGACATATGAGTTCACTGAACCGGCGCCGAAGGTGAGATCGAGAAGATGCCAAATCAAGAACAACAAAACAATGACGCCGGTGTAACGCATCGTGCGACTGGCGAAACTTGCGACCTGATAATCGCGCTCACTTTGATACTTCACTGGGCGGGCTTGCTTGTTCAGAACAGTCAACGAATACGCAGCATGGATATGCAAGACCGCCATGGTCAAGAGACCACCGCGCAAGATCCATAACATGGCTTTCTCAGGGAGAATTGGGTACAACAACTTTTCCAAGAAGTGCGCGTAGTGGTTGAGGTCAGATTGCCCCATGTACATCTTGAGATTGCCGATCATATGGAACAGCACGAAACCCAAAAGACCAATGCCAGTAATCGCCATCACATACTTTTTGCCCACGGCTGTGCTGTAGAGGTCAATCAAAAATGGCCGCCGACGGCGAGCCGCTCTTTCAATTGCGGTGCCGGAGACCGGCCCTCTCTTCATCGTTGTCTGCGCCATGACGATCTGCGCCTTTCAGAACTGAGACAGCCCATCACATGATGAACTTGCCTAAACGCTACTCCTCTCACCCTCTCACCCTGAAGTACGCCCCACCCAAATTCTCTGTAAAGCCAACCGTCACACGAGTTCTTTGTGGAGCTCTGAGAAATATTCCACAATTTTCTCCAGGAATCCCCCGTGGTGTCGCTGAGAACCCTCAGGATTATCTACAATCATTACGCCCGTGGCGGGCGGCCAACCGGGCCGTCCCCGAGTGTTCCAAGGAGTTAACTAGTGTTCTCACTTTTTGCCGCAGAAGGCGGATGGCAGTCATTCACTCTTAAAGGTGGCGAATGGGCCGTGTTGTGGTTATCCGCAGCATCAGCGCTCATGGCCCTCGGAGTTGGATTCTTCCTCGTCCGTAAAGTCCTCGCCGAGGATCAAGGCTCACCCAAGATGCGTGAAATCGCCAAAGCGATCCAGGATGGTGCTCTTGCCTATCTCAAGCGTCAATTCAAGACTATTGCGGTGATCTTGGTGCCCTTAGCAGTCATCGTCTTTGTGACATCGACTAAAATTCTCAAGCCCGATGACTCGGTCGCTCTATCGTTTGGCCAAGCTGGATTGTGGCGCACCATCGCCTTCATCTTGGGCTGTGGAGCCTCAGGTCTCACGGGTTACATCGGTATGACCTTGGCAACTCAAGGCAACGTTCGTACCGCTGCCGCCGCTCTCAGTGGCAGCATGCCCCGAGCCCTCACCGTGGCCTTTCGCACCGGTGGCGTGGCTGGTATGTTCACCGTCGGTCTCGGTCTGCTCGGTGCCACTGGCATCATCATGGCTTTCCAGAACACCTCGTCTGTGATCCTCATCGGCTTCGGCTTCGGTGGTTCACTGTTGGCTTTGTTCTTGCGAGTTGGTGGCGGAATTTTCACCAAAGCCGCCGACGTTGGCGCTGACTTGGTAGGAAAGGTCGAAGCCGGAATTCCCGAGGACGACCCCCGTAACCCAGCCACAATTGCTGACAACGTAGGAGACAACGTAGGTGACTGCGCTGGTATGGCTGCTGACCTCTTCGAGAGTTACGAAGTCACCTTGGTGGCCTCAATCATCCTCGGTGTGGCCGCTTTCAACTCCATTGGTCTCAACCCAGCCCTCGGTTTGGTGTTCCCCTTGGCCTGCCGTGCAATCGGCGTGATCGCCTCAATCTTCGGCGTGTTTGCCGTGAAGGCCAAAGACGATGAAACCGATGCCTTGAAGCCAATCAACCGTGGCTTCTTAGTGGCTGGCGTGATCACTTTGCTCGGAACTCTGGCGCTGGCATTGGCTTACGTCGGAAACGATAAGGGTGCTCTCGGTGACGAAGGAAAAGTTCGCCTCTTGAGTGGCGCCGGATGGCGCGTCTTTGGTGCCGTGGCAATTGGATTGATCCTGGCGCAGTTGGTCAGCCGTCTGACCGAGTACTACACCAGCACGCATTACCGACCCGTGCAAGAAATTGCTGAGTCCTCACAAACTGGTCCTGCCACTGTTGTTTTGTCGGGCACCGCCTACGGACTTGAGAGTTCTGTGTACGCCGTTATCGCTATCGCTATCGCCATCGGCGCAGCGATCGGTCTTGGTGGCGGAAACCTGACTTTCAGCTTCTACCTTGTGGCCTTGTGCGGCATGGGAATGTTGGCCACCACTGGTGTCATTGTTTCTGAGGACACCTTTGGTCCAGTCAGTGACAATGCCGCTGGAATCGCTGAAATGTCTGGCGAATTCCACGGTGAACCAGCAAAGATCATGGTTGCTCTTGACGCTGTCGGCAACACCACCAAGGCAGTGACCAAAGGCTTTGCCATCGGCTCTGCTGTTATCGCTGCTGTGGCTTTGTTCGCTTCATACATTGAGACAGCTGGCGCGAACCTCAAGGACAGTTTGGGAGAACCTCTCGTTGAAGGAGTCACAAACCTTGCCGACGGCGTATTCAAACTGCCAGAGTTGGCAATCAACGTGGCCGAGCCCAAGGTATTCATCGGCCTGCTGATCGGTGGATCCATCCCGTTCTTGTTCTCGGCATTGGCAATTCGCGCCGTCGGTCGTACGGCTGGAGTTGTTGTTCAAGAAGTGCGTAATCAGTTTGCTGATGGCGGCATCATGGCCGGCACCAAACAGCCTGACTACGGCCCAGTGATTGACATCTGCACCAAGGCGTCATTGCGCGAACTCACCACACCAGCTCTGTTAGCAGTGCTGGCTCCCGTTGTTGTTGGCTTCGGCATCGACTGGAAAGCCCTCGGCGCATTCTTGGCCGCAGTCATCTTGGTTGGTCAGTTGATGGCTAACTACCTCAGCAATGCTGGTGGGGCTTGGGATAACGCCAAGAAGTACATCGAAGACGGTAAGTACGGTGGCAAAGGTAGTGAATCCCACAAGGCTGCCGTCATTGGTGACACTGTCGGCGATCCGTTCAAGGACACTGCTGGTCCGGCGTTGAACCCGCTGATCAAGGTCATGAACTTGGTTTCCTTGCTGATTCTCCCAGCGATTATCACGCAGGCAGACAATGGTGCGCGTTACGTCATCGCTGGAGTAGCACTTGTGATCATCATTGGATCGCTGATCTTCTCAGGTCGTCGTACTGACGGCATCGCTGCTCTCGGCAAAGAGACAGTTGCTGCTCACTGACGAGTTGTATTCATAGAACTGCAAAAGAGGCGCCCGCAAGGGCGCCTCTTTTGATGGTGCAGACGTTGCAACACTACGAACAACTAAGGTCATCACATGCTCGCATTGTTTGATATTGAATCGTGGCTCGACAAAGGTGGGCTCGTTCTACTGGCCGCCATCGTGTTTGCCGAATCCGGATTACTCATTGGGTTTTTCCTTCCCGGTGATTCGTTGCTTTTTATCGCTGGCTTTCTTTCATCAACCGCTGGAGGTAATGTTCTCCCTGCTCTGCCAATAGTTGCTCTCGTGACCTTTGTTGCAGCTGTAACCGGCGACCAGGTTGGTTACCTCTTTGGGCGCAAGGTCGGTCCAAGTTTGTTTGATCGGCCTCAGAGCCGGCTCTTCAATCCAAGAAACATCGATAAGGCTCACGCGTTTCTTGAGAAGCACGGATCAAAGACCATCGTGATGGCGCGCTTTGTTCCGATCGTACGCACCTTCGCACCGATCGTCGCTGGCGTCGGCAAGATGAACTATCGCACTTTTGTGATGTACAACATCATCGGTGGGGCGCTCTGGGGAATTGGTATCACCACACTTGGCTACTTCTTAGGTGAGGTGTCTTGGATTGAAAGCAATATTGAAATAGCACTGATTTTGATCGTCATTATCTCGGTACTTCCCATGGCGATTGAAATTTGGCGGCATCGTCGCTCCACCCACAACTGATTGTTTTCGCTGGCAGACTAGGACTTTATGAGCACTCACGCCGTTCGCTACCTCAGTCTTGAATGGATTGATGCCCTCACCCAAGCGGTTGCATCCAACCAAGCCATTGCCTTACTCGCCCGCGAACACAAAATCGGTATTACACAAACTGTCACTGGTGGTCCTGAAGGCGATGTCACATATCACCTGCAGGTCGGCGATGGACACGCCACATTTGGCGCTGGCGCAGCCGAGCCAGAAGATGTGCGTTTCGAGCAAGACTGGGAAACAGCAACCGCTGTCGCCACCGACAAACTCAACGCCCAACAGGCCTTCATCACGGGTCGCATTCGTCTGTACGGCGATCAGGAAAAGTTGCTCGCCAATACCGCCGTGTTCGCCGCATTAGATGAAGTATTCGGCGCAGTACGCACGTTCACCGAGTACCGCTGACTGCCTCACTCAGCGCAAAGATGGGACGCGCAATAACGCCGGTGAAATAGTTTCAAAAATGTAGTTCGACCCCTGGCGATATACATGGATTCCGTCATATCGCAGACTGAGATCAGTGGCGATTTTTTCATCCCCACACCAACCGTCTGGGCCTTCGATAAATGTTGTCGTGGCGACATTTGTGGCAGCAACTTGACGCAACAAATCATTGAGGTGAGCAACTCTGTCATCCATCGCGCGTTCTGGCAACACCGGCGTTGCGGCATCAATGGGTCTCATACACGGCACCTCAAGTAAGGCCATCGCCGAACCCTGAGCCACTATGGCATCGATACCACTTTGAAGATTGGCAATCCATTTGCTATCAAACTCAGGAGTTGCAAAAACATAAGTCACCGAATCAAGTTCGATATCAAAGACATCCCAAGCACCTGTGACGAGCAATGTCACATCGGGTTGATTAACTCGTGCCGCATTTTCCCAACGCTGCACTGGCGAACCACAGTCAACAAATGACCAACCGAACCTTGGCTGTTGGGTAATGACTCGACCATCTTCAAGGAGACCACACCCAGATGAGGTTTTCTTGATCAAGGTGAAATACTTATCAAGATCTGCGGGATGATTAATCACTAAAGAATGTCCCTGACTGTCACCAACAACTAATAATTTACGTGGCAAAGGTGGCATGACAAATGGAACTAAACTAGTCGTTGACTCGGAGGACCCATCATCAGGTATCTGTCCACCGGGAACCGTTGAGGCATTATCCAAAACCGTCGTTGCTGTCAGTACAGATTCATCAAAGTCCACGGCCGCCCCACCCTGACCAGCAATAGGTGCTGGCGTTCGCAGAAGTCCGACAACGAGTGCAGTCGTTGGTAGAAAAACAATGACTGATAACACAGAGAAAATTCTCAGCGGACGTCGTCGCTGTGGACGATAAAGAATCCGCCGTTGGCGCCCCAACCAACCCGAACGCATCGGTTGTTCAACAAAACGCAGACAACATTCCGCTAGCAGAATCGACAGTAATAGCGCTGGCCAAACACGTACTCTGTCTTGTCGCACTCCAAAAGCAACAAATATCGGCCAATGCCAAAGATATAAACCGTAACTTCGTTTTCCAATCGCCACTAACCAAGTCATTGAGAGCAATCCACGCAATTGACTACGCGGGTTGAGAGTGACCTCAAGAGCGATGAGTGCCGAGAAAACAGCAACTAGAGCCAACCCTCCGCGATAGATCAGTAGTGAATCCACATGGAAGGGGATGAAGGACAATAGCAACAAGGCGAATGCGGGTAACACCAAACGACTGGGCCATTGGGGAATGGAAAAACCACGAGGGTGAGAAGCCACCCAAAAAGCCGCCGCCGCGCCAATCAGTAATCCACCAAACCGCGTCACCGTTGACAGATAGAGAAAGTTCACACGATCATCGTCGGCCCCGAAACTGGCGAGAGCCGTGGCAAACCAAATCAGGAGTGCCACGGCTGTCAGTGAATAAGCCATTCGCCGCCGGAGATGTGCGCTCGAAGTTCTTTTAATCAGCAAAATTGCCACTACTGGCCAGATGAGATACCACTGTTCTTCAACGGCCAAACTCCATAGGTGACGCAACAGAGGCGGATTCGCTAATCCGAAATAGGGAATGTCAGCGGCAAAGATCTGCCACCAATTAGAGAAATAAAAGATGCCCGGCAGCGCATCATGTCTGAAGGCCGCTACGTGTTGGTGTCCGAAAAAGATGACCCATAATCCGATCACAGCCAGCATTGCCACTAGCGCTGGCAACAAACGTCGAGCACGACGAATCCAAAACTCGTGCAGGTTGATTGATCCTTGAGAGCGGTGTTCGCCGATCAATAATGATGTGATCAAGAAACCCGAAACAACGAAAAATACTTCAACGCCGAGAAACCCTCCTCCCAGCCATGTGAATCCCGCGTGATAAATAATGACCGCTATCACCGAGATGGCACGCAAGCCGTCCAGCGCAGGTTCGTAACGTACGAATGACTGATTCGACGACCTCGTGTCGTTCAGAGTCATTCCTGTTCTCCGACTCCAACTGCAAAGAGCAAGGCTAAAGCGCATAGCGCTCCACCCACGAGATAAGGCGAACCGATTGACACATGGTCATACAGAACACCCGCCAAGGCTGGACCACTGACCCGACCGATGGCGTTGACGCCTTGTTGAAAACCGAGTGCTTCGCCACGACGATGATCGGGGACGCGACCCGAGACAAGAGTTGACAAGTTGGGCGCGACTAAGCCCTGTCCAACTGTCAACAAAGCCAAAGCAACAATCAAGATTGACCAAGATTCAGCGAAGGCCAGAATGATCAGACCGACGCTGTTGAGAACGAGACCAATCTGCAATGAACGCTGAGTTCCGAGTTTGGCGTTGATCGGTGCAATAAGAATGCCTTGCACCACGACGAGGAGTGCGCCGATACCAACAAAAATTGCTGCGATGCCTCCCTCCGTCAGATTGAAACGATTGCCGGCAAGGAGCGAGAAGGTGGCTTCAAATCCACTGAAGGCCACGATGGCTGTGAAACCAGTCAGCGCCAAACCCCACAGGCGAATTTTGGCGCTCGTGCCTTGACTGCTGTGCAGACGAGCTCCGTCACGAACTCGCGCCGGACGAGTCTCAGGCAAGCGGAACCAAGCCACTCCAGCATTGATCAATGCCACCGTTCCCGCCACGAAGAAAGGAAGATGCTCGCCACCTAAAGATGCCAAGCCACCGAGGGCCGGACCGACCACAAATCCGACGCCGAAGGCTGCGCCCAAAAGCCCCAACAAACGCGGACGTTCACTGGGCGGAGCAAGGTCAGTCACTGCACCTTGAGCCACGGCCACACTGGCCCCCGATGCTCCGTCCAAAATACGACCAAGAAAAAGAACCCACAATGTTCCAGCAGCACCAGTGACAAACGATCCCACCGCAGTTCCAAGTAAGGAAATCATGATCACCGGTTTGCGACCGATGCGATCGGAAAGACGGCCAAGAAGTGGAGCACACACCAACTGCGCGAGGGAGAATGAGGCGAAAAGCAATCCAACCTCGAGACCGCTGGCACCGAAACGCTCTGCATAACGACCCAAAATAGGAACAACGATTCCAAAACCCACTAAGTCAAGGGCCACTGTCACCCAAATAGTTACGAAGCCTTGTGGGAGCGGAACCTTGGCAGTTTTTTCTGAGCGGGTAAACACCTTCTTCACCACAATGATTCACCAGTCGTCAGCGACGAACGGTGGTACCAGCCTTATTGGTTTCGACAATCCATCCTGCTGCCATCAGTTCGCCCCGCAGCACATCAGCAGTAGCGAAATCTTTTGCTGCACGCGCCGCATCAAGTGCCACAGCCTTAGTAGCAATATCTTGCGGCACTGCTACGGCCTGCTTCAGGTCAAGCCCGAAGGCTTGACATATCTCATGCACAGCTGCAGACAATTGCGCAGCACGTGAATCATCAGCATCCAAAGCTGTGTTAGCCGCACGAACTGTTTCGAACAACAACGCAACTGCTGAAGGTGTATCAAGATCATTGTCCATAAACTCGCGGAACTTAAGCATCACGTCGCCATCGGGTGAAGCACCTGAAGAAACAGAAACAGTGCGCGCCGCGAACGAGTCAAGGCCAGACAGTGCATTGACTGAGGCATCAATATTGTCCTGGCTGATACGCACTGGACCACGATAATGAGTTTGCAAAAGCACCAAACGATAGGCACGCGAGTCGTAATGCTCCACGAGATCAA
>BJGB01000024.1:14748-19535 GCA_014190215.1 Actinomycetes bacterium | reverse complement strand
CGCGTAGTTGAGTGCTGTGACCAAAGGGAGGCACGCCACCAATCGGAAATCCTGTGGCTTGGCGCACAACATCAGCATCGACCCGAGTGCACTTCAATCCCCCAGCAGCCAAGGCCAACTTCTTTTCATCAAGTTGGTTTGAACCACTCACATACGCCAAGACCACTTCGCCATCAACGGCGAAAATCAGGCTCTTCACAATCTGCCCAAGTTCGACGCCGATTGCTGCCGCTGCGTCAGCCGCCGTCTTGGTGCCATCAGGAAAACGCCGTGGAACAATCTCAAGCCCCAGGGCCCGCGCAGCCTCAACCACGCGAACGACGTTGGGATGCAGTGCTTCACTCATAAATCAAAGAGTACCCGAAGCCAATAACTGATCAATTGCCTCAGCCAAACCTCGATCACGCTCAGTCACCATACCTTTATCGTGGCTGATCAAAGTGATGTGCACCGTGTTGTAACTATTGCTCCAGTCGGGATGGTGATCCATCGTTTCTGCCAAGACCGCCACTTGGTTCATGAAAGTCCAGGCCTCAACAAAATCGGCGAATTCAAAATCACGATGCAAACCTTGACCATCTTCATGCCATGCGCTGAGATTCATGGAAATAAATTCAATCCCATCGGATCGCTCGTCGACGCATCTTCAACACTTTCTTCGGGGGTGAAAGCAGCGTAGCCATCTCGCTCAAGAACATCTGCTAGTTCAGGGCCACCAGTTTCAACAATGCGTCCCTTCACCAAAATATGAATCTTGCTCGGGCGAAGTTCAGCCAATACACGACTGTAGTGAGTGATCACTAGAGCGCCGAGCCCATCCTGTTCGGTGGCATCCATCACTCGGCGAGCACAATCACGCAATGCGTCAACGTCAAGACCCGAGTCAAGTTCGTCGAGAATAACAAACAGCGGCTTCAAAATCGACAGCTGCAAAGTTTCGTTGCGCTTCTTTTCGCCACCTGACAAGTCGACGTTGAGCGGACGATCTAAGAACTTCTCGTCAAAGTGAATACGACCAGCTTCGGTCTTGAGCAATGTGTCAAGGCGAGCGATGTCACCGTCGCGACCACGGCCCTTCAAGGCCTCTGACAAAACATCGTTCAACATCACACCAGGAACTTCAGTCGGGTATTGCAGCACCAAGTGCAACCCAGCAACTGCACGTTGCCATGTCGGTAATCCCAACATTTCAACACCATCAAGGAGTACTGATCCAGAACTAATGCTGTAGCCCTTGCGCCCCAACACGACCGCCGACAAAGTGCTCTTGCCAGCACCATTCGGGCCCATCACTGCGTGCACTTCGCCTGATGAAATTTTTAGGTTGACACCATGGAGAATCTTTTTGTTACCCACTGATGCGTGAAGATCACGTATTTCAAGTGTGCTCATGACGCCGATCCTTTTGCTGAAACATGTACATCGCCATTGATAACGCTGGCTGAAAAAACGGGTACGGGCTGTGTGGCAGGGAACGTATTTGGCAGCCCCGTTGTCAAACTAAATGCGCTTCCGTGCTTAGGACATTCGAGTTGCTTCTCGGCGCACCACACTTCACCACCATCACTGAGAGAAACGTTGGCATGGCTGCACACATCTCCAATGGCGTACACATCATCGCCAATTCGCACTAAGGCAACGGCAACGCCATCTACGGAGACTTTCTTGGCAGTACCTGATTCAATTTCATCAAAGCGACAGACGATACTCATGCGCCGACTCCAATCGAGAGTTTATTGGCAACCTGTTGGCGCAACGATGTGGCCAAATTACCCACTGGCAGTTGAGCAAGTACTTCATCAAAGAAACCAAGCACTACCAGCCGTTGCGCAACATCGGGATTCACACCGCGGCTCTCGAGATAGAACAACTGATCTTCGTCGATCGGGCCAACTGTTGACGCATGACTGCACTTCACATCATTGGTTTCAATTTCAAGGTTGGGAACGCTTTCGGCCCAAGCACCATGTGACAAAGTCAGGTTACGGTTGGTCTGATAGGCGACAGAACCCTTGGCGTTCTTGTGAATCTTGATGAGTCCGGTGTACACACTTTTCGCAGTGTCCTGTACCGCACCCTTGAACAACAGATCGCTCGTTGTTCGCGGCGCGGCATGCTCTTGCAAAGTACGAAAATCGTGCATTTGCGTTCCACCCGCAAAGTACAAGGCGACCTGACGAGTATTGCTACCTTGGCCAAGCAAACGAGCCGCAGTACTCACTCGCGCGTAATCTCCACCCAGGGCAACAGTGGCTAACAAAGTGTCAGAATCGCGATGACCTTGACTGTGATGCTCTCCAATCTGCCATGCCTTGTCACCAAGTTCATTGATCGCCAAATATCGCACCCGAGCAGATTGCGCTGCACGAGCATCAAGAACCGGAACTACAAGCGAACGGACACCGTCGTTAGAGATGAAACGCTCAACAACAGTGACTTCGCTATTTTCGGCTGCGTCGATAACGAGACGAGGAAAATAAATATTGCCCTCGCCATTTAAAGTATGAGTGACAATGATCGGTTCGCTCGCCACGACACCGCACGCCACTGAGATCACGATCACATCCATGTGCGCCAAGTTCAAACTATTAAACAGGTCACTACTTGTTGTCTCACTAAAGAGGTCGGCGAAAGCGGCATCAAAAGCAACTGCTGAGGCCGATACCTGAGTGACGGTCACCGCGTCGGAAAGCCCAGTGATGCTCGTCGGCGTTTCGGCCACGGTAAAGGTTGCAAGATCTAGCTCACCGATACGGCTATAACGCCAAATCTCTTCGTCAGTAGTGGGGAATGACGCTGCAGTTGCCCGCTCGTGAGCGGATTGGCGAACCTGAGACCAGGTGGCACCAAGACTGAGCGCCGCATCGGGGGTAAGAACGGGCACGGGTAAATATTACTACCGCCGTAGGAGAAATTCACCCTACAAGTTCAGTCCTTTGGACGACGTCGAAAGAATCGCTTGATTCCCTTACCCCGTGCTTGTTCGGCTCGGACCTCAGCGAGCACCCCGGCTCCGATGGCGTTGAGTATCTCTTCGGCCTCGTCTAGGACCGCTGCTGCAGACCCATCATCAAGCCCTGGCGGCTCGGGGGTGTTACGGGGTGGTACAAGAGATCCGTAGACCCAGCCGGCATCTGGACGACGGGCATAAGCACTGCAATTTTCGGGACAACGCCAAGGAGCTTCAGGGGCTAAATCAAGATTGCACTTGCGTACCGTGTCGCCGTTGGCATACGTACGGCTTTCAAAATTTTTGCATTCCTGATGCATCGGCACGCAACCAATCTAGCCGTTGTGGTTCTGGTGCTGGATCGTGCCTTATATTGCACGATCCAGCACCAGAACCACAACGGGGTCAGCCGACCGAACCTTCCATCTGGAGTTCAATCAAACGACTCCACTCAACGGCATATTCCATCGGCAAGGTACGCGTCACAGGCTCAATGAACCCATTCACGATCATGCCCATTGCCTGCTCTTGTGAAAGACCACGACTCTGCAAATAGAACAACTGCTCATCGGCGATCTTGGACACGGTTGCTTCGTGGCCGATCTGGGCATCTTTCTCGCCGACTTCCATATATGGGAAAGTGCGACTTTCGCTTTGATCATCAAGAATCAAGGCATCACACTGCACATGGCTCTTGCAGCCGTAGGCGCCTTCATCAACGCGCACGAGTCCGCGATATGCCGTGATTCCGCCGTCTTTGCTGATTGATTTCGACACAATCTTTGATGTGGTTTCAGGAGCTGCATGAACCATCTTCGCCCCAGCGTCTTGATGCTGGCCTGCGCCCGCATAAGCCACGCTCAGCACTTCGCCTGTTGCCTTTGGTCCAACCAAGTACACACTTGGGTACTTCATAGTGAGCTTTGAACCGATGTTGCCGTCGATCCATTCCATGTGGCCTTCTGCTTCAACACGAGCACGCTTAGTTACCAAGTTGTAGACATTGGGAGACCAGTTCTGAATCGTCGTGTACGTCACGTGAGCGCTGGGCTTAACGATGATTTCAACGACGGCCGAGTGCAGCGAATCGCTGGTGTACACCGGCGCCGAGCAACCTTCAATGTAATGAACCTTCGAGCCCTCATCGGCAATGATGAGCGTGCGTTCAAACTGTCCAGCATTTTCAGCGTTAATACGGAAGTATGCCTGCAGCGGCATATCGCATTCAACGCCCGGTGGAACATAGATGAACGATCCACCCGACCAAACGGCGCTATTCAAAGCAGAAAACTTATTGTCACCTGGAGGAATCACAGTGCCGAAGTACTGCTTGATGAGTTCGGGATACTCGCGCAACGCAGTGTCCATGTCGCAAAACAAAATGCCCAATGCTTCAAGATCTTCACGATTGCGATGAAAGACAACTTCTGATTCATATTGCGCAGTGACACCAGCCAAGTACTTGCGCTCGGCTTCTGGGATGCCCAACTTCTCGTAGGTTGCTTTCATTTGCTCGGGGAGATCGTCCCACTCATCAACTTGCGCGGTCGCAGGACGGAGGTAATAAAAGATGTCTTGAAAATCAATGTCTGGCATGTTCTTGGAAAACCATGGTGACATTGGCTTCTTCTCAAACAAACGCAGGCTCCGCTCACGGAAATCAGTCATCCACTTGGGCTCGCCCTTCCACCATGAGATCTGATCGACGACTGGCTTACTCAAACCTTTTTCGGGTTTGAACGCGTATTCCACGTCATCACTCCAACCGAGGGAGTATTTGCTGAGGTCGAGATCAAATGAGGTCATCTTGCGGGCTCCAAACGCTGGGAGGGCCTGT
>BJGB01000024.1:0-14738 GCA_014190215.1 Actinomycetes bacterium | reverse complement strand
TCAAACGACAAACCCAACTAGTGGAATTAACACTACGGTCATAGTAACAATTAATGCAAGGTTTGGACTGTCGTGGGGGCAAAAGAATTGACCCAAAAGTCACACCTTTTAGAGACTGAGCGACAACTCGCCAACGCTTTGAGCAGGCATTTCAATAAAAATACATTCACCAGGGCAGGCCTCGGCGGCGTGCACGACCGCCTGGTAGCTCTTCAAAGGGACCCAAGCCAGGCTTCCTGACCCACCTGGATCATTGAGCGGCGAGCCCAATTCGGCAACATAGGCGATCCCATCTTCAAGTTGCACAAAAACATCTGGACAATGGTCAAGGCAGAGTCCGTCACCAGTACACAAATCTTGGTCGATCCACACCCTCATTGCGTCTCAGGATAACGGCGACACGCTCGAAGGGTCTGATCGGGCGTACCCTCACAGCGTGCCTTCTGACTCCCGCGGCCCCGTCGCCAAACAAGTGCCCCACATCCTCCCCCGCCCCACCGGACCGACAAACGATGCGTATTACTGGATGAGTAATCGCGATGACCCAGAGACGATTGCCTACCTCACGCAAGAGAACGAACACTGCGAAGCGTGGTTTGCCCCACATGGCGAGTTAGTTGAAGTTCTTTTCAACGAAATTAAATCACGAGTTCAAGAAACCGATGCCAGCGTGCCGACTCTCAAAGATGGTTGGTGGTACACCACGCGCACCGAAGAAGGTTCACAGTATGCCATTCATTGTCGGGGTCTCTCACGTGATACCGCAACTGCAAACATCATTCTTGATGAGAATGCTTTAGCGCATGAACATGAATACTTTTCATTAGGTTCCTTTGACATCAGTCCTGACGCACATCTGTTGGCTTGGGCTGTCGATACCGACGGTAGCGAGCACTTCACCATGCGCATTCGTGATCTCCGCACTGGTATAGATCTCGCCGATGAAATCACCGATACATCGTGGGCTGGCACTGCGTGGAGTACCGACTCGGCCTATCTCTTCTATGTCACATACGACGAACAAGAACGCCCAAGTAGCGTTTGGCGCCACAAAGTAGGCACCTCCGCATCAGACGACGTGCGGATCTTTGAAGAAACAGATGAGCGTTTCTATGTCGGAGTTGATCTGACGCGTAGTGGTGCATGGATCGTGATTGACGCTGACAGCAAAACATCAAGTGAATGCCGTTTGATATCTGCAAGTGATTGTCTTCATGAACCAGTCATCGTTCGCCCGCGCAGCGAAAATCTCGAATACCACCTTGATCATTGGGGTGATTGCTTTGTTGTTTTGACCAATGACAACGCCGTTGACTTTCGCATCATGCAAGCCCCAGAAAATGATCCTGGTGCCTGGACGGAATTGATCGCCCATGTCGTGGGCAACCGCATCACTCGCGTTGAGTGCTTCGCCACCCACCTAGTGATTCATGAATGGGTCAATGCGCAGCCGCAACTAAAGATTGTGTTGCGCGACTATTCAACAATGCCCATTGATCTAGGACAGATGCCGCATGATGTGGATCTTGATAGCAATCCAGAGTGGAATACACAATGGTTACGTTTTTCAACTGAAAGCATGGTGAGTCCAGCAACAGTCTGGGAACAAAATATTGCTACCGGTGAACGCAATATGCTGAAGCGTTCACCCACACCTAATATGGATCTCGGTGATTACGAGACACAGCGCCACTGGGCCACTTCACTTGACGGAACGAAAGTTCCTTACGACATCGTGCGTCTCAAAAATGCTCAACCGAACGGCACTGCGCCTGCCATGGTCTACGCCTACGGAAGTTACGAGATCTCCATACCACCATGGTTTAGTGTCGCTCGATTGTCACTGGTAGATCGCGGCTGGACTTGGGTCTTGGCCCATCCTCGCGGTGGTGGTGAGATGGGTCGGCACTGGTATCTCGATGGTCGCCTTGAGAACAAACGCAATACCTTTGATGATGTCAACGCAATCGCTGACGCTGTCATCGATACCGGTTGGGCTGCAGCGGGACATATCGGTGTGCGCGGTGGTAGCGCTGGCGGTTTGATGGTCGGAGCATGTATTAACTTTCGCCCAGATCTATGGAATGCAGTTGTCGCCGAAGTTCCTTTCGTGGATGTGGTGACGACAATGAGTGATCCATCCATACCTTTGACAGTCACCGAATGGGAAGAGTGGGGAGATCCACGGATTGAGCCATATGCGACATGCATGTTGCAGTATTCGCCATACGACAATGTGACTGCCCGCTCCTACCCAGCCATCTTCGCCACTGGTGGACTCAACGATCCGCGCGTTGCGTACCATGAGCCGGCTAAGTGGGTAGCCAAGATCCGTTCGTTACGAACAAACGATGCCCCTCTGCTCCTTCGCACCGAAATGGGAGCTGGACATGGTGGCCCGAGTGGACGTTACGAACGCTGGCGAGAAGAAGCGCGGGTCAGCGCTTTCTTGTTAATAACTCTCACCTAAAACAATGCGCTACAGGACAACTGTCAATAGCGACAAGGCCATCAAAAAAACATTGCGCAAAACATGTTCAGGACCCAATGGACGCGAACTCCACGCACCGAAACATGCACACACAGGACGATGGCCAAGCCGTAGTTGACGCACAATTAAAAAAGTAAAAACTGCAAGCAGCAGGAGAGCAATTATCCCCGTGATTACTGGAGCGATGTGCGCCACCAAGAACGCACCTAACAAGATCTCAAACCACGGGACAACGGGCACAAGTACGTCAGGCGTACCCAAGGCGACGGCGTCTATTGGCCAACGTTGACCGCTGGCAATCTTTGAACCACCGGCCACGCAGAACACGGCCCCGACGATGACCGAAGAAATGGTGCCAATCATCAAAGGCTATTCAACTGTAGGCATTTTGACCGAAGCAACTTTGCCTCGAAAGAAGACCATCGCAGCAGCAACATCGTCATTTTGGGCAAGGTCCTGAACACGACCAACGACAAAAAAATGATCTCCAACTTCGTACACAACTTCAATCGTGCAATCAATCCAGCCAATCACGCCAGCAAGAATCGGTGAGCCATTTGCTGATGGCTTCCATTCCACACCAGAAAATTTGCTGGTCTCACCATCAGCAGCTTCTTTGGCGAATTTCCAACACAGTTCATCTTGACCATCAGCCAAAATATTGACGCAGAATTTTCCGGACTCAGAGATTGCGGGCCAACTATGCGACTGCATTCCTGGAAAGAAGCCAACCAATGGTGGATCCAACGAAACAGAAGAAAATGAACCGATTGTCATGCCATGAGGCGCGCCCGATGAGTCAAGCCCAGTGACTACTGTGACCCCAGTCGGAAAATGTCCCAGTACATCTCGATAGCGGCGCGGGTCGATCTGCGAATCGGTCATGTCATGTACCTTAGATGTTCCGACCTCAGGTAGCGCACTCTGATTCCGCGACGTCGGCAACGAATGGTCCCGTTTCGTCGTAATCAGTGAAGTAACCCTCGTTCTCCTCGGGAGTTGGAATGACATCGAGGTCACGGAGTCCGTCAGCGATCTTGCTTGCGCCGCCAACACGGTTCATCCATGTCGCAAAGAGTTCCCCAGCATGACGCTCCTCTGCGAAGCGACGCACGACTCGTGCCACTCCCTCTGGGGCTGTCTTCGCCGGAAGCCGAAGAGCCTTCTCACCAAAGTGAATTTGCTCATCACCAACGTGACCTCCGAGCAATAACTGATACCCCGGCAAGGAGCGACCATGAGCACGCCGTTCAGCTCCGAATAGGCCAATGTCTGAAGCATGGTGTTGCCCACAACTGTTCGTGCATCCCGAAATATTGATACGCACTCCACCTACTTCAGCCAAACCCTCTTCTTCAAGGCGCTCACCAATGGCCTTGGCTAAACCACGCGACTGGGTGACAGCAATATTGCATGTGTCCGAACCTGGGCAAGCGACCACATCACGCGCTAACTCAGCACCAGGACGCGCCATGCCGATTTCGTCAAGCCGATCAAATAATTCGCGTAACTGGGATTCTTGGAGATTGCGGAAGACCACATTCTGACGATTTGATAAACGAACATCAGCTCCAAGTGCTCGCTGGATGTTTGCAAGTGAGGCAAATTGCGCAGCGGTAATATCACCAAGAGCAGCGTAGGCAACTGCAGAGACCGTACCCTTGCCTGCACCACGGATCACACTGGCCTGTTCCCAACGAGCAAAGGGATCAGACGAACGGAGAGTCACACTGACACCTTGACCGACCTCAGACACCTCGCCTGAAGTGGCCATTCCGGCAGGTGCATCGCCAGCGGCGATCACTTCTGGTGGGATGCCGCCAGGCCATGTGGACGAAGCGGGCAATGTATGGCGGATTTTAATGACTCGGCGACGCACTTCTTCAATTCCCAGTTGATCGACAACCCACTTCAGACGGGCACGTAACTTGTTGTCACGGTTGCCCGTTTGTTCAAACAAGCGCAACACGGATTCAATTGTTGGCAAAAGATCTTCACGGCTCGTGAAATCTTCAAGAGACTGAGCGGGGTGTGGCGTGGCACCAAGTCCACCGGCGATGTACACACGGAATCCGACTTCGGTTGAACCGTCTTCACGTTGACGAGTAGCGCCAACAACGCCGACGTCGTTGAACATTGCTTGACCACAGTCGGTGCTGCAACCCGAGAAGTTGACCTTAAACTTGCGCGGCAAACGTTGACCTAATGGGTTGCGCACGAAGTGACGATGAACTGCTTCAGCCCATGGAGTGACATCAAGTTTTTCGTATGGACAAGCACCAGCCAAGTGACAGGCCATAACGTTGCGAACCGTGTCTCCACAAGCTTCACGCGAAGTCAAACCGACAGCCGCCAGACGACGCAACAAATCGGGAATGCGAGCCAACTGCACAAAGTGAAATTGGATGTTCTGTCGTGTCGTAATGTGCCCCCATCCACGGGAGAACTCCGTTGCTAAGACGCCCATGAGTTCCATTTGTTCGGGAGTAATCGTTCCCGCTGGCAACTTGATACGAACCATCTGGTTAGTGCCACCTTGGCGCTGTCCGTACACACCGTTATTCAGACGCATCACCCGAAAGACATCTTCTCCAATTTCACCACCTAGATATTGACCAATAGCGATCTCAAAGCGTTCGATATCGCGCATCTGCTCGGCATCTAAGTCTCGGGGTTGTGGTGCGGGTGCAATTGTCATCAGTTTTCCAATCTCAAAAATGGGTAATACATGTGGCGTCTCTAACGCCCGACTTCTTCGCCTGCTTCGCGCAACGCGTCATGGATTGCTCCACGTAAACGCCGAGCACTATCACTTGATAAATGAGCAACCAGACCTGTTCCTGGACGACCCGCTTCTTCGACTGTCAGAACAACTCGCGGTGTTGCATCGTCATAATCATCGCAAATTGCGATTGCCCATGAGACTGCAGTGGCATCCTCATCACCTGGTGGGACATCACTCTGGGCCATCGGCTGATCATCTATCGAGCGACGCATCTCAGACTCCCCGCGCCCACACCGATGTGCCTGCAGTTGGCGAGAAATCAAAAGCCGCTACTGCACCAATAACGATCGTGCTCGGAGATTCAAGCGGCGCCTCTGCCAACTCCCCCAATGTCGTACGCAATGTGTTCTGCTCAGGTCGTGTTCCGTAGCGCACCGCTGCCACGGGTGTATCGGCGGCAAGTCCTCCGGCCATCAACCGTTCAGCAATGACGGCTCGTTCTGATACTCCCATGAGTACCACGATGGTTCCGCCTACCTTGGCTAGTGACTCCCAATCAATACCCGTTGCTCCACCTTTTTCGCGATGTCCAGTCACCACCGTGAAGCCAACCGAGACGCCACGATGTGTCACGGGAATTCCAGCTGCAGCAGGAACGCCGATGGCTGAACTAATTCCGGGCACAACATCAAATGCGATATCAGCGTCAATCAAAGCTTGCGCTTCCTCCCCGCCGCGACCGAAAACATACGGGTCGCCGCCTTTGAGACGAACAACATTCAAACCTTGACTACCGAGATGCACCAACAAAGTATTAATCATTTCTTGCGGAGTCGGACGACCAGGTTTCTTGCCAACGTCAATCAACTCAACTCCCACGCGTGCCAGATCAAGAATTGCCTGATCGGCCAAACGATCATGCACGATCACGTCAGCTTGCGCGATCAGACGTGCTGCCCGAACTGTTAAAAGTTCAGGGTCTCCAGGACCGGCGCCTACAAGATAGACGGTCATGTGCTAACCACCGTTCCCTGCAACGACTCACGGGGGCATGACATATGAATGTTGTGGCTCGCTACAATCTTTTCGATGATGGGCTTCCAATTGATATCTTCGGTACTGCGACCATCGGCATGAATGAGTTCACGCTCTTGCGCCAACTCATTCACAACTTCTTCAAATTCTGGACCGACTAATGCTTCGAGTTTTTGGCGCATCCACGATGAGAGCGCCGGACTGTTGCCGCCAGTTGACACCGTGACCATTAGGTCGCCACGTCGCACCACTGCTGGCAATGTGAAGGCGCAACGCTCAGGGTCATCCGCCGAGTTGATCCAGATACCTCGTTCTTCACAGGTGTCGAAGATCATTTGATCAAGATCTCGGTTGCCCGTTGCAGTAATGACCAGACGCTGTTGATCAAGGTCTGCCAATTCAAAAGAGCGCTGATGAATCGTGACCGCAAGCCCAGCAAATTCACTGACCACTTCTGGTGCAACCACAGTGACAATCGCTCCTGCGGCGAGGAGTTGTTCGGTCTTTCGCAAACCAATTCTTCCCGCGCCCACGACCAAGCACGACCGACCTTCAAGATTGAGGTTGATCGGGAATTGGTTCTTGGTCACTCGGAGTCCCGAATCATGAGTGCTGCACAGGTCATGCCAGTTGCTTCATCGATCAAAACTGCCGCGCCACCGGGACGATGGCGGTCATAATTATCAATCACTAGCGGTACTGAAACATTGAGATGCACGCGGCCCAAATCGTTGAGACCCAAACTTTCGGCAGGACTACGCGTCGCTGTTGCCACATCATGGCGCAACTCAATCGCACTCACAAACGCTTTTGCTGTTCTGGTCTGATGCTTAATGATCCAGCGACTCCCAGTTTCAAGTGGCTTGTCAACCATCCACGAAATGTCCGCAATAATTCGGTCGGTCACAATCGGGGACTCACTTGCGACGGCGGCGACCAATACATCACCACGCCCTATGTCAATGTCGTCAGCCAACTGGATGCTGATCGCCTCACCAGGTTGAGCAGTGTCTTGAGGAACTCCACCACGATCAATCCCGATCACCGTTGATTGCTGTCCACCAGGTAGCACCCGAATCAAGTCACCAATTGCCAAAGACCCACCAGTGAGCCGTCCCGCAAATCCGCGATAGTCGTGATGTTCAGTTGAGTACGGACGAATGACCCACTGCACCGCTAGTCGAGCACCGACGTTGTGATCGCCTGGCACTTCAATCGTTTCTAAAAGGTCGAGTAGTGGCAGACCTTTAAACCACGGCATATTTGTTGAAGCATCAACAACGTTGTCACCTAGTAACGCCGAAATCGGTAACGGATTGAGAACTACTGGCGCTGGCAATGCGTCGGCATGAGCAGTCGCCTCAGCAACGATGCGGTGATATGTAGCCTCATCAAAATCGACGAGATCCATTTTATTTACGGCCAAGATCACGAGTTTCACTCCGAGCAGTGAAGCAACAAACAGGTGCCGGCGAGTTTGTTCGGTCAATCCGTTACGAGCATCAACCAAAACGATTGCGACATCTGATGCCGAAGCACCAGTCACCATGTTGCGGGTGTACTGCGCATGACCCGGAGTGTCCGCAACAACGAATGTGCGCTTAGGCGTCGCGAAATAGCGATACGCCACATCAATGGTGATGCCTTGTTCGCGTTCGGCACGCAAACCATCAGTCAGCAAAGCCAGGTTCAACGATCCGTCGCCATAACGGGTGCTCGCTTTTTCAACGGCCGACAACTGATCTTCGAAAACAGTTTTTGTATCGTGCAACAAACGGCCAATCAATGTTGATTTACCGTCGTCAACCGAGCCTGCGGTAGCGATACGCAAAACCATCAGAAATATCCTTCGCGCTTACGATCTTCCATGGCTGAATCGGAGAAGTTGTCATCGGCACGAGTAGCGCCACGTTCGGTAATTCGTGCGGCCGCTACTTCAACAAGAACTTCATCAACATTGCTGGCCATTGAGCGCACTGCACCAGTACAACTTGCATCACCAACAGTGCGATAGCGAACTATTTCTTCAAATGGCATTTCGCCTGCTTCGAGAACGACAGGGCCACCAACGCTCAGCAACATTCCATTGCGCTCAACCACAGTACGACGGTGTGAGAAATATATCGATGGCAATGCCACATTTTCAATACCTATGTAGCGCCAAATATCGAGTTCGGTCCAGTTGGAAAGTGGGAAGGCACGCAGGTGTTCACCTGGGCGGATCTTGGCATTCAACATGTTCCAAGGCTCGGGACGTTGAGCACGCGGTTCCCATTGACCGAAGTGATCACGAAAGGACAAGATGCGTTCTTTTGCACGGGCTTTATCTTCGTCGCGCCGTCCTCCACCAAAAGCTGCGTCAAATTTGTGCTCAGCAATGGCATCAAGCAAGGTCACCGATTGCAAACGATTACGACTAGGGCGTGGACCGGTTTCTTCTACGGCGCGCCCCGAGTCAATTGATTCCTGAACGCTGGCCACGATCAACTTCACTCCGTATTGCTCAACCAAGATGTCGCGATAAACGATGACTTCATCAAAGTTGTGTCCTGTGTCGACATGCATCACTGGGAAAGGCAAACTGCCGGGCCGAAAGGCTTTGGCGGCTAGATGTAGAAGGACAGCTGAGTCTTTTCCACCAGAAAACAACAAAACTGGATTGCGACATTCAGCAGCAACTTCACGGATAATCGTAATTGCTTCATCTTCGAGTTCGGCCACGCTCTGCTTGATTTCGGCAGGCGTTGCTTGTGTTCCACTATCGATCATTGTCATGACTGTCCTTGCGACGTTGTCGTTGCTCTCGTCGTTACGTGTAATCCGCATTCGGTTTTGTTTTGGCCAAACCAGCGTCCAGCCCGTTTATCTTCACCTGGGGCGACTGGACGTGTGCATGGCCAGCATCCGATCGACGGATAACCGCGCTCCACAAGGGGGTTACGAGGGAGGTCGTTGTTCACGATGTAAGACTCAATATCTTCATCGCTCCAAGCCACGAGAGGATTGATCTTTGTGAGGCCACGCACTTCGTCGTACTGAACGACCGGCGTGTCGGCACGTGTCGGGCCATCAACCCGACGAATACCGGTAATCCAACCGCTACGTCCCTGCAGGGCTCGATTCAGCGGCTCAACTTTGCGGCGCGCACAACATCCTTCAACATCAAATCGCCACTGATCGTCGGGACGCACATCATCAAGTGGGCGAATGATCTCAAGCGGAAACTTCAAACGCTGCTGAAGGTTTTCCACCAACCAACGAGTCTCAGCAAAGAGGTACTGGGTATCAAGCAACACAATGGGCACACCTGGAGCGTGGGTGGCAACCAAATGAACCAGCACTGGATCCTCGAAACTGGCGGTGAGTACCAGTCCATTGCCGAATTCGTGATGAGCCCAAGCGACCGTCGCTGCCGCATCGGTCTCATCAATCTCGTTGGGAATGGGGCTGATCTGCGTGCTCATTGCCCACATAGTATCTAATACCTGACTAATCCTGTCATATTTGTGGCAATTATCATTTTCGCGGATGTAGGCTCGTTATCAACCTCATACTGATGCCCACAATGACCCCTACCGCCTTCGCCGATACCTGGAAGATCAAAGCCATCACTGGCTCCTTCGGTGCTGAATTATCGACTGGTGACGTGCGCTCGGATATGGCCCCCGGTCAATTACTGGACATCCTGGAGAAGAATCTCGTTGTCGTGTTACGCGACCAATTTTTGGACCACCGTGAGCAAGTGGCGCTAGCCCGTACCCTCGGAGAGCCAACACCCGCCCATCCTGTGGTCCCTGGTCACCCGCAGTATCCAGAAATTCTTGAACTTGATGCAGCCCGAGGGGGCAAAAATGCTCAATGGCACACCGATGTCACGTTCGTTGCTACTCCGCCAGCTGGCTCAGTTTTGGTCGCCGATGTTTTGCCCGAATCAGGTGGCGACACCTTATGGGCTGACATGCGCACGGCATATGAACGCCTCAGCCCCAGCCTTCGTCATCTCGTGGACGGCCTTGAAGCGGTACACCGGATTTCACCGCTTGCCTATTGGGGCGAACCATTTGACTCGGCCATGTCGCGTGACGACGCGCAAAAGTTGTACGACGACGCGGCCAGAGTTCCGCCAGTCATTCACCCAGTAGTGCGTGTACACCCGAGCACAGGTCGCCGATCTCTGTTCGTCAATCCCGGTTTCACTAGTCACATTGTTGGATACTCACGAATCGAGAGTGCCAACCTTTTGAAGTTGTTATTCGAGCATGCAACCCAACCTGAATTTGTGATGCGTCATCAATGGCGCGATGGCGATGTCGTGCTGTGGGACAACCGAGCGACGATGCATTACGCCATTGACGATTTCGGAGATGCGGAACGTCGCATGCGCCGAGTGACTATTCGGGGTGGAAATACAGTGGGACCGAATGGGACGACGAGTCACATCGTCGCCGATCCCCTCATCGCCGTGCGCTAGCCCTTAGTGGAACTGGTGGGTAGAGAGACAACGAGGTTCTCAGAGGCTGCGAATACTTCAACGCCGTGCTTCTCACCACGACGACGAGCCGCTGCTAATAACTCATCAACGGCGGTGTCACTACGAGTTGGGTCATGGTGAAAGAGCGCCAATTTTTTGACGCCACATTCAATTGCCACCCACACCGCATAGTCAACCGTGCAATGGCCCCAGTCACTCTTGCCAGCAAACTCCTCTGTCGTGTACTGCGCATCGTGAATTAGTAGATCGGCATCTTGACAAAGTTCACGCGCACCATCAGTGATCCCCATTGAACCATCTGCAGGCATTTGATGATCAGAGATGTACGTAACACTTGCTGTCTGATGCGTGACGCGAAAGCCAAGAGTTTTTCCGACGTGTGGTACCAGACGACTTTTGATCTGTAGATCACCGATCACGAAATCACTGTCACCAACATCATGAAATTCGAATTTCCCAGGTAATGAATTGACGCTCACTGGAAACATCGGAGGCTTGATGATCGACTCAAAAACTTCGCGCACCGTGCGACCGTCATCTTGGGTCGGCCCGTAGATATCAAATTGCGCTCCATCGCGCAATGTCGGAACAAAAAATGGAAGGCCCTGAACATGATCCCAGTGCATATGTGTCAGCAGACAGTTTCCCTGAAAGGGACCCGTCGCTGGAACTCTTTCTCCGCAATAACGCAATCCTGTTCCGAGATCAAAAACCAAGGGTGCTTGATCAGGCGCGCTCAAACCCACACAAGATGTGTTTCCGCCATAACGCCTCGTGTCATCATCATGGCAAGGCGTGGATCCGCGCACGCCAAAGAATGTGACCTCAATGTTTTGATTTTCCCCGATGAGATGAACGCTAAGTGACAACAGGGGGTAATTGAAATGGCCAGAGTAGGTGACCTTCGTCGCAGTTGAGGTAGAGCGGTGTCAACACTGGCGAGTACCGTTGCGCTATGAGCCCAATTTCGGAACATTCAATTCGGGTCAACGATCTAGACATCGCCTACCTCGCAGCTGGCATGGATAACACTGGGCCTTTGGCTCTTTGCCTGCATGGATTCCCTGATTCAGCCCATACCTGGCGCCATTTGCTGCCCAGATTGGCCGACGCCGGCTATCGAGCCGTAGCACCGTTCTTGCGCGGTTACGCCCCCACGGAGGTGCCAAGCGATGGTCGCTTTCAGACTGCCGCCTCGGCCATGGACGCCTTGGCTCTAGGCGAAGCCCTCGGAGGCGGCCCTGATTCAGTCATCATCGGACACGACTGGGGCGCAGTGATTACACACATCGCCGCCAATTACAGACCGGATGCTTTCGCCAAAGTCGTGACAATGGCTGTGCCTCCTGGCAACGCCGTGGGAGTTGCCTTCTTGTCAAACCTGGCACAGATTAAGCGCAGTTGGTACATGTTCTTTTTTCAACACCCGTTTTCGGACTTCGTCGTCGCAGCCGACGACCTTGCCTATATCGACATGTTGTGGGATGACTGGTCTCCAGGTTTTGACGCCACCGAGGAGTTAGCTCTCCTCAAGCCAAGTCTTCGTGATCCAGCGAACCTCGCCGCAGCACTGGGTTTCTATCGCGCCACACTCGGCGCTGGCTACAACGATCCTGCATTACAAGCCGCGCAAGATATGTCCTCAACAATTCCACCACAACCCCTGCTGTACATACACGGGCGCACCGACGGCTGCATGGGTCTAGAAGTTGCCGATTTTGCTGCCGCCGAATTAACGCCTAATGCGCGGATGCAGATCATTGACAAGGCCGGACATTTTGCTCACCTTGAGCGGCCAGATTATGTGAATGACATTATTTTGTCATTTCTTGCTGAGTAGCACATCGTGAACCGCCCTACTCTGCCCGATGGTCTCGTCATCGTTGTCAAACGCGAGTGCGCCACTTGTGTGATGGTTGTGCCAGTCATTGAAGAACTCATCAACGGTCCACTTCCAATCACGGTCTATGTACAGGATGATCCAACATTCCCTGAATCACTTGCACGCAGTCACGATGCAGACTTGTCTGTGAGTTGGCATTACGACATTGAAACTGTGCCTACAGTGATTCGCGTTAAGGATGGAGTTGAAGTAGATCGCACCGTGGGTTGGGTGCGCGACGAATGGCTCAAAATAACTGGGCTCAGTTCGCTGGGAGTGGAACTCCCAGATTTTCGACCTGGTTGCGGTTCATTGAGCGTTGACCCTGATCTCGTTGACGAACTACGCGTTCGCTTTGGGGTAAGTGCTCTTGCGGCACGCCGTGTCGAGGTCGCCGACGCAGAGGACGAGTTTGAAGCAATGTTTGATCGCGGTTGGACCGATGGACTTCCTGTCGTGCCACCTACAGAACAACGTGTCATGCGCATGCTCACCGGAACGACTCGTCAACCGACAGATGTTGTTGCCATCGTTCCACCGGACCTCGTGGAAATTACCGTTGAAAAAGTCGCCATTAATGCTGTCATGGCTGGGTGCAAACCCGAGTACTTGCCATGGGTGATCGCCGCACTTGAAGCCGTCTGTAACGACACCTTCAATATTCATGGTGTGCTTGCCACAACGATGCCCGTTGGTCCAGTCATCGTGTGCAATGGCCCAGGAACTCGCGCCATTGGAATGAACAGCGGGATGAATGTTTTTGGGCAAGGAAATCGCGCCAACCTGACAATTGGTCGCGCCGTGCAATTGATTATTCGCAATGTCGGCGGTGGACGTCCTGGTGAAGTTGAT
Source organism: Actinomycetes bacterium (assembly GCA_014190215.1). Lineage (GTDB taxonomy): Bacteria > Actinomycetota > Acidimicrobiia > Acidimicrobiales > Ilumatobacteraceae > Casp-actino8. The sequence goes on along the minus strand of BJGB01000024.1, from coordinate 1,261 downwards.
CGTGCTACTCACGGCAATCCTGGAAAATTATCTTTTTGCTTTGCAGAGGATGAACTTGGTACGCCATGGACAACACTGAGTGAGAGTCGCGGCATATCGCGCACCGCTGATGCAGTCACCGTTTTCCCAGGCGAAGGTCCGCGTTGTGTTGTTGACCAACTAGCACGCGACCCCGAGAGTCTGACAAATACTTTTGCCGCTTGCCTACGGACTCTGCACAATCCCAAATCAGTTTTAGCTTTTGACGCAATCGTCGTCATGGGTCCAGAGCATGCCCGCGTGTACGCCGATGCTGGCTGGGACCGCGATCGCGTACTGAGTGAAATCCATGCCCGCCTACAGATTCCGGGATCAGAATTGATTCGAGGCGCCAATGGGATCGCCGAAGGGGTGCCCACCCACCTCAGCGGGATGACTTTGCCAAAGTTCAGACCCGGCGGGCTTCTACTTGTGCACGCTGGCGGAGGCGCAGGTCTTTTTTCTGCCATCATTGGGGGCTGGGCCAACGGAGATATTGGAAGCCAACCAGTCACTAGAGAGGTGCGAGCATGACGACGTCAGTAAATAGGTTCGTTCTTGATCCAACCAATGAACGCCGAGCCTCAACTATGGAACGCGTTGGCCGACCAACGTCACTCAAAGGTCTCACCGTTGGATTGCTAGATATTTCCAAGGCGCGAGGCGATGTTTTCATTGATCGTCTCGAAGAACGTTTGTCAGAGATGGGGGCCGACGTCAAGCGTTACAAAAAGCCGACATTTACAAAACCGGCACCTGTCGACCTCCGCCACGAAATCTCCGTCAACTGCCAAGTGGTCATTGAAGCACTTGCCGATTGAGGCAGTTGTACGTCGTGCAGTGTGCACGACATCGTGGATCTAGAGCGACGGGGTATTCCCGGCGTATTTGTGGCGTCCTCTGAATTCATTTCAGCAGCCGATGCGCAGTCAAGATCTTTGGGTTTTCCCGATGTGGCAAGAGTCTTTACACCTCACCCCATTCAAGATCGCACCGACGACGAAATGCGGGCCTACGCCGACGCTGCTCTTGAAGAAATTGTGGCCGCAATTACGCGCGGTTAATAAAGAGTTGATTACGGCAATAGGAGTTCGCCATTTTGACGAATCACCAAACCTTCGTCGACGAGATTTACTACCAATCGTTCTGCTGTGGCAAGTGAGCGATCCATTATCTCTGCCACTGCGTGAAGGGGCACTGCACACTCTCCGAGTTGTTTGATGCGCCGACCACGAGCCTGACG
>BJGB01000023.1 GCA_014190215.1 Actinomycetes bacterium | reverse complement strand
CGGTCGTCTTGATGTGGGCGCCGGTCGTGGCGCCACGCAACAAGAAATGGGTATGTTCGGCGTACAAGCTCAGGACACCTACCCGCAAGTTGAAGAGACCTTGCGAATTCTCAGCCAGATTTGGCGCGAGGAACGTTTCGAGTGGTCAAGCGATCTGATGACGATTCCAAATCGTCCGATTCACCCCCATCCTGTTCAGACACCACACCCACCGATGTTCATGGCCTGCACAAAGCGCGACACTGTCAAACTGGCAGCCGAATTAGGTATCGGAGCCTTGGTGATGGGCTTCGGTGGTCCATCGGAGGTCGCTGAACTGCGTGGCATTTATGACCAAGCCATCGCTACCCGTAGCGGCGATCGCTTCGTCAGTGATCACGCCAATAATCATTTGTCGGCACTGTGCCCGAGCGTGGTCCTTGATGATGCTGATGAGGCGTTGCGAATCGGAACTCGCGGCCAGAGATTTTTTGCTGAATCTATTCACCATTGGTATGGCACAGGTTTGCCACCAGCATTAGATGTTGACGCCGGCGACGATGTGGCGGCAATGGCAGCCGACGCCAAGCATGTGGTGGCGCGACTCTCAGAAATGAATATTCCAGCGTCACCTTCAGCAACAACTATTTATGAAGTTCCTCAGCATGCCTATGGTGATCGCCACCAAGCCATTCGTTACGCGCGCGAGTTAATTGCTGCTGGGGCTGACGAGATTATGGTGATTTGTCAGTTAGGCACCGTCTCACATGAAGTGTCCATGGAGACAATTCGCCAGTGGGGCGAGTATGTCATTCCTGTGATTCGTGCTGAGCAAGAAAATTTAGTGTCCGCCAGAAGCTAATTGTAAAAAATGGAGAACCCAAAATGAACATGTTGCGCTTTGACCTACGACTACCAGATTTTTCAAGCGTGACCCGCGCCGATCAGTATCACGCCTGTCTTGATATGTGTCGCTGGGCGGATCGAGTGGGTATGTCAGGCGTCATTCTCAGTGAGCATCACGGTGCTCCCGACGGATATCTCCCTTCGCCAATGATCATGGCTTCGGCAATCGCCGCCACGACGACACGTCTGCCCATTTCTATTTCGGCGATGTTGTTGCCGATGCATGATCCGGTACGTCTCGCTGAGCAGATCGTCGTTGCCGATCATCTGGCACGCGGTCGCATCATGCTCATTCTTGGCACTGGTTATCGTCAAGAAGAATTTGACATGATGGATATGAAGTTCAGCGATCGCTTGGAAGTTCTTGAGCATCACGTAGCCGCACTCAAAAAATTGTTCACTGGTGAACATGTGGAAATTGATGGTCGCAGATTGCGAGTTACCCCCGCTCCATTTTCGCCAGGCGGTCCGATGATGATGTTGGGCGGTTCTGGTGAGAAGGCAGCACGTTTAGCTGCCCGTCTTGGAATCGGATTTGCAGCAGCAGACAGCAACCCGATGATTGCCGATTGGTATAACGACGAGTGCGCCAAGTTGGGTTTTACTGGCGGCTTTGTGGCTGTGCCCGAAAAACTCGGATTTATTCATGTCTCTGACGATCCTGAAAGAGATTGGGACATCATTGGTCGTCACGCACTATGGGATGCACAGAGTTACGCTGCGTGGCAACGCCCGCGTCAGTCGTCGGCCGTGACTGTCAAGGGTGCTTTGACGATTGATGACATTCGCCAAAGTGGCGTGTATCGCGTGCTCACTGTGGACGAGGCAATTGTGCTGGCCAAAACCGGTCGACTTCTTCTTCATCCATTAATGGGTGGGATGACGCCAGAGTTCGCTTGGGAAAGTTTGGAGCGCATTGAGCATCGTGTCTTGACCGCGGTGTAATAATTTTCAGGAACGATTAGGGAAAACAAAACAACGTTCTGCCAAAGTGCCTAATGCATAACTCTCATAATCCATGCCGGTATCTGCATACAGATGTCGGCATCGCTCACTCCACTCAAGCGCATCTGGACTAGAAATGCGATGCACAACTTGCATCACGCCGCCTTCATATACCCGATACTGTGCCCACGTTCCTGGAAAGTCTTTGACACAACCAATCTCAATTGTCGGAACTCCACAAGCCATTGAACGAACTCGATGGCGATGCGTGTGCCCCGCGGTGTAGCCAATGATGTTGCGATGTTTGGCGACAACATCATTGAGGGCATCGCTGCTGTCGGGATTGATGCCGAAATAATTCTCATTGCGCCGAGTTCCGCCATTGGGATCTGGAGTCCATTGCTGATGATGCCCCATGACCAACACTGCTAGGTCAGTAGAGGCCGCTCGTTCAGATAGCCAAGCGAGTTGTCCAGCAGCGATATCCCCAGTTGTTTCTGTGGGAATGGCGGTATCCATCAACGCCACGCAAATTCCTGGCATCTCAATCCATACATCTTCGTCATACAAATGTTGGCCGAGATATGCATCGTGGTTACCGCGAATGACGCGCAGTTTGTCTGCAAAATGACCCACGTAACAATCTCTAAAAGCATCAAACTCAATATCTGACCCGGCATGGGTGAGGTCACCTTTAACAATCACATAAGCAGGATGTGTAGCAAGGATTTCTGCACACGCTCCCTGATTCATAATTTCGGGGTAAGGCATCTCGCCTGGGCGAGAACGTTGAATCGGCCCGCGTGGATCATCATCAATCACACCACAGTCAACTTCGCCGAAATGCACATCATTGACAGTGGCAAAGGTACTGAGTAATTCACCTTCAGGACGGGCAAGCGTTGTCACTGTCAAACCGTGAAAGGTGTATTGCGTCGCCGGCTGTAAGTCTTCGTAGCGATAGACGTCGCATCCATCGTGGAGAACTATCACATCATCGCTGACAGTGGTGATCTCCATACAAACCTTTTCTATGGGCGATCTCGGCGAGCCACACCTGGCCTCGCCCACCAACGACCACTGAAGCGCCACGCATTTTGTCGAGCGACGACTGGGTCTTGCCCAACCACTGGCCTTGGCCACATTGCTTCTATCGCCGCAGCGATGATAACCGCCTCTTCAATAGTCGGCGTTGGCGTGACCTGATGACTCATAGCGGCATGTTGCCATGCTTGCGTCGCGGCAACTCTTCACGCTTGGTGCGCAGCATGCGAAATCCTGCCACAATTTTCTGACGAGTTTCTGCTGGATCAATGACGTCATCGATGTAACCGCGTTCGGCAGCTGCATACGGATTGGCGTACTTTTCGGTGTATTCGTTCACAAGTTCAGCGCGACGAGCAACTGGGTCAGCAGCCTGTTGAAGTTCACGACGATAGACAATTTCTACTGCACCGTTCGGTCCCATCACCGCGAGTTCGGCAGTCGGCCAGGCGTATGCCAAGTCAGAGCCGATGGACTTGGAATCCATCACGACGTACGCTCCGCCGTAAGCCTTGCGGGTGATGATTTGAATTCGCGGCACAGTTGCTTCGCAATATGCATAGAGCAACTTTGCGCCGTGCCGAATGATGCCGCCGTATTCTTGATCGACACCTGGCAAGAAACCGGGTACGTCAACCATTGTCAGAAGCGGAATATTGAAGGCATCGCAGGTTCGCACAAAGCGGGCAGCCTTCTCCGCACTTTCAATGTCGAGGACACCAGCGAGGAATAGGGGTTGGTTGCCAACGACGCCCACAGAGTGTCCATCAATGCGCACAAAACCACAGATGATGCTCTTGGCCCAATGTGGGAAGTATTCAAAAAATTCACCATCATCGACGATAGATGCAATGACTTTTTTCATGTCGTACGGCTGGTTGGCCGACACGGGAAGAATGTCGCGCAATTCAGGACACAAACGATCGGGATCATCGCCAGTATCAATCGTCGGTGGCTCTTCCATATTATTTTGCGGCATAAAGGACATCAAAAATCGGACGTCATCAAGACATGATTTCTCATCTTGGGAAACAAAAGTTGCTACACCACTCTTACTGGCGTGGCTCATTGCCCCACCAAGTTCTTCGAGAGTCACATCTTCACCAGTCACGGTCTTGACGACATCTGGTCCCGTAATAAACATGTGGCTGCTCTCGCGCACCATGAAGATGAAGTCGGTCATGGCAGGTGAGTACACCGCACCACCAGCACATGGTCCAAGAATCACGGAGATCTGTGGGATGACACCGCTTGACTGCACATTGCGATAGAAGATTCCGCCATAACTCGCGAGCGAAACGACGCCTTCTTGAATTCGCGCTCCAGCTCCGTCATTGAGACCAATGACAGGCGCACCAACACGCAACGCCATGTCCATCAGTTTGTGAATTTTTTCAGCGAACACTTCGCCGAGGGCCCCACCAAAGACGGTGAAGTCTTGCGAGAAAACGAAAACTTTTCGACCGTCGATAGTCCCCCAACCGGTGACAACACCGTCCGTATATGGGTGCTCTTCTAGTCCTGCTGCTTGTGCTCGGTGACGCGCCAGCATGTCAAGTTCTTGAAATGAGCCCGGATCAAGTAAGTAGTCCAGTCGTTCACGTGCCAGCATCTTGCCTTTTTCGTGCTGGCGCTCAATTGATCGCTGGGCCCCTGGTTGAAGTGCCTGCTCTTTACGCTGCAGAAGATCGGCGAGTTTGTCGTGCATTGGGTTACTACTAGTCACGCTGATAACGATACTCGGCGCGACCTCAGGGAGTTGTGGTCACGACAGTGGCGGTGACTGGTCGGACACCGCTAGACGAAGGAACAGTCGTTTCTCCTAGTGGAACGACCACCGTGGCGGGAGAACTGACTCCCCCAGCAATAGTGGATGTTGTGGCATTCACATCTTCATTGACTGGTGTCTCGGAGGTATTTGCCAAAACGGACACGGTGTAAGTCACCGAGGGCAAGGGTCCATCAGGCCCGTTGCCGGTCACGATGATCGTCCAGAGACCAGGGGTATTCAGTGGCACACCTTCGCTGAAGGGTAACTTTGCCGAGCCCGCGCCATCGATAGGGACATTGAGTGTCACGCTGGCGACATTATTCGTGGGGGGATTGAATTGCACCGTGAGATCGGTCAAGCCACTGCCAGGGGAATAGACATCAATTCGCACGGCGTTTCTACCCACAAGGGCGGGAGTCATGTGCAGTTGCACATCGAATCCCCCACCTGAACGATCACTGACAAAGGCGTAATCGGTTCGATCAGATCCCGGTGGTGGGGCTTTATCAGGCAAGGTCGCTACAGACCATGAAGTCAACGCAAGAACAAAGACGCCGAATGCTGCTTCGGTGAGAACAAAGCGGCGAAGTTTTGCTGCGGTACGCCCATCAAGTTGGCGCTTTTTCGCGAGACCTCGAGAAATAAATTGGCGCGTTGCACCACCGATGTACACCATCGCGACGACACCGAAGACCTTCAAAATCACTAAGCGTCCGTGTCGACTTGTCAGGATTGCACCACCATCGAGTTGATACAGATGCACCACACCCGAAATCACGGTGACTGAAATAATCAGCAGTGAGCGCCGAGAGAAATGTCTGATGGCTGCCATCAGGTCATCACCACCGGGGGCAATCAGTACCGTTTGGGCGAGGAAAATAAGCCCACCAAACCACAGCGCGATGGACAGGTTGTGCACCAATGCAGCCGCAGTTCCAAGGATGGAAAAATCAAGACTGGCGCGAGTGAAGGCGAAAGTTGCCATGGCGGCGCCCGAGAGTCCCAACGAAAGATTCTTTGATTGAGGATCAACGAGACGGTCAGGGTGAAAGGCGAAAATGAGACATCCCATCACGAGGAACAAACGCGCCAACACGGCTAAGCCGCTGGCTTCTTTAAATAATTCACCCCATGAAATCAACGGCACCAAGGTCTGGGCAACAGACTTGCCTGATGTGAGTGAAGCCTGCAAAGCCACGACGACGTAGCTACTGACAAATGCCACTGACCACGTGATTTTGAAATAGCGATGCGTGGCTGAATCATCAAATCCTTCAGGCCATATCCAAACGATCAGCGCCGCTCCGCCAAATAAGGCGGCCAAGGCGGCGTAGGCGATCATTCGGAATAGACCGAGAGGTCCACTCACAGGAGGGGCATCGACGGGTCCTTCGGTGCTATCGGCAGCGCTGGTATCGCCTGGGTCCACGCTTGAGGGGTCGAGAACTTCGAATGAGAAGCCACCGGTGGCCACATTGCCATCTGCCTGGGGGACCGAGTAGGAAACGTTGCATGTCCCGATCGGTAGGGCAGCGGTGAGGGGGGCAATCAGCGAAACGCCATCTGCGCCCACCGTCACGACACCGATTGGTGCTGGTTGCCCATTACAAACTGCCTGCATAAAGGCATTATTTGGGACCGCTGCGCTAAAAACGGCGACGATTTGGACGGGAGACGCAATGACCTCCTCGCCGTCGGCGGGGGTTGAGGAAACCAAAGTTGTTTCAGCGTGGGCGGCACTGGCACCCATGAAGAACAGTGAACTGAGGGCGACAAAGGCCCCCAAAATGCCAGCGCGAGCCGTCCTGCGGCGACGGATTTCAGTTGGGGTGCAGGCGAGCGACGACATGACTACTTTTAAAGATAGTTCGCCGTGACCCACGGAATATGGGCACTCCTTGTATCGGGGCACGAGGTCCTGCACCTCACCACTACAGTTTTAAGTTATGGCCGTCCAATCTCTCTACCGTCGATATCGGCCTCAGCGCTTCAGCGAACTCAAAGGCCAAGAACATGTGGTGCGCGCCTTGAAGAACGCAGTGATCAATTCGCGTGAGGGACACGCTTATTTATTCTCTGGACCGCGTGGAACTGGCAAGACAACAACCGCTCGCATCCTGGCAAAAGTTCTCAACTGTGAAAAGCCGATTGAGGGCGAGCCATGTTGTGAATGTGGATCATGTCTTGCGGTTCAACGGGGAAACAGTTTTGACGTCATTGAACTTGACGCTGCCAGTAATAACAGCGTCGATGACATTCGTGACATCATTGCCGCCGCCTCTCTTGGTTCACCGGGACGGCACAAGGTATACATCCTTGACGAAGTGCACATGCTCTCAAAAAACGCCTCAGCCGCACTTTTGAAAACTCTCGAAGAACCCCCATCGCATGTTGTCTTTGTTTTAGCTACCACGGATCCAGAAAAAGTTGCTGAGACAATTCGTAGTCGTACACAACATTTACAGTTTCATCTTTTACCCATTGATGAATTAGAGGCCCACGTTCGTTGGGTAGTTGCTGACGCTGGGATAGAAATTAGCGATGAGGCAATTTATGCCGTGTTGCGTCAGGGTGCTGGTTCAGCACGTGACACATTGTCGGCATTAGAACTTTCAGCGGCCACCGGCGGAATGCTTGATGAAGTGACTCCTGTTGACGAGTTTGTCGAGGCACTCATACAATTTGATGCTGGACGCTTGTTGGCAGCGGTTGCTAATACGGTGAACTTCGGTCGTGATCCGCGCACCATTGTGAATGATCTCGTGCGCCATTTACGCGATTGTTTTCTGACTCAGATGGCGCCTCAATTAGTGCAGTTGCCTGAAAGTCGAATGACCATCTTGACGAGTCAGGCGACCCATCTCGGAACACCGCGTATCGTCAAGATCATTGAGGTTTTGGGCTTATCAATGAACGATATGCGCAATGCTCCTGATTCACGGGTTGTGTTGGAAGTAGCCCTCGTTCGATTGGTTCATCGTGAACTGCAAACAGGCGTTGAGTCTTTGCTAGCGCGGATTGAACGTCTTGAAAAAGAATTGGAAAGTCGTCCAACATTCGCTCCTGCTCCAGTGAATCCGGTGACGGGTAAGGCGGTCTTAGGTGGTCGTGCCTCTCAAGATCCGAGCGGACCGTTGGTTCGGCCCGCCGTTGCGCCAACTCCTGTAGTTGATACCGCTCCTGCAGTGAGTGGCACTGGTTCTGCTGAACAAGCGGCAGCGACATGGAGCACGGCGGTGATCGGACAACTCAAAGGGATGAGTCGTGCCATCGCCCAGATGGCTAAACCGATTGACCGAGATGGCACCTTGGTTCTTTTGGTTGACAACGATCCGTCTGCCAAACGAGTCTCAGATAATTTGCCACAGATGCTTGGTGTGATTCATCAGGCAGCAGGCGGTGTGTGCTCAGTCATTGTTGAAACGCGGCTCGCTGAAGCGCGTTCAGCACCCATTGTGCGCCCAGATCTGATCGCCGAAGAAGACTTCATTGATCCCGACGAAGTGAAAGCGTTGCCAACGATTTCTAAAGCATCACTCAAGAACGAATTAACTGATGCGTTCCCTGGTTCAGAACTTCTCTCTGAGGAAGAATAGAGCGTGGCAGCGTCGTACACCATTCCCGTTCAGGTTCTCATTGATCAACTTGGACGCATGCCGGGAATAGGACCCAAATCAGCACAGCGAATTGCTTTTCATTTGTTGAAGCTTCCCGCCGAGGATGTTGAACGATTGGCCGGCGCAATTACCGACGCGAAAGCCAAGGTGCGATTTTGTTCGCAGTGTTTCAATTTTGCTGAGGATGTTTTGTGTCCAATCTGTGCTGATCCACGACGCGACCCAACAGTGTTATGTGTGGTCGAAGAAAGTAGCGACATCATCGCTCTTGAACGAACGGGAGAATTCCGTGGGCGATATCACGTCCTCCTTGGCGTCATGAATCCGATTGATGGCATCGGTCCCGAGCAGTTGAAGATTCGTGAATTAGTGATGCGTTTGTCGAGCGAAGAGATCACCGAGATTATTGTCTGCACAAACCCCAACACTGAGGGTGAGGTGACTGCCTCATATCTTGGTCGCCTACTGAAGCCTTTTAACATTCGAGTGACCCGCCCGGCATCAGGTTTGCCCGTGGGCGGGGATCTTGAATATGCCGATGAGTTGACCTTGGGTCGGGCCATCAACGGCCGGCGCACAATCGATGACTGAAACGGGCCCCTGACGCGACCAAGGCACCAATTCTGCAAAAGGTGCGGGCGGAAAAAGACCTGTTGCAGGACCGGTGCCCTGATATGACAGTTATGTTACGAATATTACGCCTGCGTGTCAAGTTATTCAGCCCGATGTACGGTCAGATATGGCCAAAACCCCCAAAGTCACGATTTATCACAACCCGCATTGAAACAGCAGTACCAGTGCCGTGAGCATTGCTGAGGAATTAGGCGTGGAGGCGGAGATCGTTTTGTACATCAAAACTCCCCCAGACGCAGCAACTTTGCGGGCAATTATCGCCAAACTCGAAGACCCCTTCACCAATTTGGTGCGGCGCGACAGCATGTGGAAAAAGTTGGGGCTGACTGAGGCTGATGCTCACACCCAAGACCAAGTCGTGGCCCTTTTAGTGAAACATAAACAACTTTTACAACGACCCATCGTCGTGACCGCAAAAAAAGCGATCGTGGGTCGTCCGAAAGAACGAATCCGCGAGCTTCTTTCCTGAAGATCAGGAAAGCGAGTGTCAGATGGCTGGGCGGAAGTGTCGTCGTCCGCTGTAACCGGCCGCAATGTAGAGCAGTAAGGCGACGATCAAGAGATTGCGGTATCCAATGATGAGCGAGCTGTATTCAAGAACGCCTCCAACCATCGCACCAATGAGGTTGGCCGCAAAAGCATTAGCTGAATCGCTTGTGTCGCGGAACCGTTGGGCGAAAATAATGTTGGCCAAAAAGATCGGCGCAAAGGCAATCGCGCAAGCCGTCAAAAGCCTCAGCGGTAGACCCAGGGACAGTAGTGAGCTCTGAGGGATCAACCATCCAACGACAATGGCGACTCCGAGAAGCACGTACGGAATGAGAAGTTTCTTAATGACAACGCGTTGCGAAATGATCACCGCGAGAAGCACAGAGAGCATCACGCCACCGAAAACCAATGCATTCACCAACCAGGTTGTACCAAAGAGTAAGGCAAATTGCACAACATTTTTAGTTTCTAGAAGTAAGAACGCAACACCCATAAAGAAAAGATCAAGGTGAGAGCGCATACCTTTGAGTGGACCGCCGACTAGTCGCACTAGTAACAGTGACATAAAAAGAATGAGGGCTAGTGCAACTAAGTAGAAGCTCGGAATTGATGGAGTGCGGAGATACGGGAACGGCCGATTATCTCTTACTGGATCTGGTGTTGCTGACGTGCTTGCCCAAACATCGTCTGCGGGGCAGGTCACATCGTTCGGCGAGACACCGATTGTGATAATAGCGAGTGCCTCGCCATCAAGTTTAGAAACGCAGGGAGGGTGTCCAAAGGCTGCTTCAAGAGTTGCGGCATATCGATCCACTAGCCACGATTCGCGATACAAGTTATACATCGAGAAAACCCCATTTCCACTGAGGTGTTGGCGATACGAATCGGCAGCTTCCTGAGTAAAGAGGTAACTCTCTAGACGAATAGAAGAGGCACCTTGAACCAAGGTCAACGAATCGGGGAGAGCAAGAATCATCAGGTCCCACTTCTTGTTTGACTGTTCAAGATAGGCGCGACCATCATTGATATGAACATCAACGCGTGGATCGTCGTAGGGACGGTTGGCATGGCCATCACGAGCGACTTCGAAGAGACGGCGATCAATTTCAACAGCGTCGATATGGGCAGCACCTTCGTGCAGGCCGACTGATACATCGTTGCCACTCCCAGCACCAATCACTAAAAGATTATTAACGGGGGCCGTCTCAGTACGGCGTTCGTACACCGTCTGATAAATAGGGAGATCGTATTTTGCAGTTTGAAACCAGTGTGGAACGCCATTAACAAGGACCCCGACGCCTACATCGTTGGCTCCAAGACCAGCGACATCAAAGGTTTGTGCTTTGTAATAGGACGTCCAGATGACACTGCTGTCGCGGGACTCAATGCCGAGGGTAACAACCATGATCAAAAGGGGGATAAGAGTCAGCGCAATTTGACGGAGTTGGCGTGGGCGAATCGTGAAAAAGAGAATTGCAGCAACGATGATGCCCCAGACGACGGGAGTCGCGCCGAGAAACGACAGAACTGTAAAGATTGTGATGCCAAATATGCTTCCGATGAGGTCGAATTGGTAAGCCTCAAGGTTCTTGAGTTTCTTAAAAGTGATGGCAATGCCATTGCCGATACAGGCAAGAATTGCGGCAACAGTAAAAAAGATAATTGGTAAGGCGATTTCGCGCGGGGGACCGGATGGCTTTAATTCTCCTCCGAAGAAGATGAGGTCTCCCCCGGTGGCCCGTACATTCACTGGAACGTTGTGCACGAAAAGAATAAGCAGTCCGAAAACTAATGGGGTGTAAGGCAATAACTCATGTTCACTGCGGTGCGACCAAAGGAACCCCAGGCCGATCCCAAGAAAACTTCCTAAGAGGACAATGTTGGAAAAATATGAAAGATAAAGAACATTTCCGCCAAGCCACCTAATCAATGCCAGTTCTGCGAAAAGCATGAGAAAACACAGGAAAACAAGACGAAGGCGCAGATGAGACGACGTTGAGAACATCACATTAGATTAGTTCTTTGTTCTCGTGTCAATCGCCATTGGTACGTACGTATCAAACGACACCAAAATGCAAATGAAATGTGAAGATCAGACGGTACGCACGATGATGGCGTCGCCTTGACCGCCACCGCCACATAATGCTGCAGCACCAACGCCGCCGCCACGACGACGCAGTTCATGCAAAATCGTCAAGGCAACCCGGTTTCCACTCATCCCGATGGGGTGACCTAGGGCGATGGCTCCACCGTTGACGTTGACGATGTCATCAGTGATACCAAGATCAGCGATTGACGCAACACCAACAGCAGCGAAAGCTTCGTTGAGTTCGAATAAGTTGATATCGCTGACCGACATTCCGACCTTGCTCAGCGCCTTCATAATGGCCCGACTTGGCTGAGTTAAAAGTGATGCGTTGTCAGGACCAGCCACCATGCCGTAACTGACAACTTGGCCGAGAGCCTGGACGCCACGATCCTTAACGAAACGCTCTGACATCATCACAACTGCCGAGCCACCATCGCTCAATTGCGAAGCATTTGCCGCTGTAATCGTGCCTTCTTTATCAAATGCTGGCTTCAGTCCGCCGAGGCTTTCCATCGTTGTGTCAGCACGCACGCCTTCGTCGTTGGAAACAATCAGTGGATCACCTTTGCGTTGTGCAATGGCGACTGGAATGATCTCGTCGGCAAGACGACCCGCGGCAATTGCTGCAGCAGCACGCTGATTGCTCTTCATTGCCAATTCGTCTTGTTGCTGACGACTGATCTTGCCCTCGGTGTAACGCTCGGTACCAAGACCCATGAGGCATGAGTCGAAGGCACACCACAAACCGTCGGCGATGATCGCGTCTTTCAACTCGGTATTTCCATAACGGAAACCTCCACGCGCACCTGAGGCGATGTAAGGAGCATTAGTCATACTCTCCATGCCACCGGCGATCACGATGTCGGCGTCACCGGCTTGGATCATTTGGTCAGCGAGGTAGATCGAGTTCAAACCTGATAAGCAAACTTTGTTGACGTTGATGGCGGGAACGTTCATCGGTATTCCTGCTTTGGCGGCAGCTTGGCGGCTCGGGACCTGACCTTGGCCAGCCATCAGCACCTGGCCCATGATCACATGATCAACTTCTGCAGGTGACACGCCGGCGCGCTCAAGAGCAGCGCGAATAGCGAAACTGCCAAGTTCAGCGGCACTGAATGACGCCAAGGCACCGCTCATTTTGCCGATCGGGGTACGGGCTCCAGCAACTATGTATGAACCAGCCATGATTGTCTCTTTCTCGTAAAGATGTTGAAAACTTGTCACCTTCTATTGTGGCGGCAAAGTGTTCCCTGAACCTACTCCTGAGTAACCTCGCTGTATGGAAAAAATCCGCGATGCCATTCTCAGTGGGGCCGATGGGGCGACAATTGCCGCCCTCGGTATCCCCGACAACTACCGAGCCGCCCATATTTTGGCGAGTGAGGCCACGATGTGGGAAGGAGTGGCTTCAGAAAACAAGGATCCTCGCAAGAGTGTTCATGTGGGCGATGTGGCGACCCCCGAACTAGCTCCCGATGAGGTCTATGTGGCAGTCATGGCCAGCAGCATCAACTTCAACACTGTGTGGTCAAGCATTTTTGAGCCAGTTTCGACTTTTGGCCCGATGAAGCGCTTATCGCGTGAAAGTGATTGGGCTAAACGCCACGATCAGCCGTATCAAGTCCTCGGCAGTGATGCCTCGGGTGTGGTGCTGAAGGTTGGTTCAGCGGTGCGGATGTGGAAGCCCGGCGATCATGTCACTGTTCATTGCAATCATCTTGACGATCAGGACAACACCGCTCACAACGATTCAATGATGGCCGCCAATCAACGCATTTGGGGATATGAAACCAACTTTGGTGGACTTGCCGATTTGAGTATCGTCAAGGCCAATCAACTGATGCCCAAACCAGCGCATTTGTCGTGGGAGGAAGCTGCCGTCAATGCATTGTGTAACTCCACGAGTTATCGCATGTTGGTTAGTCGCAATGGTGCCGCCATGAAGCAAGGCGATGTCGTGTTGATCTGGGGAGCAACGGGTGGCATTGGCGCCTACGCCACGCAATATGTTCTCAACGGTGGCGGGATTCCAGTGTGTGTCGTCAGTAGTGATGACAAGGCTCAGATCTTGCGCGATATGGGTGTTCAGCACATCATCAACCGCAAGACGGCGGGCTATCAGTTTTGGAAAGATGAACACACCCACGATGAAAGTGAATGGCGTCGACTGGGTGGTGACATTCGTGATCTGGTGGGTGAAGACCCCGACATTGTTTTTGAACATCCTGGTCGTTCAACGTTTGCGGCATCAATTTATGTCGCTAAGCGCGGTGGCACCATCGTGACCTGTGCAGCCACAAGTGGGTTCATGATGGAGTTCGACAACCGCCATTTCTGGATGCGACTCAAGAATCTCGTAGGTAGCCACTTCGCCAACTATCAGGAGGCGTGGCAGGCCAACCGATTGATCGCAAAAGGCATGATTCATCCAGTACTCAGTCAGACGTTTGCTCTCAATGAAGTTGGCGAGGCTGCTTTCCAAGTGCACAACAACATGCATGAAGGCAAGTTGGGTGTTTTGTGTTTGTCTCCCGAAGCGGGCCTCGGTGTCACCGATCCTGAGTTCAGAGCCAAAGTTGGCGAAGCCAATATCAACCGATTCCGCCGCGCCTGATGATTCGTGGCAATCTATGAATATGCTTCTCACCGAAATTGACCATATTGCTATTGCCGTTAATGATCTTGAAGCGGCCATTGATTATTACCAGCGTGCTTTCGGAGCAGTTGTTGATCATCGTGAAGTTGTGGAAAGCGATGGCGTCGAAGAGGCGCTGTTGAAAGTTGCCGAAAGCTATATTCAGCTTCTCACCCCGACTCGTCCAGATAGTCCGGTCGCCAAGGCGATCGAAAAACGCGGTGAAGGTTTGCATCACATCGGCTATCGAGTGGCTGACTGTGCAGTTGCTTTGGCGTCAATGATTGCTGCTGGAGCAACGCCGATTGACAAGGCCCCGCGGCCGGGTAGCCGTGGAACCACCGTTGCTTTCATTCACCCCAAAGGCAGTTTCGGAACCCTGATCGAACTCGTTCAGGAATAAACCTGGGCGTTTTAGTCGGCTTGCAGCAGTAGTCCCTTGAGATATTCGCTGTCGGGGAAAGTCAGTGGAACTGGGTGATCAATAGGTTGACCAAGGCGTTGCACGATGCGCATCTTGCGCTTGGCATCCAAGGCGGCTCCCGCAACAACTTTTTGGAATAAGTCGGCTGTCATCGCACCCGAACACGAAAAAGTCATCAAGTGCCCACCCTTGGCCAGCAATTTTGCTCCCAACAAGTTGATGTCCTTGTACTTACGCGTGGCGCGTTCAAGGTGTGCCGTGCTGGTTGCATACTTCGGTGGATCAAGGATGATCAAATCAAATTCGGCTCGACGATCACGCATCCGGCGCAATACTTCAAAGGCATCACCTTCAATGAGTTCACCGATGTCCACACCATTGAGTTCTCCGTTCTGACGAGCGATTTCCAATGCAGGTCCAGAGGATTCCACTGTGGTGACAGACGCAGCACCATTGCGTTGGGCCACGATGCTAAATGATCCCGTGTAACCAAACACGTTGAGCACCCGAGCACCACGCGAGAGACGACCAGCCAACGCTCGTGAATCACGCTGATCTATATAGAAGCCCGTCTTATGTCCTTCTTCAACATTGACGTTGTATTTCTCGTTTCCTTCTACGGCATAAATTGTTGATGGCAAAGTTCCAGCGGCTAATCCAATGCGATTAGTTAAACCCTCGCGTTCACGGTCAGCGCCATCGCTGCGCTCGTACACGCATGTCACTCCATCGATTGTCATCAAGGTTGAGACCACAGCATCACGCCAACGCTCAATACCAACGGTGGTGATCTGCATCACTACAACTTCACCGTAGCGATCAACTACCAAACCTGGCAATCCATCAGCATCACCAAAAATCAAACGACAAGTGTGGGCGAATTCACTATGTGCCGCACGCAAGGCGACCGAGGAGTTGATGAGCCCAGTGATAAATCCGGCATTGATTTCAACGGATGGATCAAATGACCACACTCGCGCCCGTAGTGCAGAAAATGGGCTGTAGGAGGCTGTTGCCAACTCAGCACCACCGGCAGCGATGATGCGCACTGTGTCGCCAGGCTGAGGGTCACCTTCAACTCGCGCGATAGCACCGCTGAGAATCCAGGGATGTAATCGCTTCATGCTGCGATCTCGCTCTGGCTTGAGGTGCACGGTGGCAACAGATTCGTTTTCCATTCCCATCAGGGTACGACCTAGATCGGATTTGTTGCGTTCTATTGTTTAGATATTGAGTGAGGCTGACCGTTTTATAGGTGTCAATCGCAACTCTCAAGATTTTGTTGAGTTTTCGTTGATCTCAGTAGTAGCAAATCCTTCGTCGTTAGCCTCACCTCTTTGTGCTAGCAATCCTCATGACGATTCTCATTGGGCTCTTCGTTGGTTCATTTTTGACGGGCGTGATTGATCGCAGTATTAACGCAAGTGAGTCTGTTTTCGTTATCAGATGCGCCATTGCGATCCTGTTCGCGATGATGGCGATTCGCTTTGATGGCGCCGTCACTGTGGCTGCTTTTTGCGTTTTGATGTCAGGTCTGCTGGTCTTGACTTTTATTGATCTGCGCACCCACCGCTTACCACGCAAAGTCACATACATCGTGATGATTATCGGTGCTGTTTTGTTGAGTGTGTCGGCGATTGTTGATGATCAACCGCGGCGGATGTACATGGCGGCACTCGGTGCGGTGATTTCTGTGAGCGTGATGAGTGTGCTGTATCTGCTCAGTCGTGGAGCACTTGGTGATGGTGATGTGCGCATGAGTCCGTTGCTCGGCATGTACTTAGGTTGGTTGAACCCTGGGTTAGCTCTCGTCGGCTTGCTGTACGGGTTTATCCTCGCTGCATTAGTGAGCGCCGTGCTGATGATTTTCGGCACAGCGAATCGGCGCACGGCTATTGCCTTTGGACCGTTTCTAGCCCTCGGTACCTTGGCCGCAATTTTGCACGGGCAAGTAGTGATTGAGATGGTGCGGCCTTCTTAACAATCTCGCATGACGCGTCCTCTAGGCTGGTTTTTATGATCGTTCATTTAGTCGACGGTACCTATGAGTTATATCGCCAGCATTACGGTCAAGCGGTTCGTTCATCAACTCCAGCCCCGAATGCGGCGACGATCGGAGTACTTAATTCGACACTGCAGTTATTGACTGAGGGAGCGACTTATATTGCGGTGGCTTCAGATCATGTGATTGAAAGTTTCCGTAACGACTTGTGGGATGGTTATAAAACAAGCGAGGGCATGGAGCCAGAAATTCTCGGACAGATTCCGATTATGGAAGAAGCACTGCGCGCCATGGGTGTCACCGTATGGCCAATGGTCGAGTATGAAGCTGATGACGCGCTTGCATCGGCCGCTGCTGTTGCTGATGCAGATACGCGCGTGACCCAAGTGCAGATCTTGAGTCCTGATAAAGATCTTGGTCAATGTGTCAAGGGCACACGCGTCGTACAGATTGATCGGCGCAAGATGGGCAAAGGTGAAAATGGTTTGGTGGACGAAGCAGCGGTGCTGGAAAAATTCGGCGTCCCGCCATCGGGCATTGCTGATTATCTCGGGTTAGTCGGCGATACCGCCGATGGTTTTCCAGGACTTGCGGGCTGGGGAGCAAAGTCAGCCTCGGCGGTTTTGGCGCGCTACGGACATATTGAGAATATTCCCGACGCAGCTGGGCAGTGGGATGTGCCTGGACTTCGAGGTGCTGTCAAATTGGCTGCGGCCCTGAGTGAAAACCGTGATCTGGCGTTTTTGTTTCGTCGCATTGCGACCACGGTCAATGATGTTCCGGTCGGCAAGGTAGATGATTGGCATTGGGACGGTCCGACAGATGATTTTGTCCATTTCTGTGCCGACTTAGGTGTTCCCCGACTATCGGAAAAGGCGACTGGTCTCGCTCGGGCCCGAGGCAGGTAGTCTGACTTTGCTTCACTCGGCACCTGCCGGGCGTGGTGACGGTCGGGTCCTGTGCAACGGGTTCCCGTGAATCAGGTCAGGACCGGAAGGTAGCAGCCTTCAGCGGATTGGCTCGTGTGCCGCAGATCGCCTGGCCGTCACCACATCCGACAGGAACGTGTGATGCACACCTTGGAAGGGTGCGAGAGCGGCCGAATCGGCACGCTTGGAAAGCGTGTGAGGTGCAAGCCTCCGTGGGTTCGAATCCCACCCCTTCCGCCATGTCAGATCACGACATACATGAAGTTGCTATGCAGGCCGCACTTGAGCAGGCGCGTGACGCTTTGAATCATGACGATGTTCCAGTCGGCGCGGTTGTGCTGCATGAGGGAAAAATCATTGCCGCGCGACATAACGAACGCGAGAACTATCAGGATCCCACGGCACACGCCGAGGTATTGGCTTTGCAAGATGCCGCTAAACATCTGGGTCGTTGGCGTTTGCAGGATTGCACCTTGGTCGTGACCCTCGAACCGTGCGTGATGTGTGCGGGAGCTTTACTGAATGCGCGAATTGGTTCGCTGGTGTACGGAGCAGCCGATCTCAAGGGTGGTGCCACTGCGAGTTTGTATAACGTGTCGGCGGATCCTCGTCTGAACCACAACTTTCCGGTCACCCATGGAGTTTTGGCCGCCGAGTCAACGACTTTGCTGGAACAGTTCTTCGCCTCACGCCGATAACCTCGGATATCGGAAGGGTGCCCGAGTGGCCTAAGGGACACGCCTCGAAAGCGTGCGACGTGCAAGCGTCCGTGGGTTCAAATCCCACCTCTTCCGCCAAAGATATATCAGCAGGCGAGTTCAGCGGTGGGCACTACCAAGTCAATGAGGTAAGTGTCAACAGCGTCATTCACACAACTGTTCACGCCGTATCCCAAATGCTGATCGGCGGTGACGACGATCAGTCGCCCGTTCTCAAGTACGTTGGCCATGTTGCGAGTTCCCTCGAGTGGTGTTGCTGGATCACCGGTTGTACCGATGACAACGATGGGCCCTGCGCCGGTACCAGTGATCGTGATCCGTGGGTCAAGCGCGGGGGGCCAAAACACACAGGTGTAATCACCAGTGGTGCCAGCTGCGAATCGAGGTGCATTGGCTTGGAATCGCGGCACATATGAATCAGCTTCTTCAATAGTCATTCGTTCAGGAATGTCAGCACACAAGATGTTGAGGAATGCTTCGAGTTCATTGCCGTACGAGCCGTCAGGGCGCATCCGAAAATACTCGTCAAATAGTGATAGCAGACCTCTTCCGTCGTCAGCTTGTGCAGCCGCAAGTGCAATTTCAAGTTCGCTCCAATACGTATCGGAATACATTGCCCGCGCAACTGCAGTCAGTGCCATCCCGCGTGTGAGATCTGGCCGTCTAGAGGTGGTGGGAATTGGGTTCTCGTCAAGAGACTCCATGAGAGAATCGAAAGCCCCTTCAGCATCACCAGAGTTATGAAAGGCACAATTGCTATTCGCTGAGCACTGCGCTAAGAAAGTCGCGATTGCCTCTTCAAAACCTTTGTTTTGCTGTAACCCACCATCGATCCAATCGGCCTCTGGATCAGATGCGCCATCAAGAACAGCTGCTCGTACTGTGTCGGGAAACAATGTGGCCCAAGTGGCTCCCAATTCACTACCGTACGAAAAACCGAAATAACTGATCTTGTCTTCACCAAGTGCACGGCGAATCATGTCCATATCGCGGGCCGCATTATTGGTGCCGACATAGGGCAAGAGGTCACCATTCTTCTCAAAGCACAATTCAGTAAATTCTTTATATGTTGCGATGCCATCGGCTCGTTCTTGATCAGTGTCGGGCGTAATGTCGCCACCTGCAAAGAAGTAGTCGTAGTCATCAGTGCAGTCAATGGCGGGGATTGATTGACCAGTGCCACGTGGATCCCAAGCAACGATGTCAAAAGATTTCAGGAGTGTTGGTGAATAAATATTGTCCGCTGATTCTGCGAGAAACGAACCCCCAAAGCCTGGCCCTCCTGGGTTGACGAGAAGGGTTCCGATGCGCTGTGACGAACTCGTAGCCATATGTTTGGTGAGATATAAAGATGTCGATGCCGAATTCTCATCGGTGTAGTCAATGGGAACATCTAGATAGCCACATTCAAGACCATCGCCGCAGGATTCCCATGAGATTACATCGGCTGGATCGGTTGTATCAGGCTGGGCGGTGCTCGCGGGCACCCGAATGTCAGAACTTGAACTGCATGAGGCCAAAAACAAACCGAGGATCACCAGCCGAGATCTCCAGCGCGGGAC